>JAFMVE010000015.1 GCA_025499705.1 Carboxylicivirga caseinilyticus
CAATTCAAATCGTCACGCTATTAAAAATCGCTACAAGTACGACTAACAAAGAATTTCAAAGATCGTTTTTTAATCTTAATCGCCCACTAGTGTCTTTTTATAAAGGTTTATTAATTCCTCTGAGTTGCCTAAAATCTCATCTATTTTGGCATTCTGCATGGCAGCATCTTGTTGGTTTTTAAACCTTGATAAAATAATTATTTTTAAATCTGTACCTAGGTATCCGGCATATGTTTCAAAAGGTGTCTGAATGTTATTTTTCTTATATAGGGCAACCCATTCTTTCGTTAAACTTTTTAACTCATCCATTTTGCCTGGGATAGCAAATAATTCCATGTATTCGATATAGTTGTTGCCTTCTTCTCCTTTTAATCCTTCTGGCCAATAAGAGAGTGATTTACTCCAGTAAATAATAAATGATTTGTTCCTCGAATAGGTATCGTCATAAAGTTTAAACATATTATCCCATCCTTCCTTGTCAGCCTCATAGACTTCATTAAATGCCTTGTTTATGCTGTCGACATAGGCTATTTTTTGTCCCATTGGTATGGAAAAGTATATGTTATACTCATCGTCACTAAACGTATGTATTGGATATTTGAAGCTATGGTCCGCCAAAAACTGAACATTGGCTTTCACTGCATCCAGATATTCAAAATACATCGAAGGTTTTACCTGATCTTCCATTAGGAAAAAGGGACGATACTTCACCTCTTCTTTTTCCTGAGAGATGATGATGCAAGGCAGTGATAAAAACATTATCAACATTGCCGCACTAATCTTTTTAATCATAATGTAATGGTTTAAATTAATAATTAGGAAGTAACGCTCAATATACACTGAAAGTAAAGTTGTGTCAATATAAAATTCTGATTATTAATTTGTTAAATATTTAAAGTGGAGAAGTTGGATAAGCTTCACCTTGTTTAGATATTTTTAACCTTAGAATGTTTTATTGAGCCCGATTTGTTTTACTACTTTTGTGCCATTAATTTTTGAGCTGAATCATTATGGACGAAGGCCCCGGAAATAGTACAATAAAAATATTAATCTTCCTGTAAGGGGCTTTATCGGCTTCCTTGCAGGCTAATGATGTAAGGAGGCACTACAATGCTAAAAATCTTCAAAACATTCGGAGGTTATGTTGAAATCAACGAGCCTAAAAATGAATGCTGGATTAATGCCAATAATCCAACTACCGATGAAATTAAAAGACTTACTGATGAGTTTGGTATGCCAATGGATATTGTTAACGATATTCTGGATCAGGATGAACGACCACGTATTGAATTTGATGATCAGTGGACATTAATAATAATGCGAATTCCGGTTAGAGCGCATGATCTGCGTGTTCCCTTTTATACCATACCTTTGGGGATATTCATTAAAGATAATTATACACTTACGCTTTGTTTGCAGGATAATGAAGTGTTACCTGCAGAAGGTCCATCGCCTTTTCGAGATCAGTATCAACAGATAACAGATGGAGTGAATTTTATTCTTCGTTTATTCTTGCGTTCCGGTTGGTTGTATTTGAAGTATTTAAAACAGATTAATCAGATTACTGCTTCTATTGAACAGGATCTGGAAAAATCGATTAAGAATAAAGAACTGAATAAGTTACTTTATATGGAAAAGTGCCTTGTGTATTTTATTACATCAATAAAAGGTAACGAAATGGTTCTGGCACGCTTGAGAAATTCCAGAAAAATTACTTCCGAGATCAACGAAGATCTGCTTGAAGATGCCATGATTGAGAATAAGCAGGCCCTGGAAATTGCCCAAATATATTCCGATATTCAAAGTGGTATGATGGATGCATTTGCTTCCGTTATTTCAAATAACCTGAATGTGGTGATGAAACAATTGACGCTTATTTCAATTATTTTAATGATACCCACTTTAATAGCAAGTTTTTATGGGATGAATGTTCCTAACTATATGGAAAATTGGCAATGGGCAATGCCTGCTATTTTGCTTGGATCACTGGTTCTTTCAATTCTGGGAGTTCTTTTATTTCGCAAAAGGCAGTGGTTTTAACACAATGTCACAATAAATAGAAGAGACGAGGGTAGCAATATCTTCGTCTTTTTTGCTTTAGCAAATTGTGTTAAAGTTTTTATCTTTAAAACAAAAAGATGATTTTACTGCTGGCCTACCTTTTCTTAGCTCTTTTTGTTTCGTTTTTGTGTTCCATAATGGAATCCGTTTTATTATCCACACCTCAGGCATTTCTGCTTGTAAAACAAGAAAAAGGAAATTCGTGGGCCGGGCAATTTATTGAATTTAAATCCAATGTTGATAAACCTTTGTCAGCAATTTTGTCATTAAATACTGTTGCTCATACTATTGGAGCTGCAGGTGTTGGTGCTCAGGCGGTAAAAGTTTTTGGTGAAGCTTCATTTGGAATTGTTTCGGCAATACTTACCATTTTGATTCTGATCGTTACTGAGATCATTCCCAAAACAATCGGAGCAAGGTATTGGAGGAATCTGGCCGGTTTTACTTCTTTTACTATCCGATTGATGATAATAGTTACTTATCCGTTGGTAATCATGTCAGCTTTTATCACCAAAATATTTTCTAAGAATTATAAAGAGAATGTAGTAAGCAGGGAAGAGATAGCTGCTCTGGCCAGTATTGGAGCAGATGAAGGTGTTTTTTCTGATAAGGAACATAAAATTATTCAAAATATTTTGCGGCTTAAAAATATTAAGGTAAAAGAAATAATGACTCCGCGTGTGGTAATTACATTGGCCAGCGAAGAAATGACTCTTGGTGAATTTTTTAAAAACAAAGATTTTTTGAAGTTTTCAAGAATACCAGTCTATTCAGGTAATGATGAAAATATTACCGGTATTGTCTTTCTGCAAAACGTCTATGAAAAACTGGCTGATGATAAGCATGATGTCAGGCTAAAAGAGATTAAAAAAGAAGTTCAGTTTTTCCCAAGTCATATGGAACTGTTCTCAATATGGGAGAATTTACTTGATAAGCATCAGCATATGGCAGTAATTGTCGATGAGTATGGCGGATTGGATGGTATTGTTACGATGGAAGATATTATTGAAACACTTCTTGGATTGGAAATTGTTGATGAAAACGATACCATTGTTGATATGCAGAAATATGCCAGGGAACGGTGGGCTAATCGCCAGACAAAATTTATCATGCTCGAAAACCTGGGAGATAAACAGTAAGAATTCAGTTGATTAGAATAATAATGTAATAAATCGATAGAAGTTAAGATAAATGATTTTCCATAAATCTTAAATATTCCTACATCCATCAAAGCGAAATGTTCATATCTGTAAAATATTGACATTGTAATATATTCAGTCGTACATTTGCTTAACAACAATCTGGAATATGAGAATAAGGAATATCATATTTATTTTACTTCTGGTTTTAATCTGGAGTTGTGAGAAGGAGGAAATTGATCCTGGCTTCATGGGTATTACTGAAACCGATGATACAGGTATTATTCTTAAGTCTGACGACAACGACTGGCAATTCTATGAGAGCTGGAGTAATAATATTGAATCCTTATTTAATAATGGTTTTGAAACAGATTGCAGTCTCGATAGTTATTTGTATCAGGTCTCAGCTTATCCAAATCCTTGTATAGATAACTGCTATCTTAAGATCAGTATGCCAATGGGGCACACATTTCATTATCGAATTGTTGATGAAGATTTAAATGTGTTGTTAAGTGGTCAGACAGAAAGTACTTCCTTAAAAATAGACGTGTCGGAGTTGGGTAAAACAAGTGAAGTGGTGCGTATGTACTACAAAATTATTAATCACTCTTGTGAATTAAGAGGACACGGTGATATTCTTATTCAGTAAGATTTAATTAATTGAAAGTTAAGAAATGTAGTTTGGTTACAAATATTAACTAAACTAATTCAATCACTAATACTTTTACGTTAATTTTCCGCATTAAATCCAATAAAACAAATTTCCTTATATTTGAAGCTTGTCAAATAGTCAGATAGCTTGATAAGAGATTATAATGGAAATCAGAAGAACCTTTGATTTGCTTACCAACCTTAAGCACAATATTCAGAAGGATGATATATTGTGTGCCAAGCGCAATAAGGAGTGGGTAAAATTTAGTGTGAATGAGTACAGTGAGCAAGCTCGTCTTTTTAGTTACGGTTTGCTTGAGTTAGGGTTTAAAAAGGGCGATAAAATTGCCACGGTAACCAATAACCGGCCGGAGTGGAACTTTGTTGATATGGGAATGTCAATGATTGGAGTAGTACATGTTCCGATTTACCCTACGATATCTGATGAAGAATATAAATATATTTTGGAGCACAGTGATGCCAAAATATTAATTGTTTCAGATGTAACTCTTTATAACCGACTTAAAGAGGTTGCTGCAAACATCGAAAGCATTGAAGAGGTTTATACCTTTAATGATATACCTGAGGCAAAAAACTGGACTGAAATCACTCAACTGGGAGAGAAGCATCGTATCTCGTGGAAAGATAAATTCAAAGAGATAAGAGATTCTATAAGTGATGAAGAATTAGTTTCTATCATTTATACTTCCGGCACAACAGGGAATCCTAAAGGAGTGATGTTGAGTCATAAAAACTTCATGAGCAATATGAAGGATGCTTATCCACTCTTCCCTCTTTCTCCAAAGGATAATGTGTTAAGTTTCCTGCCCCTTTGTCATGTATATGAGCGGATGATTAATTATCTGTATCAATACAATGGATGTAGTATTTACTATGCCGAGAATCTGGGTACCATTGCTCAGAATCTGGTTGAAATAAAAGCTTCAGCTTTTGTAACAGTACCGCGTGTTATTGAAAGGATTTACGATAAATTGGTTGCAAAAGGAAATGATCTTTCGGGCTTAAAGAAGGTTTTGTTTTTCTGGGCAATGCATTTAGGAGAACGATATAGGGCAAACGGGAAAAATTATCCTTTGTATGCTATAAAATTGAAAATCGCCCGTAAGCTAATCTTTTCGAAATGGCAAAAAGCATTCGGAGGGAATTTACGTTTTGTAGTTAGCGGTGGTGCAGCTTTGCAGCCACGTTTGAGTCGCCTGTTTTTTGCAGCCGGAATTCCATTGATGGAAGGTTATGGATTGACAGAAACAGCCCCGGTTATTGCGGCTAATTATATTGCGGAACCAGGCAATTTGAAGATTGGAACCGTAGGCCCCGTTTTTAAAAGTGTTCAGGTCAAGATAGATGATGATGGAGAGATTCTGGCCAAAGGTCCGAATATTATGATGGGTTACTATAAAGATCAGCAAAACACTGATGAGGTAATTGATAATGATGGATGGTTTCATACTGGTGATATTGGTACTTTGCTTAATGATAAGTTTTTAAAGATAACCGATCGCAAAAAAGAGATGTTTAAGCTGTCGAATGGTAAATATATAGCACCTCAGGCAATTGAAAATCTTCTGAAAGAATCAGATTTTATAGAGCAAGCCATCATTGTAGGGGAGAGCGAAAAGTTTGCCGGTTCAATCATTGCCCCTAATTTTGAGTTTTTGCATATGTGGGCACATGAGCATAAGATTCATTTTAGAGATAATAAAGAGTTGATTGCAGATGAGAAAGTACTGGCCATCTTCAGAAAAGAAGTACACCGCTTTAACAAACAGTTGGGTACCCATGAGCAGATTAAACGTTTTCGAATGGTTTGTGATAACTGGTCAGCACCAACAGGTGAACTTTCTCCGACATTAAAGCTTCGCCGACGTGTTATCTATAAAAAGTATGCTGATATTCTGCGTCAAATGTATGATTATCATGAATCGGAAGAAAACCGCGGATCCATTAGTTTTAACTAATATATTTCAACTCCTCGTTATGAAACGGGGAGTTTTTATTTGTTTCTCCATCGGGTGATGATGAGTAATCCAAAGAATGTAATCAGTCCATTAAGGATTAGTTTTTCGAAACCCATTGGCGCTCCAAACCAGGCTTTTGAATTATAATCTACAATACCGATTAGAACAGGAGCAATTATTGCAATTAACGGAACCCAATAGTCTTTTACTTTTAGTTTTGTAAATAGTCCAAAGGAGTATAAGCCTAATAATGGCCCATAGGTATATCCTGCCAGATTAAAAATGGTACTGATGATACTATCGCTATTGAATATCCTGAAAAGTAGAATAACCAATGCCAATAAGAGACTAAAGCCAATATGAACGATAAAACGGATTTTTTTGGCTTGCTGTTCTGTTTTATTCTTTAGTCCAATTATATCAACCGAAAAGGATGTTGTTAATGAGGTAAGTGCCGAATCAGCACTTGAGTAGGCAGCTGCAACTAATCCTAAAATAAAAAATATCCCAACTATTTGCGGTAAATGACCACTTGTAGCAATGATGGGGAAAAGATCATCAGCATTTTTAGGAATGGCTATTCCCTGATTGTTTGCAAAAATGTAAAGTAAAACACCAAGTCCAAGAAATAATAAATTAACAGGTACAAAGGCAAATCCATACGAATGCATATTTTTCTGAGCATCCTTCAGATTACGACAGGTAAGGTTCTTCTGCATCATATCCTGATCAAGTCCTGTCATCACAATAGTGATGAAGGCGCCTGAAAAGAATTGCTTTATGAAATGCTGTTTTGAACTCCAGTCGTCGAAAACAAAAATGGATGAATACTCGCTTTGAGAAATGGTGTTGATCATACTACCAAACGATAGATTCATGCTTCTGGAGATGACAACAACAGTTATTCCAACGCTCAATAACATAAATAAAGTCTGCAAAGTATCTGTCCAGATGATGGTTTTGATACCTCCTTTAAATGTGTATAGCCAGATAAGCAGAATAGTAATTAATACAGTGGCTTCAAAAGGAACTTTAAAAGCTTCAAAAACGGTCAGTTGTAAAACGTTTGCAACCAGGTATAATCGAGCTGACGCACCAATGGTTCTTGATAAAAGAAACAAAAATGATCCTGATTTATACGACCAAAAACCAAAACGATCTTCGAGGTATGAATAGATGGACGTAAGGTTTAATCGGTAATAGAGTGGAAGCAGGATGTGTGCAATAACCAGGTAACCCAGAAAATATCCCATAACCATTTGCATGTATGTCATGCCGGTAGAGCCAACCCATCCGGGCACCGAAATAAAGGTAACACCAGAAAGCGAGGCTCCAATCATTCCAATGGAAACAATGTACCAGGGTGACTGTTTGTTACCTCTGAAAAAAGTATCGTTATCGGCTTTTCGACCTGTTATTATTGAAATAGTAATTAAAACAGCAAAGTAGGCAGCTATGATTGAGGCTATCAGGATAGGATTCATCTTTCTTAATTTGTATCCAAATATAATAGAATCTGTTTGATGTAAAAGAATCGACAGTTGATCTAAACAGGCAGTTCGATATCAGAAGCTGATTGCTGGTATCTTTTTATTACCTTTGACATCGAATCAAAAGAAGAATATGACCTCAGCCTCTTTTCCTTCAAAATTACTCGAATCGGCAGTTAACGAATTTGCTAAATTGCCCGGTATAGGCCGAAAAACAGCCTTGCGTTTGGTTTTACACTTGCTTAAACAGGAAAGAGAAACTGTCTTTAAATTTTCTGATTCTATCCGGTTGATGCGGGAAGAAATAATGTATTGTAAGAGTTGTCATAATATTTCGGATAGTGAAACTTGCCATATTTGTGCCAATACCAATCGAAATCATGAATTGATATGTGTGGTGGAAAGTATCAGGGATGTGATGGCTATTGAAAATACACAGCAATTTGATGGAGTGTATCATGTTTTGGGAGGTGTAATTTCTCCAATGGATGGCATTGGTCCGGATGATTTGACGATAGGTCCACTTGAAGAAAAACTAAAAGCAGGGAATATAAGTGAGGTGGTTTTTGCACTAAGTACCACCATGGAAGGAGATACAACCAATTTTTATTTATTTAAGAAGTTTGAAAAATACGGTGTAAGGATGACAACCATTGCCCGGGGAGTATCCATTGGCGATGAACTGGAATATACTGATGAGGTAACCTTGGGGAGGTCGTTGGTTAATCGATTACCGTTTGAAAATACTTTGTAATTATGGAAAGCAATAAAACTATCAGGCAAATTCAAATAATATATTTTGCCATTGTCATTGTTCTGGCTGCCTTTGCAGGTTTTGCTTTTTATTTTGTTTTCGCTATTGGTAAAGTTAGCAGCTTTGATTTGCAAATGGAGAACAATCTGAAATCTTTAAACGTTATTCTGGCTCTTGTTGGAATACCATCGTCTTACATGTTTTTTAAGCGAAAAGTGAGTCATATTGACAGAAATATGTCGTTCGACCGTAAAGTAATACAATACCGAACAGCCTTTTTTATTAAGATGACAACGCTTGAGGGATTGTCGTTGATAAGTATTTTAATCTATCTTTCAACAGGCGAGATAAACCAGTTGATAGTATTTGGATTACTCTATCTCTTTATGCTATTGAATTATCCTTCAGTAAATTCGATAAAGAAAGATTTAGAAGAAATTGATAATGACCTTTAAACCTATAATTTATGCTTATAGCGGTTGATTTTGACGGAACCATTGTAGAACATAAATACCCAGCCATTGGGAAGGAGAAAATATTTGCCTTTCAAACATTAAAAGCTTTGCAAAAACAAGGTCATTTACTTGTTTTGTGGACCATACGATCCGGAAAATTATTGGATGAGGCAGTGGAATATTGCCGAAAGAATGGTGTGGAATTTTACGCGATTAACCGTACATACCCTGAAGAGGTGATTGATGAAACCATGAGCCGAAAAGTAAATGCCGATGTTTTTATTGATGATAGAAATGTTGGTGGTTTTCTGGGGTGGGGAGAAATATGGCAACAGCTAAATAAAGATGCTGATCAGGCTCAAAAAGATCACTATCGCAATGAGTATAACAAAGCCAAAAGAAAGACACTTTGCGGTTTTTTCAGGTATTTGTTTTGTGGTGATGAGTAATTTGTATTTCCAGGAATATTGTAAGAAATGAAACAACATAATCCGGATATCTCCATTATCATCGTCAGTTATAACTCCTGGGAGTTTCTGGATCTTACTCTTTTTTCTGTTTCCAAAGCAATTGAAGATATATCGGCTGAAGTGATTGTAGTTGACAATGCTTCCTCAATAAATATCGTAGATCGTGTTAGGCAGTCTTATCCCTTCGTGATAACTGTTGGGAATAATGAAAACCTGGGCTTCTCCAAAGCCAATAATATTGGACTGAAAATGGCAAAAGGAAAAATTGCCGTCTTGGTTAATCCTGATATTATTGTTGGTGAAGATACGTTTAAGGTAGTCTTAAATCATTTCGATCAAGATCCAGTAGCGGGAGGCATTGGACTAAGAATGATTAATGGCGAAGGTAACTACTTAAAAGAGTCGATGAGAGGTTTACCTACTCCCTTTGCTTCTTTTTGTAAAATCACTGGATTAGTTTCACTATTTCCAAAATCAAAGCAAATAGCCCGTTATTATCATGGCGATCTGGATGAGACCCAAAATCAAAAGGTTGATGTTCTTGCGGGAGCGTTTTTAGCTCAGCGTCGAGATGATAATGGTGAGTTTGAGTTGCTGGATGAGCAATATTTTATGTATGGCGAGGATATTGATTTGTCATATTGCCTGATGAATAAGTTTGGGTCTAATCATTTTCTTGGAGCCGCTCCTATCATACATTTTAAAGGAAAATCCACCGTTGCTAGCAAAGAAATCTATCAATATTTTTATCAATCAATGTGGATTTTTCATCGTAAGTATTTCTTTAAGAAAACGTTTTTTCTGGTTAATGCTTTGATTTGGGTAGCTATCAATGGAATTCAGGTACTGAAAACCGCAATGCTTGAGTTGCCCGTAAGAACAGCTAAGAATAAAACTTTTCGTCCTTCAAGAATACTGTTGATCAGTCATGATGAAAAACTCAAAGATAAACTAGGTGAAACCTATCATCCTGCTGAAATATTCATATCAGAGAAAATAGATGAATCTCAAATGTCTGATATGATTGTGTTTGATATGGGCAGCATTTCTTTAAAAGATATAATTACGGGTATCGTGAAAAATGGCACGGGTGCATATGCATATGCTTCACCGGATGGGAAATATATGATTGAAAACAGCCTTGTGGGAGGTAAAGGCCAGGTTGTTTATTTTTAATAGAATCGTTTCAACTATTCTGTGCGGCTCTAAAAAGCCATAGTGACACTAATTTCAGTAAGAACCGACATTTTAAACTGAATTTATTTATTAACTTGTAGCACCATAAACAAGTAAAGTTAATCTAACTCATATCGTATAATGCAGTGCCTAAACACACCAAAAGTTATTAGTATTCTATTTTTTATTTTTTGTGTTAATGTGGTTCTGACTGCTCAACCCAAGCTAAAAAAGAAGGAGTTGAATGCCATTACCGATGATATTAATCTGGAGAAGTTTGATGTAGCGGCACAAAAAATAAAGCATCTGATGATTAATCATCCTGAAGAGCCAATTCTGAACCTACAGATGGGGTTGTGTCTCCTGAATATTGATTATAAAACAGATGATGCGATACCTTTTTTAGAAAAAGCAAAAGAAAGTTATCCGTTGGATAAAAATAAAAAAGAGAGAGCCATTGAAGCAAGATATTATCTGGCTCAGGCATATCACCTTAATCATCGATTCGATGAGGCATTAGCCGAACTTATTGCATTAAAGGATAATATACCTGCCAAGCAAAAAGCTTTGCTGAAAGAGATAGAAAGAGAAACCACCTACAATGAGAATGCCATAAAATTGAAAAGTAATCCGGTTGATTTTCGTATCAGTAATCTGGGTCAGGCGATTAATAGTGAGAATGATGAACATAGTCCGGTAATTTCGGCAGATGAATCAATATTGATCTTTACATCAAATCGTCAGGGAACAGGTAGTCTTACTACTTCAGACGGACAATACTACGAAGATATCCATAAAGCCATTTGGAGAGAGGGCAGATGGTTACCCGCTATGAATATTGGTCAAACAATTAATACGGCTGGTAATGATGCAACCTGCAGTTTGAGTGCTGATGGACAAACAATGATTGTTTATCGGAATGATGGTATTTCCGGAGATTTGTTATATTCCAATCTTACCGATAAAGGATGGACTGAGCCGGTGAAATTTCCGAAACCCATCAATACAGATTACAACGAAACGCATGGCTCTTTTTCATATGATGGAAATACGCTGGTTTTTGCCAGTGATCGCCCCGGAGGTTTTGGTGGTAAGGATTTGTACATGGTTACTAAATTACCTGA
The DNA here is from genome assembly GCA_025499705.1 of Carboxylicivirga caseinilyticus. Classification (GTDB taxonomy): domain Bacteria; phylum Bacteroidota; class Bacteroidia; order Bacteroidales; family Marinilabiliaceae; genus Carboxylicivirga; species Carboxylicivirga caseinilyticus. Next base: position 11,300 of record JAFMVE010000015.1, read on the forward strand.
TGGAACCTGGGGTAAAATAATGAATCTGGGTCCTACCATAAATACCATTGAAGACGAAGAAAGCCCTTTCCTATCTCATGATGAGAAAACCTTGTATTTTGCTTCTATGGGGCATATGTCAATGGGAGGATTCGATATTTTTTCTACTCAAAAATTAGATGATAATGAGCAAAAATGGAGTGAACCACAAAATATTGGCTATCCAATAAATACTCCTGGTGATGATTTGTTTTATTCTCCAACGCTTGATGGTCAAAGAGTCTATTATGCATCAGAACGCCCTGGTGGTTATGGAAGATCAGATATCTGGTTGATTGAATATCCTGAAAATGACGAAAGAACACTGGCAGTTGTGGCAGGTTTTATTTTTACACAGGAAGGAATTCCATCGTATGAATCGGAGATAACAGTAACAAAAAAAGAATCTGGAGAGAAGGTAGGAGTATATCGTCCGCATCCTGAAACCGGAAAGTATGTGATAATTGTTCCGACAGGAGTTGAATATACAATGACGATTCGAACTTCTGGAAAAGCAACTTTTGTTAAGGATTTTACCATACCCGCACGATTGGATTTTCCAACCAGGGGAAATGCTTCTTATCTTGATCCGATTGTAGTTGAAGACATGAAAGATGGTCAATAAAGGAGATTATTGTACCTTTTATCAAAATTATTTCATTTTGATACATATTAACAGTTTGTAATTTCTTATTTTGCATTTGATTAATTAATTGATAATAAATTTAGCCAGCCCAAATATGATACATCGTTCTTTACTGGTAGTCATTGCCGTATTTTTGTCAGCTCAGTTGGTGAGTGCTCAAACTCGTGATAACAAGAAATTTAAAGATGCCGTTTATCTGATGGATAACAAAGCCTATGAGGAGGCAAAAGACCTTTTTGAGGAATTGTTAGCTGAAGATGCTGAGGATGTTGAGGTTTTGTATAATCTTGGATATTGCGAAATGAGTCTGGGAACTCATGAGGAGTCTATTAAAGTTTTTGAGAAATTATATTCCTTATTGCCTGAAGAAGAAAAAGCAGGTGATGTGGCAATTGATGTGCAAAGCTTTATTGGAATGAATTATCAATTGATGCTTCAACCTGAAAGGGCCATTGAATTATATGAAAAGGTACTTGCAACTGTTGATCCTTTAAAGAAAGATGTTATTACAAACCTTCGTCGTCAGATTGAATATTGTGAGAATGCGATTGCTTTAATGGCTGCTCCGGTAAAATTGGTTGTTAAAAATCTGGGTCCGGAAGTAAACTCCAAGTACGACGACCATAGTCCTCTTATCTCAGCGGATGAGTCATTATTACTTTTTACATCTCGTCGTGCTTCAAGCTATAGCGACTTATTACCTGATGGGCAATATGCTGAGCGTGTTTATTCATCTGATAAGAAAGATGGAGCCTGGGATAAAGCCAAATCGTTGAAAGAGCTGTTTCGCAAGAAAGGACATGAAGCTGGTGTTTGTCTTTCAATTGATGGAACAGAGCTTTATATCTACAGAAATGATATTGATGGTGCCAATATTTATCACAGTACCTTTGATGGTGAGGATTGGACTGAGCCAGTTAAGTTACCGGAGCCGATAAACTCAAGATATGTTGAGACGCATGCCTCAATTTCACCTGATAACTCAACGTTGTATTTTACCAGTAACCGTGAAGGTGGTGTTGGAGGATTGGATATTTATAGAGTGCGTCGCTTACCTAACGGAGAGTGGGCAAAGCCTGAGAATATGTCGATTTTAAATACACCATATGATGAGGAAACACCTATTATTCATCCTGATGGAAGAACTTTATACTTCAGTTCTGAAGGTCATAACAGTATGGGTAAATTCGATATTTTCTATTCTCAACTACAGGAAGATGGTGAATGGAGTGCACCAAAGAACATAGGTTATCCGATTAATACACCTGATGATGACTTTTTCTTTGTGCCAACTGCAACTCAAAATATTGCCTATTACGCTTCATCAAGATACGAAGGTAGTTTAGGAGGGTCAGATATCTATTTGATCGAATACGAAGAGCCTGAGATTAATCGCCTGGCTGTATTTAAAGGAAAAGTAGTTAGTGGAGATGCTCCATTGGAAAATGTGCGTATTTATGTGAGTGATGCTGAGACTGATGAAGAGGTTGGTGCTTACAAACCACATCCTGGAACCGGAAAATATGTGTTAATTCTTGAAGCAGAGAAAAAATATAAGATTACATATGCCGGAGATGGATATGAAGAAGTTAATGCAATAGTTGATGTTGAAAGGGAAATGGCCTATAAGAAAAGCTCTCAGACATTAACATTGGAAGATACTGAAATGAAGTATCTGATTGCAGAAAAACCAAAAGATGAGGCAGTGACAGAAGTAATGGATGATTCAGATGGAATACCTTATTACACTGTTCAGTTTGTTTCTTTGAAAAAGCCTGAAATAACCAACGATTTATTTACGAAGCATGGTCTGGATGCCAGTTTAATTAAAGTATATGAGTGTAAAGACGGTTGGTTCCGCTATGCTTATGGTGCTTATAAAGGTTATAAGGCTACTTTAAAAGTAAAAAGCACTGTCTTTGGCAATGTTAAAATATGGGATGATGCATTTGTTCGGGAAATCAAACAATTGAATAGTTTAGCTAAAGAAAAAACAGAATAATGAAACAAGAAGAGCTGGTTCTTAGAGCTCTTGAGCCCACAGATGTTGATTTACTTTACAAGTGGGAAAATGATATGAAGATATGGGAGGTGAGCAATACGCTCACCCCTTTTTCAAAGCACCAATTAAAATTGTATGTTGAGCAGGCTCAGCTTGATATATACCAAACCAAACAACTTCGTTTAATTCTTGAACTGGAACCAACCAATATCCCGGTTGGTATGATTGATCTATTTGATTTTGATGGTTTTCACCAGCGAGGTGGAGTTGGAATTATTATTCACGAAGATTACAGGGAAAAAGGCTATGCTTATGAAGCGTTGGAAATGTTTTTGGCTTACTGTTTTGATACACTCGGTTTGAAACAGGTTTATGCCAATATCTCAGCGGATAATAATGCCAGTATCAGATTGTTTGAAAAAGCCGGATTTTCATTGATTGGAACAAAAAAACAATGGTTGAAAACCAAAGGTGGTTTTGTTGATGAATTAATGTATCAGAAAATCAATGCTTAATAGTGAAAAAGATTTACTTCTATTTCGGTTTTATAATAACTATCTATTTACTTCTTATTGCATCAGAAATAGCAAATCTAAAGCAATACACGCCGGTTTATACAGTTTCATTTTCTACAATATCTGAACTTGAACCAAAGGCTTTCTTTTTACGAGTATATTATTTTATTAATATCGTTGAATTGATGGGTTTTGTATTGTTGTTAAAAGGAATGCTGATAATTAAAAATGGAAGACACGCGAATAAGCCATATTTCCTCTCAGGCTTACTAATATTGCCTATTATTTATTTCATATTACGGATACAATAAAGCCCGACTCATGGCCGGGCTTAATATATCGGATGAATATCCTGTGAGGTTATGCTTCCAGTTTGTTTTTGATTAATGCAACCGCTTCTTCAATGGCAGTATCTAATCCATCAAGATTTTTACCACCTGCAGTTGCAAAAAATGGTTGGCCACCGCCGCCACCTTGCATGCGTTTGGCAGCTTCACGAACGATAGTGCCTGCATTTAGGTCATATTCTTTAACTAATTTCTCACCAATTAAAATTGCCAGCTGAGGCTTGCCTGCTACTTCTCCGCCAAGGACTACTACAACATTGTCATCAGACTCGTTTTTAATCATATGAGCCAGATCTTTTAGCTGATCAGCAATAACTGGTTTAACCTTCGCGGCCATCAGACTAACACCGTTAAAATCCTTGGCAGAATCCATGATATTGCGTTTTTCAATGGTTAAAGCACTTTTCTTCATGCTTTGAACCTCTTTACTCATCACAACATTCTCTTCCATCAGACTTTCGATATTTTTCTTAAGATTAGCAGGATTCTTAAACATGTTCTGCAATTCCTTAATCAAACCAAACTGTTGGTTGATGAATTCTTCTGCTTTTGAACCTGTAACAGCTTCAATTCGTCGAATGCCAGCAGCAATGGATGATTCACTGATGATTTTGAAGAATCCTAACTCCCCTGTTGCTTTAACGTGTGTGCCACCACACAGCTCAACTGATTCACCAAATTTAATGGTACGAACCAAATCACCGTATTTCTCACCGAAAAGAGCCATGGCTCCCATTTCTAATGCTTTTGGATATGGAATCTCACGATTCTCTTCCAGATTAATATTTTGTCTGATTTTACTATTTACAATGGCTGCCACCTGATCCAGTTCTTCTTCAGAAACCTTTTGGAAATGTGCAAAGTCGAAGCGTAAATATTCTGGGTGTACCAACGATCCTTTTTGTTCAACATGTGTTCCTAATACTTCGCGCAGAGCACTATGCAGAAGGTGTGTAGCAGTATGGTTATTGGCTGTACTCTGGCGAGCACTTGTGTTGACTATAGCTTTAAAATTACCATTTAAATTACTTGGTAACTGTTTTGCCAGATGTACAATAAGGTTGTTCTCTTTTTTGGTATCGATGATTGAAATTTTCTCATCGCCCTGCTGGATGTAACCAGAATCTCCAACCTGTCCTCCGCTCTCAGCATAAAAAGGAGTGATGTTGAATACAAGCTGGTAAAGCTCCTTGTTTTTAGCTTTTATTTTACGATATCGGGTGATGAAAACTTCAGTTTCGAGATAATCGTATCCGATAAATTCTTCGCGATCGTCTTGCTGTAAAACCTGCCAGTCGTCAGTTTCGATAGCTGTTGCGTTGCGAGCACGTTCCTTTTGTTTATCCATCTCAATCTGGAATTCTTCGCGATTAACAACCAATCCGTTTTCTTTTAGGATCAGTTCCGTTAGATCTAATGGAAATCCAAATGTGTCGTATAATTCAAATGCCACAGCTCCATGTACAACATTGAAGTTCTTCTCTTTGGTGTCGGCAATGATTTTATCCAGCATATTGATACCTGTAGACAGCGTTCTTAAGAAAGATTCTTCCTCTTCTTTGATAACTTTTTCTACAAGTGTTTTTTGTGCCTGCAACTCAGGGTATGCTTCGCCCATTGTGGCGATAAGTGTATCAATAAGTTTATAAATAAAGGCTTCCTTACTATTCAGGAAGGTATAACTGTAACGAACTGCACGACGAAGAATTCGACGAATTACATAACCAGCTTTGTTGTTAGAAGGCAACTGACCATCAGTGATAGAAAATGCAATGGTTCTGACGTGATCAGAAACAACACGCATGGCGATATCTATCTCTTCTACTTTACCATATTCAAAACCTGAAAGTTCGGCTATTTTATTAAGTAATGGCTGGAAAATATCAGTGTCGTAGTTTGATGTTTTTCCCTGTATGGCACGACACAAACGTTCGAATCCCATACCTGTATCCACGTGTTTATTAGGAAGAGGTACCAACTCGCCGTTTGCTTTTCTGTTGAATTGGATAAATACAAGGTTCCAGATTTCTATTACCTGCGGGTGGTCTTTATTAACCAATGATTTGCCGTCAACTTTAGCACGCTCATCATCTGAACGCATGTCGATATGTATTTCAGAGCAAGGACCACAAGGACCTGTATCTCCCATTTCCCAGAAATTATCCTTTTTATTCCCGTTGATAATACGGTCGGCCGAAATCCATTCTTTCCAGTTATCTGCAGCTTCATTATCACGTTCAACGTTATCTTCTTTGCTGCCTTCAAAAACAGTTACATATAATCTGTCTTTGTCTATTTTTAATACTTCAGTAAGGTATTCCCAGGCCCATTCAATAGCTTCTTTCTTAAAGTAATCGCCAAAGGACCAGTTGCCTAGCATTTCAAACATAGTGTGATGATAGGTATCATGCCCAACTTCTTCCAGGTCATTGTGCTTACCTGATACCCGCAGACATTTTTGAGAATTGGCAACCCTTGGACTAACGGGTTCGTTATTTCCCAAAAAAATGTCTTTAAACTGGTTCATACCAGCATTTGTGAACATCAAAGTAGGATCGTTCTTTACAACCATTGGTGCTGAAGGAACGATTTTGTGTTGTTTTGATCTGAAAAAATCCCAAAAACTCTTCCTGATTTCAGATGCCGTCATCATGTTTTGCTAATTTATAATGTCTGTTATTTATTTTTCAGTACTAAAAAAGGCTCAAACAAAAGAATAGAGCCTGATTTTTTGATTTTAAGTTCATTAAATACCTAAATAGTATTCAAACCTTTACTAAACAAAAAAATTTCTTGCAAAGTTAGATTATTTACCTAATTTTGGACGATTCGTGGATAATTTTTTAATTTTAAAATAAAACTGATCAAGACATGTCTAAGGTCAAATACAGATACAATCCTGAAACACTTAGTTATGATCGTATTCAGAAAGGATTTAATTACTATTTTACCCGAATTTCAATCTACCTTACTTCTTTTCTGATTCTAGGTGTAATTCTATACTTTGTATATCCCTACATTTTTGAAAGTCCCAAAGAAAAGCGTCAGGCCAGAGAAATTCAGCAGCTTCTGTCACAGTATGATATTATGAACAAAAAGCTGGATCAGGTTGAATCGGTATTAGAGGATATTGAACTTCGGGATGAAAATATTTACAGATCCATTTTTCAGGCTGATAGTATTCCAAAGACTATTCGCCGTGCTGGTTTTGGTGGTGTAAACCGTTATGAGCACCTTGAAGATATGGATAATAAAGAACTCGTTACAAAGACTGCCCGTAGATTGGATATTGTAATGAAGCAATTATATGTCCAATCAACTTCATTTGATGAAGTTATTGAACTGGCTAAGCAAAAAGACGAAATGATTCGTTCAATTCCAGCCATCATGCCTATTTCAAATAACGATCTGCGAAGAACTGCCTCTGGGTGGGGATATAGGATACATCCAATTTATAAGGTTCGTAAGTTTCATTATGGAATGGATTTTACGGCTCCAACCGGTACCGAAGTATATGCTACAGGTGATGGGGTTGTTTCGAAAATCACAAATGAAGTACGAGGGTATGGTAAGCGTGTTGAAATAGATCACGGTTTTGGTTACACTACCTTGTATGCTCATATGAACGAATTTAACGTAAAAATGGGGCAAAAGGTGAAACGTGGCGAAGTGATTGGCTACGTTGGAAATACCGGTACAAGTACTGCTTCACATTTACATTACGAAGTGATTGAGAAAGGTCGAAAAGTTAATCCTCAGCATTATTATTTCAAAGAGGAGCTTACTGCTGAGCAATATGACCGAATGATTCAGATTTCTTCGAACTCGAACCAAACATTTGATTAAAATCAATTCAAAATAAAGTAAAAAAGCCGCGTAAAGCGGCTTTTTTTGTATGACTGTTGTATCAGTTTGTTAACTGATGGGTTTAAGCGTCTGAGCTGATATTGTTGTTGCTTTAGGAGAACTGATACCCATGCTTTTAATTGGTTTTTCAAAAGGCATATAAAAATCACCATCGCCATCTATTACCAATCGATCCTTTAGTTCCGGAAAATCAATTCGGGTTAGATCTTTTATTTTATGCAAAACCTGCTTTGAAGGATCGGGAAAGGTACCTGCACCTTTAATTTGGTGAAAGGAATGAATTTTTCCTCTGACAAAAGAGCCGTCTGTTTCAGTCCATATTTGGATTACAGGAGTTAAGGCATTAGCTCCACTTAAATTAAAACGGCTGTAGGTGCAGAAATTACCCAGGCTATAAGCAATGAAGCGATCTTTATAGATTTCAATGGAGCGAGGAACATGAGGGCCATGACCAAAAACAATGTCGGCTCCGGCTTCAATCATCGCATGGGCAAATTCATAAACATTACCTCTGTTTTCTCCATAAAAGATTTCTGTTTGTCGGGTCACATGTTGGTGATCCTTACCTTCGGCGCCACCGTGAAAGGAGACTACAACGTAATCACATTTTTCTTTTAATTCTTTTACTATTCTAACAGCATTGTCTATGTCGCCAATCTGAACTGTACCAGTATTGGGAGCAAACCCACAAAGACCAATTTTGTAGTTTTCGAATTCAAGAATATCAGTAGGCTTTGATTCAAGACCAGCAAAGGGTATTTCCAGACTGTCGAGTATTGCAGTTGTTTTTCTTAAGCCGGCAGGGCCAAAGTCTCTGATATGGTTATTAGCCAGGTTTAATAAGTTAAAACCAACCTTTTTTAATGTCGGTGCAAATGAAGTGGGGGTTTTAAATGCATAACATTTAGTGGTATCCTTGCATCTTTTGAAAACAGCTCCTTCATCGAGAAAAGCTCCTTCAAGGTTGCCAAAAACGATATCTGCCTCAGCAAAAACAGGCTGAACTTCTTTCAATAGTGGCCAGGGATCATTGTTAGGAGGTAAATATTGAGTGGAAGGAAAATGAGTGCCAAGCATCATATCACCAACTCCAATAAATGACAGTCCACTTTTGGTTTGATTTGTTTGTGCGATTGCAAAGGTAAAGGATAAGATAGTGCATATAAATATCCCAAAGCTTCTCTTCATAATAAGTTGTTTTGTTCAAAGATAATACTATTCGAGAAGGCAAGGCGCGAGCTGTTATGGTTTTTATGGTAGATTGAGTTAAATGTTCGAATTTACTGAATAGCAGATGTATCTTATTTATCAGTATTGACAGTTCGAGTTTATGGTTTGGCAATTAGTTAAATTACTACTAATATTGTAATACTATCGTTTACTTGATTTAAAGGTGTAGTTGAGCAGTGGATTATTGCTGTATTCAACTAGTTAACAAATAAAGATACATGCCTTATAAAGAAAAGAAAGTCGAAAAGTTATATTACTCAATCGGCGAAGTTGCTGAGATGTTTGATGTTAATACTTCCTTAATTCGTTTTTGGGAGAAGGAGTTTGATGTGATTAAACCTCATAAGAACAAAAAGGGAAATCGCATGTTTACTCCTACTGATGTTGAGAACTTTCATCTTATTTTCCATCTGGTTAAAGAAAAAGGAATGACATTGAAAGGGGCTCAGAAAAAGTTGAAAGAAAACAGGGATGATACTATTCATGATTTTGAGGTAGTGTCGAAGTTGAAAGAGATCAGAGAACTGTTGATTGAGGTGCGGGATAATATCGATAATTAAACATGAGCAGAGTAAGGGATGTAATGAATGTGATGGAGCAGTTTGCGCCATCGGCTTTAAAAGAAGATTTCGACAATGTTGGGTTAATATTGGGAGATGCTGATGAAGAGGTAAGAGGAGTGCTGGTAACCCTTGATATTACTGAAAAAGTAATTGATGAAGCCATAGCAAATAATTGTAATATGGTTGTTTCGCATCATCCAATTATGTTATCTGGTTTAAAAAAGATCACCGGAAAAAATGACATGGAGCGGGTGGTTTTAAAATCAATCAAAAATAATATTGCAATTTATGCCTCGCATACCAATGCTGATTCAGTAATGGATGGTGTGAGTGGAAAAATGTGTGATAAGCTAGGTTTAAAAAAACGTAAGATATTATCGCCTATAAAAGAGAGCCTTGTAAAGTTGGTTGTGTTTGTTCCTGTTGATCATGCAGAGAATGTTAGAAAGGCGATTTTTAAAGCAGGTGCAGGAGTTATTGGAGAATATGGTTCGTGCAGTTTTAGCCAGGAAGGTCAAGGAACTTTCAGAGCAAGTGAAAATACCAATCCATTTGTGGGAGAAAGGGGAGAGCTTCATTTTGAGAAAGAAGTGCGAATAGAGACCATTCTGCCTTCATACCTTAAAGGTAAAGTAGTTAATGAGATGGTTAACGCTCATCCTTATGAAGAAGTTGCCTATGATATTTATCCTTTAAAAAATGATTGGGAAAAAGCAGGGATTGGAATGATTGGAGAATTGGATGAGGCCTGTGATGAGATAGATTTTCTAAAAGAAGTAAAAAATATATTTAATGTTGGTTGTGTACGTCATACCCAGCTATTAAATAAAAAAGTAAAAAAGGTGGCGGTTTGCGGTGGTTCCGGAAGTTTTTTATTGAGCAAAGCAATTGCTGAAAAAGCCGATGTTTTTATTACGGGAGACTTTAAGTATCACCAGTTTTTTGATGCTGAAGAGCGAATTGTTATTGCAGATATTGGACATTTTGAAAGCGAACAATTCACTAAAGAAGTTTTTTTTGAGTTACTTACAAAAAAATTCTCTAATTTTGCAGTCCGTTTATCATTAGAGAATACCAATCCAGTAAATTATTTATAAAGAATGGCAACAATAGATCCGAAAGCAAAAGAAAAAGAGATGTCAGTAGAAGAAAGACTGAAAGCTCTTTACGACCTTCAAACAGTGGAGTCTTCGATTGACAAGATTCGTACGCTTAGAGGTGAGCTTCCTTTGGAGGTTCAGGATTTGGAAGATGAGATTGAAGGGTTGGATACCCGTATGGCTAACCTTGACGGGGAGATTAAAAGTTTGAATGACGCCATCCTGGGTAAAAAGAACGAAATTAAAGAATCAGGTTTGCTGATAAAAAAATACGAAGCGCAACAAATGAATGTGCGTAACAATCGTGAATTCGATTCTTTATCTAAAGAGATTGAGTTTCAGAAACTGGAAATCGAATTATGCGAGAAACGTATTAAAGAGTTCACGGCTGAGTTGAAAAACAAGAAAGAAGTTGGCGAATCTTCAAAACAATTGTTAGAAGATAGAAAAGCTGACCTTGCAGCCAAAAAGAAAGAACTTGACGAGATCGTTGGAGAAACTCAGGTTGAGGAAGAGCGAATGATGCAAAAATCAGAAGAAATTGCAACAAGTGTTCCTGAACGTCTGTTAACTGCTTTCAGAAGAATTCGCAAAAATGCCAGAAATGGATTAGCAGTAGTTACCGTTGAACGTGATGCTTGTGGTGGTTGTTTTAATAAAATTCCACCTCAGCGCCAGTTAGATATCGCTTCACACAAAAAAGTAATTGTTTGTGAGTATTGCGGTCGAATTTTGGTTGACAGAGCGATTGGTGGTGAAGAAGCTGCAGAGTAATTTCTGCCAGTAAAAAATATTAAATTGCAGCCGGACATTTGTCCGGCTGTTTTTGTTTAGTTGATATTGATGAAGATTGTATTATCTGTATTTCTGTTTCTCGTTTCATTTTCTCTCCATTCTCAAAGTAATGAATGGTTGAGTTCCAAAGCACAGCTGTGTTTGAGCGATGAGTATCAGTATAACTTTTCTGATTTCGGATCTCTGAACGAAGATGAAACCTACTATTTAAGTGCCTACAGATGCTTTTTGCAATTTGTGAACTATGAAGATGAGGATTGGGTTAAGTCTTTTGAGAAAGAACAAAACAGACTCCTTAAAATAACAAAAACGGAAAATCAGAAAGTAAATATGATGCTTATTAATCTTGATGTTCAATTGGGATTGATGCAGGTAATGAAAGGTGATGAAATAACTGGAGTTTATAATATTTATAAAGCTTATAAGTCGTTTGAAGGATTAGATAAAAACCAATGTGATGCCCTGGAATATCAAAAACTACATGGTTTGTTTTTGATTTTTGCTGATCAGGTTGAAAATCAATATGGTTTCTTGTCCTGGTTGTTTGGAATTGAAGGAGATAGTGAACTGGGTTTTCAGTTATTACGATCGTACATAAGTCAAACAAAATACAAGGACGGTTTGCATACGGAAGGCTTATTGTTATTGGCCTACAGTAGTCTGCAGTTTTCAAATATTGAAAGAACGGAGTTAGAGTGGCTTCTGGAGGAAGCTGAAAGATATGGATCCCCTGTACTTTCTTTTGTTGTTGCCTTAAATGCGGTTAAGATTAATGAGTCTAAACTGGTTTTTGACTGGATTCACGATTGGAAAGGACATCAGATTCACAAGTTTCCTTTGCTTGGCTATATAAAAGGCAGGTTTTTGCTAAATGAACTGAAGGAGGAAGGAATTGCCTATTTGGAACAATATTGTAATGATGGCAATAGAAATCGGTATTATGCTGATGCAATTTATAGAATTGCCAGATTCTGTCATGTTAAAGAAGAGGGGATTAAAAGAAATGCCTGGCTAAGTTTGATTGATGAAACTGATAATCTCACAACCAGTCTGGATCGGCAGGCAAAGTCTGAATACGGGATGTTAAAAGATTGTCCTGTTGCATTAGTTAAAGCACGGTTTTTAATAGACGGAGGAGATTACCTGACTGCCATTAGTGTTTTAAATACCGATTCAATAAACAAATATTCTTCTTTTTATGAGATTGAATGGTGGTATCGTTTGGCAAGGGCAGAGCACCTGCTGAATAATTATAAACAAGCCTTAATGGCCTATGATAAGGTCATCTCTTTGTCTGGTGATGATAGTCGTTATTTTGGACCTTATTCAGCCTTGTTTGCATCAGAGATTATGGTTGAACAAAAAAGCTTTGAAAAAGCCCATCAATATTTGCAATGGGCATCAGATTTAAACACAGGAGAATATCAAAAAGAAATAACGATTAAGATTGATGCTGCATTAAAAAAGGGGGCTAGCTAATTTTATACTGCATTATTGAGCTTCTTTATGCTACCGACCGTACGGTTTAGATTAAATTTACAACTATTTAAAATTTAGATAGCCTAAATATCTAATGTATCTACTATTTTTGTGTAAATTGTGAATCTAAAATTATTAATTACTTAACCGTTTTATTATGAAAAATAGTTTACTTTTTTCTTTTCTTTTATTATTTGCTGTTTTTACTGGTGTGAATGGACAAATATTAATAAATGAGTTTGATGCAGATCAAGCAGGAACAGATACTGAAGAGTTTATAGAGTTATATAATACTTCATCTTCATCTGTATCATTAGATGGATATGTTTTGGTTTTGTTTAATGGAAGTGGAGACACATCCTATGATGCAATTGACCTTGATGGTTATACAATTGAAGCTAATGGATTCTTTGTAATTGGCAATGTTTCTCAAGCTACTTTGGCAATATCATCTATTCAAAATGGTGCAGATGCAATTGCTTTGTATTCTGGGAGTGCAACTGATTTTCCAAATGGAACTCCTGTAACATCAAATAATTTGGTGGATGCAGTTGTTTACGGAACAAATGACGCTGATGATACTGGTTTGATTGATGTTTTAACTCCAAGCCAGGTGCAGCTTAATGATGATACAGAGAACTCTTTGCAACGTAATACTGATGGTGCAGGAGGAGCATTAAATACATCTGAATTTTATGCTCGAACTCCAACGCCAGGTGCTACGAATGAACTTGTTGCTGGTACCCTAGAGTTAACATCACCTAATGGCGACGTTGATTATACCGCAGGCCAGTCTATTCAATTTAGTTGGAACTCTACTAATGTTGCGAATGTTTATTTTGAAGTTTGGACGGATGAATCTATTTGGGAACAAATTACTGGTGAGATTGCCTCTGTTGATGGAACAAACACTTATGATTTTACTATCCCATTAAATGCCTGGTCATGGGATGCTTATAAAATTAGAGTAGTTGATGCATTAAATTCAGCAGTTTCTGATGAGTCAGATGCAATATTTGCCATTGATGGGCATGATACAGAGGTTTTTTACGAAGATTTTAGTAGTGGAACTTTAGGTAATTTTGAAGCAATTTCTACTAGTGGAGATGCTGTATGGGAATACGGAGTATATAGTGGAACTACCTTTGCTCAGATTGATGGAAGTTCTGCAGATAATGAAGATTGGTTAATTACTCCAGTAATTAATCTTGATAATACTGAAAATGAAACTATTGAATTCAAAACAGCAGTTAATACTTTGCAAGATAATTTAGAAGTTATGTATTCTCTAAATTATGATGGAGGTGGAAATCCTGCTGGTGCAAACTGGACTGGTCTTCCATCTTATGAATTATCACCAGGAAATTGGGAGTTTAAAACTACTATAGTTGATATAAGTTCTTTAACTGGTAATGTTTACTTTGCATTTGTTTATACTTCAAGTGCAAGTATATCAAATAAATGGGAAGTGACCGGAATATATATTTCAGGTAAAGATACCGCTACAGGTCTTGACAAAAAAGAAACAAAGACAGTGAAAGTCGTTCCAAATCCATTCTCAACTGAATTTAAGGTTGAGGGAGCTGATGTTACAGGTGTTACTTTATACAATGCTGCCGGTCAGTTGGTGAAAAATGTTCCTGCTATTTCAGGTGTTGTTTCAACTTCAGATTTGAGCAAAGGAATGTATATCCTTCAGATTAAAATGGCTGATGGAACCGTAACAACTCAAAAAGTGATTAAGAAATAAGTATTAAAATCATTTATATGTAACCGCAGTTCTGTTTGAGCTGCGGTTTTTTATTGGTGTTTCGGATCGCATCTACTTTGAAAGATTGCATTTCAGAGAGATTTACCTCAATGTAATGTCATTTCTATCCCAATTGTAAACGACAGGGCAGGGATAAAGAAGTATATCCAATCATTAGACCTTTCAAGGTTAATATAGCAGCAATAAAAAAGCACCGTGATCAATAATATACCACGATGCTTTGCTTTGTATTTGTTGATGGGATATGAAGGGTTAACGAAACAGTTTGTCAATCATATCAGTATTGGTCATATTCGGTATTGTAACTTTTAAATTGGGATTAGCTTTCATAGCTCTTTTAATGGCAAAAACAGCGCCTTCGTTACGTGCCCAGCTTCTACGTGTTATTCCATTGTTTACGTCCCAAAAAAGCATGTTTTGTAATCGTTTATTAGCTTCTTCTGTACCATCCAATAACATGCCGAAACCACCGTTGATTACTTCGCCCCAGCCGACACCGCCGCCATTATGGATGCTTACCCAGGTTGCTCCACGGAACGAATCACCGATAACATTCTGAATTGCCATATCGGCAGTATAACGTGAGCCATCATAAATATTGGATGTTTCGCGATATGGACTGTCCGTGCCCGACACATCATGATGGTCGCGACCTAATATAACCGGAGCTGAAAGTGTGCCATTGGCTATGGCTTTATTAAAAGCTTCAGCAATGCGAATACGACCTTCGGCATCGGCATATAGAATACGGGCTTGAGATCCAACTACCAATTTATTTCTTCCGGCTTCTTTTATCCAATGTATATTATCTGCCATTTGCTGTTGTATCTCAACAGGGGATTCCTGTCGCAATTCTTCCAGCACTTCTGTTGCAATTCTATCAGTCTCGGCAAGATCATTGGGATCGTTGCTGCTGCATACCCAGCGGAACGGGCCAAACCCATAATCGAAACACATGGGTCCCATAATATCCTGAACATATGATGGATATTTAAAGTCACCATTTTCTTTTAATATATCAGCACCGGCACGACTCGATTCCAACAGAAATGCGTTTCCGTAGTCGAAGAAATACATGCCTTGAGCAGTCAGTTTATTGATTGCGGCAACATGGCGACATAGACTTTCCCTAACTTTTTCTTTGAACAATTCAGGTTGAGTAGCCATCATATCATTCGCTTCGTCGAATGATAAACCTACTGGGTAATAGCCTCCAGCCCATGGATTATGTAATGATGTTTGATCTGATCCTAAATCAACGTGAATATTTTCCCTGGCAAATTTCTCCCAGACATCCACTATGTTGCCATGGTAAGCTATCGAGATTACTTCGTGGTTTACTTTGGCAATCATTACTCTTTCGCAGAGTTCATCAAGATCCTCAATCACTTCATCAACCCAGCCCTGAGTGTATCGTGTATGTATTGCTTTGCCATTGACTTCGGCTATCACACTGATGCATCCGGCTATATTTCCGGCTTTAGGTTGAGCGCCAGACATGCCTCCCAATCCTGCTGAGACGAATAATTTACCTGCCAGATCAGCTTTGCCATTCGATATTTTTCTGCCTGCGTTCATGATGGTAATCGTTGTTCCATGTACGATTCCCTGTGGACCAATGTACATATAGGAACCGGCTGTCATCTGACCGTATTGCGTTACCCCCAAAGCATTGAATCGCTCCCAGTCGTCAGGTTTTGAATAGTTAGGAATCATCATGCCATTGGTAACAACAACACGTGGGGCATCCTTGTGTGATGGATACAAGCCCATGGGATGGCCCGAATACATTGTCAATGTTTGCTCATCGGTCATCTCGGCAAGATATTTCATTGTTAGGCGGTATTGAGCCCAGTTTTGAAATACAGCTCCATTTCCACCATAGGTAATCAATTCATGTGGATGTTGAGCTACTGCATAATCAAGGTTGTTTTGAATCATCAGCATAATAGCTGCCGCCTGTTTTGATTTGTGTGGAAATTCATCAATGTGACGAGCTTTCAACTCATAATCCGGGCGGTACCGGTACATGTATATCCGGCCAAAAGTATTTAGCTCATACAAAAACTCGATAGCCAGTTCGGCATGATGCTCTGTTGGAAAATAACGTAAAGCATTCTGAAGAGCTAGTTTTTTCTCTTCCTGTGTTAATATATCCTTTCGTTTTGGAGCATGATTAATATTAGGATCATATTCCTTTTTTGGAGGAACGGATGATGGTATTCCTTCTAAAATTGCTGCTTTAAACTGTTCAGGGGTCATTTGTTTTTAATTTGTCAATGTTCTTGTTCTGCTAAATACAAAGTACCGGCTTTTTACAAACAAGTTTTATGACATAGCGCAATTGGAAGAGTTGTAAAAAGGTGAGATTCGTCAATTGATCAGATCATTCCGTTATCAATTAGCAGGATAATATGCTCAATCATCACATCATCACCATCACTGTCAAATTCTGATTTTAGGTTGGAACCAAATAAACGGGCTATTCCCTGCCAAAATACTGCTGAAACACCTCCTTTATATTCTTTAATTAATTCATAGGTAGTATCGCCAGTCTCACGATTAATGAGCTTAATTAATAGCTTGCCTTGTGAGAAGGTTAGTTTTTTTAACGGTGTCTCAAATTCTTCAAAAAGCTCCTTTTCTCTCTGTTTAAGATATTTCTTACGTTCCTTTGGTTCTGTAATCAGGGCAAGATTAGAATTGATGTCGTTAATAGTATAACTTGCTCTACGGGCGTAGGGCAGTGTAATCTTTACATTGTGTACCAGTTTGGAATATCGCCGTTTTTGTCTTTTGCTTTTAAATTTAAAAGGAGGCATTACGGGAACCTCTTTTAGAGTAATATGAGGGATTGTATCATTATCGATTATCTGATGGTTTAAAATAATATCCTTAATTCTAACCGTGTCTTTTTGTGCCAATACGGTATAGCTGCTTCCTGTAAAGAATAAGATAAGAAGCAATATTACCGAATAACTATATGGCTTAACAAGCATCATTTTTTTATACCAGAACAATCAAATGGTTGTTTCGTTGAAAGAAACTAAATTACTTTCAGCAAAATTACAAACAAAAAAACGGAGTAGCGATAGCTGCTCCGTTAAATCATTTTATCAATTTTTTACTCTTCTTTGTCGTTGACAAAAACAAGTTCCATTTTATCAGCTTTTTTAAAGAATGTTTTAGCCAGTTTTTGTAATTGTTTTGAAGTCATATTTTCAATAATGGTCTCATAATTTTCAGGAAGATCGTTATTGATTCCCTGGATATAATATGTTCGGAGGATATTCATCCAATAACCGTTGTTTTCCTTTTGTTCTTTGCGGTTTTTAAGCATGTTTAAGCGGGTTTTATTCAAGTCTTCCTGAGTAACACCATTCTTAATAATCTTATCGATTTCGGCATGTATTAAAGGAATCAATGTTTCGTATTTGCCCGGATCGGTATCAAAACCGATGCTAATTACAGCATCCTGTTTGGGAATGCGATTACTACCTGCTCTTACACCAACACCATAGGTGCCACCTTCTTTCTCTCTGATTTCTTCTGTATATCGCAAAGTCAGAATTTTTTCAATAAACGATAATCCTATGCGGTTCTCAGGGGTATACTCTAATTCATTATCGAAATAGATTTTAACTGTGGCCTTAGGATCAGCAAAATTAATAGGGATGCGTTTAATGGTTTCACCTTTAGGAGCTGACACATTATTATCTACCCAATTTTCTTTTGTATCATTGCTTCTGATGGCTCCCAGGTATTTGGCTGATATTTCTTTTGCTGTCTCTTTGTCAATATCACCCACGATAAAAAAGGTGAAATCAGCAGCATTATTAAAACGCTCCTTGTATATATCCTTCATTCGTTCAAAGGAAACCTTATTCAGAAAATCCTCGCCAAATAATAATGTTCGCTCATTATAGTCAGATCTCAATAGAACCAGACTATCATTAAGTATTTTGTTGGGATTATCACCAATGTTGGCAATATATGCAAGGTTACGTTGCATAAAAGTATTATAGGCTTCCTCATCAAAGCGAGGCTTCTCAAATTTCATATAGGCCAACTGCATCATTGTTTCAAAATCCTCCGGACGACAATGTCCACTAATAGATTCGGAAAGATCGCTGACAGAAAAGCCTACAGAAGCTGTTTTTCCTGTTAAAGCCTTTTTTAAGTCTGATGCACTTAAATCTCCAATGCCAAACAACGACATAAAATCAGACATTACACCAATGGTTGCCAGATCTTTTGTTTCATACAACGAAGAACCACCTTTGCTGAAACTTTGCAGTGAAACCTGATTTTTATTATAATCGGCAAAACGATAAATAACTTTGGTGTTGTTGTTTAATGTCCATTCAACAGCATCAAATTCTGGCAATTCTTTTTCTGCTATTACTTTGCCTTCAACTGGTAACGAACTAATCAGATTATCATCAACTTGTTCATCTACATAAGGCTCAATGTCTTTTTGCTTTACTTTTTCAATAATCGAAAAACTTTCATCTTTGTTTAAATGATTGATACCTTCTTTATCCGGACCGGTAATAATGATGACTGCATTCTCGGTTGTATAGCCTTCTCTGAATAGCTCTGTCAGTTCATCAACCGTTACGGATGGAATAACGCTTTTTGCAAATTCATACTCATACTCAATTCCGGGCATAGGAGTGTTATTCAGGTAAAGCTCTTTAAATTCGCGACAATAGCTATCGTGCGATATTTTATCTCTACCTTTATAATAGTTCTCATAACCTAGAAGGAATGAAGCTTTGGCTCTTTCCAGCTCAGTTTCAGTAAAGCCGTATCTTTTTATTCTCTCAACCTCAGTCAATATTGCTTCAAAAGCAATGTCTTCCTCATTGTCTTTGGCAGTGGCTGAAATATAAAATAAATCGCTTGTTTTGGTTAAACTTGAAAAACCGATACTTCCGGTTATAAAAGGAGGTGTGCCTGTTTCCAATAGTTCAGAAATGCGTGATCGGATCATACTGGAAACTAAGGATTCCAAATATGACTTTCTGAAAGTTGCATGTGTTTTGTGTTCCGGTAAAACAGCATCATGACGAATATAAAGCGATATACTTGATTGATTAGCTTCTTTATCTGTAGCTAACACATAATCCATCTCTTTTTTTGGATCAATGGTTATATAATAACGCTCTTTGGGATTTTCAACAGCTGGAATTTTTGAAAATAATGCTTTTACTTTTTCTTCAATTTCATCAACATCAATATCACCAACTATAGCAATTGCCTGAAGATCGGTACGGTACCAGTCGTGATAGAAACGACGAAGCTCTTCATAATCAAAGCCATTTATTACTTCATAGTCACCAATAACATCTCTTTTGCCGTATTTTGAACCATTGTAAAGAACCGGAGAGAATTGAGCTCTCAGTCTAAAGCCAGCATTTCTGCGGGTTCGCCATTCTTCTGAGATTACACCTCTTTCATCATCAATTTCTTTGGCGTCCAGTGTAAGATTATCCGACCAATCATGAAGAATAAGTAAACAGGTATCTATCAAACCTTCCGGACCAACCGGAACATTACTTAGGTTGTAAACAGTTTCATCTTTTGCAGTATATGCATTTATATTTCTGCCAAAAGCAACGCCATGTCTTTCTAATGTGTTGATAATGCCTTTGTCAGGAAAATTCTTAGTGCCATTAAAAGCCATGTGCTCTAGAAAGTGAGCTAAACCATTTTGGTTATCATCTTCCAGTATTGCACCTACATTCTGGATAATATAAAAACTTGCTCTTTCTTTGGGTTCTTCGTTGTGTCTGATGTAATACGTTAAACCATTTTTTAACACTCCCGTTCGGATTGCTGAATCCATGGGAACCGGGGTGTTTAAATCAAATTGAGCTAAGGCTGGTATAAGTATTGCGAATAGCAAAAGAGTACTTAATAATATATGTTTCATTCTTATCGTTTTTTCAAATCTAGTAATTAATGAATTTTATAAAATATATTATACATAGTTTAACAACTGACAATTAAGGTTTACTGGACTAGTTATTTTTTTTATGTCGATTACTCGAAGTTTTATTGGATAAACCAATTAGCTGTGTAAAAGTAAGAGTTCGTATTATTAGAATTATTAAATGATTTTTCAACTCTATTGACCATGGTTTGTTATGAAATTAGACATGATAACAAAATGAATAATCTTAAAATATGAATAGTAAGAAATATCCTATTGTTGTTATTGGGGGTAGTATAGCCTCAATAAGTTTTATAAGAACTCTAAGGGAAACGGGAAATAATGATTCGGTTTTATTGATTTACGGAGAAGATCGTTTACCATACAAAAGAACCAAAATTAATAAAAACATGGTTCGCGGTTTTGATAAAGATGATTTTATCATTGCAGATAAAGCTTGGTATCAAAACAATAATGTAGAATTATTAAATATCTGGGCAACATCAATTGATGCTCAGAATAAACAAATATTTTTCGAAGAAACAGAACCCATTGAATACAATAAGCTTTTATTGGCAACAGGTGCAGGTTCGGTTATCCCGCGTATTGCAGGTATTGAGCCTGCAGAAATGCATTCGGTTCAGAATGCTGCAGATGTTGAGCGATTATTGGAAGTTGCCAGTAATAAACAAAGATTTCTAATTGTAGGAGGTGGTGTTGAGGGTATCGAAACAGCTGATCAGCTCATTAGAAAAGGGAAAGAAGTGATTCTTGCAAGTCGTATGAAGTATCCGCTTCAGAAATTGTTTCCGCATGAATTTATCCAACCTTTGGAGGAAGCAATGTTAAAAAGAGGTGTTCAATTGTACTCAGGTGTCTCAGTCAATTCTGTTGAAAGGGTAGGAGATCATTTTGCAACCAAGTTAAGAGGTGATACAATTGAATTTGATGAAATAGTAAGCAGTACAGGAACATTACCAAATATACAGCTAGCAAAAAGTGCTGGATTGAATACTGAGAAAGGAATTGTTGTAGATGAATGGATGCATACTTCCAATGAAGATATTCTGGCAGCAGGTGATGTTGCTCAGCATCATAATGGTATCATTACAGGTCTGTGGCACGCAGCCGAGCATCAGGGTAAACTGGCAGCATTAAATCTTTTTGATAAGAAAGAGAAGCATACTTTGCCACCATATCGTCTAAAAACAGAGGTATTTAATTTATTTTTATTCTCAGCTGAATATGAGAAGTTAGTTCCTAATGAGTACGAAATTGTGAAGGAGGATGAAAAAGGGGTGAAGCGTTGGTTGTATTTTAAAGATGATAAATTGAAAGCTGCCTTAATGCTTAATGATGGATTAAGGGCCAAACAATATCAGCAAGCGTTGATGGAAGAATGGAGTAAAAAAAGATTTAAAGAAGAGCTACCTTTACAGGCTCCTTTATCTTTTAATTTTTCGCCTTCTTTCTAATGATTTAAAACATGAAGTTAATCACTATCGTTTTTATTCTGAGTTATGGTTTATATTTTTGTTGTAGAAGAAGAAACAAATACTAAAAATTAAACTGTTTTGCCATGACGAAGACCATTGAAACGGGTGTTTATTCAGAAATAGGCGAATTAGAAGGTGTTATATTGCATACCCCTGGAAAAGAGGTTGAAAATATGACTCCTACAAATGCAGAAAGAGCTCTTTATAGTGATATCTTAAACCTGTCAGTTGCCGTAGAAGAATATAAGCAGTTGGCGGGTGTTTTAGAGAAGGTAACACAAACATTTCAGGTTAAAGACTTATTGGCAGACATACTTGATCAACCTAAAATAAGATTGGGATTGATTGAAAAGATATGTACTTATGAACAGGTACTCAATATGAAGGAGTTCTTGTTGGATTTGCCTACTCCCGAATTGGCAAGGCAATTAATAGAAGGTGTTGATTTGCAAAAAAACTCCCTCACTACTTTCTTGTCTGATGAACGTTATGCATTGCGTCCTTTGCATAATTTCTTTTTTACCCGTGATGCCAGTGTCAGTATTTACAATAAAGTTCTGATTTCTAAAATGGCAAATAAAGTAAGAGAGCGTGAGGCTATTTTGATGGAGGCCATTTTTAATCATTCGAATCAGATTAAGGCAGAGTCAGTCAACCCTAATAGTTATTATAATATCGGTGCTGAAACAACCATTGAAGGGGGAGATGTGCTTATTGCTAGAGAAGATATACTAATTATTGGAAACAGTGCACGAACGTCATCTCAGGGGATTGATTTTATTGTCAATCAAATGAAGCAAAAAAAGGACAAAAGATACATAGTAGTGCAACAGCTTCCGGGTGAACCTGAATCGTTTATACACCTCGATATGGTTTTTACCCTTCTGGATAAAGATGCTTGTATGGTTTATGAACCGCTGATTATGAAATTAAACCGATATGGCACAATCTTAATTAGTTTAGACAACGGGGAAGTAGTATCGATCGAAAAGAAAGATAACCTGCTTTCGTGCCTTAAAGAATTGGGAATGGATTTGAAGCCCATTTCCTGCGGAGGTTCTTCAGATATGTGGATTCAGGAACGTGAACAATGGCACAGTGGAGCTAATTTCTTCGCTATTGCTCCGGGAAAAGTTATGGGATATGCCCGTAATGTTTATACGATGGAAGAAATGAATAAAAATGGCTATGAAATTATTAATGCTATTGATGTAATTGATAATAAGATTAACCTGTCTGATTACGAAAAATATGTGGTCACCATTGGAGGTTCAGAGTTGGCACGAGGAGGAGGAGGTGCCAGGTGTATGACGATGCCTGTAAGAAGGAAGTTTGTAAACTGGTAAAGAACAATTAAGCTTATTTAAAAGTATAGAAAATAAAAAGGCTGTCCCCATTGTTGATGACAGCCTTTCTTGTAGTATGAAAGTGTATTATGACATTATTTCCTGTACCAGATCAGATGCTTCTTTCAGGGTAATTGCTGAGAATACTTTTAAGCCTGATTCATCAATTATTTTTTTACCTCCTTCGGCATTGGTACCCTGCAATCGTACAATGATAGGTACATTGATTTCTCCAATTTTTTTATAGGCTTCAACTACACCTTGGGCCACACGGTCACAACGAACAATTCCTCCAAAGATGTTAATTAAAATAGCCTTTACATTAGGATCATTTAAAATGATTTTTAAACCGGCTTCAACAGTTTCTGCATTGGCACCTCCTCCAACATCAAGGAAATTGGCAGGTTCACCACCTGAAAGTTTAATGATATCCATGGTTGCCATGGCCAATCCGGCACCGTTAACCATACAGCCAACATTGCCATCTAATTTTACAAAATTAAGATTGCTTTTAGACGCTTCTGTTTCTGCGGGGTCTTCTTCATTTAAATCGCGCATTGCTTCATAATCAGGGTGACGGAATAAAGCATTGTCATCCAGATTTACTTTGGCATCAACAGCCAGAATTAAATTATCTGATGTTTTTAATACAGGATTTATTTCAAACATAGAGGAATCTGTTCCAACATAGGCACTATAAAGGGCTGTAACAAACTTTGTCATTTCCTTGAAAGCTTTGCCCGATAGACCCAGGTTAAAAGCAATTTTTCGGGCTTGAAAAGCCTGTAAACCTAATCCCGGATCAATCTCTTCCTTAAAAATAAGTTCGGGAGTTTTAGCAGCTACTTCTTCAATATCCATACCGCCTTCGGTGGAATACATGATTATGTTTTTTCCTGTTTGACGGTTAAGCAAAACACTCATATAAAATTCAGCGGTATCACTCTCACCTGGGTAATATACATCCTGGGCAATTAGTACTTTATGTACAGTTTTACCTTCTGGGCCTGTTTGGTGTGTTACCAGATTCATACCCAGAATATCTTCCGCTTTGTTTTTAACTTCATCCAGCGTCTTAGCCAGTTTAACACCGCCGCCTTTTCCGCGTCCCCCAGCATGTATCTGGGCTTTTACTACCCACCATCCGGTTCCTGTTTTAGCTTGTAATTCTTTTGCGGCTTCAACAGCCTGATCTGGGGTTAAGGCAACAATACCTTCCTGAATAGTAACTCCAAATGATTTTAAGATTTCTTTTCCTTGGTATTCGTGAATGTTCATATAAAGGGATTTAGTATCTGTATTAAAAATCTATAATTAATTATCGCTGATATTTTTGCGATTACTATTAAAAACAGGAATAGTACTATTTTTGTTGTCAAAATTCTGATTAATGAGAAAATTAAAGAATATAGAGCTTAACAGATTAAGTATAGAAGAGTATAAAAAGGCCGATAAATTGCCGGTAGTAGTGGTATTGGATAATATCAGAAGTCTAAATAATGTTGGGTCGGTTTTTAGAACTTCTGATGCATTAAAAGTGGATAAGATTATACTATGTGGCATTACTGCAACACCTCCTCATAACGATATTCATAAAACAGCTCTGGGCGCAGAAGATGCAGTTGATTGGGAATATTATGAAGATACATTAGAAGCCATCAATAAATTAAGAGACGAAGGTTTTATGATCTGCAGTATTGAACAGGTTGAAAACAGTGTTTCGTTGCCTGATTTTAATACGGAGGTTAATGAAAAATATGCTTTGATACTTGGAAATGAAGTGAAGGGAGTTCAACAACAAGTTGTCGATGCCAGTGATGTTTGTATTGAAATTCCTCAATATGGTACTAAACACTCTTTTAATGTTTCGGTAACAACCGGTATTGTTTTATGGGAATTCTTTCGCAAGATAGAACTGGAATAGACTAAAGAATACGGCAAAAAAAAAGGGAGACTCACTGTCTCCCTTTCTTGTATATTGTAATTTATTAATTACTGTACAATTGATTTGAATGTAGCATCTTCGAAGAATTTAGCGAATTCAAGATCTTTCACTGCATATTCTTTGAATTTACCGTCCAACTCAGTAGCCTTACGCAATGCATCAAACATTAAGTCGTTTTGACCTGTTCTGGCACCAACGATAGCTTTTAAGTAATATTTGAAACCAACTTCCATTGTATTAGCATTGATAGTTGACAAAGCAGCATCGTAGTTTTTAGCTAAGATTTTAGCTAAAGCAGCGTTGCAGCTTGTGCTGTTACCAAAGTAACGGATTGCATTGTCATATTCACCTTTATGGATAGCAACAATACCTAAGTTGTTATCAAGCTCAGCACCAGCACCAGCAGCAGCTCCGAAGAACTCTTCAGCTTTAGCTAAGTCACCTTCGCGAAGAGCGATAACTCCTAAGTTGTTGTTTACTTCAGCAACACCGCCTTTAATGTTGTTAGCTTTTTCGAAAGCAGATTTAGCACCAGCTAAGTCACCTTTAGCATAAAGAGTAACTCCAATATTGTTAGCAGCTCTCCAACATTTTGGATATTTATCAGCAGCAGCTTTGTAAATTGCTAGTTGAGCATCTACGTCTTCAGTTAAAGTAGCAGCGTAAAGCAACTCTTCGATATTTAATTCAGCAGGAGTGCTAGCAGCTAGTTCAGAAATTTCTGCATCTGATTTACCGATAACGTCAACGTTAACAGACATTTTAGAACGACGAAGTTTAGGAAGAATCTCGTCAGCAACTACTTTGAAAGTTTCAGACATGTTCTTGATTTCACGCTCACGTACTTCAGGATCGCTGTACATAGAAAGAACACGTAAGATTAATTCTTTATCCTGGATGTCTGATTTTTCCATTAAAGCTTTAAAGCCTTCCCAGTCTTCTGGAGTATTTTTTAATGTAAAGAAGTCAGCTTCTTTAGCACCGTCAACTTTTGCTTTTTTCAACTCACGAGCTAAGTAATCTTTAGCCACTTTTTCACGCTTAGAAGCTAAGCTTGTGTTTAAGTCAGCTGGTCCGTCTGGAGAAGCATAAGCAGAAATTTGTACGCCTTTGAATTCTTTGTTTTCAGCAGCCTGAGCTTCTTTGATGAAGTCTTTCAATGCAGCAATTTCTTCTTTGCGTAATTCAGTTCCACGAATGCTGGCTTGTTGAATCAAGAAATAGATGTCAGCCAATTTTTCTTCAGGAATAATACGTTGGAAGTTATCAGCACCGATAGCAGCCTGAGCTCCCTGGTCAGCAACCAAAGTAGCAGTAGCAATAACACCATCAGCAATTTTGTAATCATCAAATTCTGAAGTGCTTCCACCTTTAGTAGCTTTGATACGAACAACAAGGTCAGAAACTTTCATGTTGTCGTTATACTCAACAGAGTTGGTATAAGTGAAAGAACCACCATTTGTGTAAGAAATAACTTTTTCGTTACCCTCAACGCTTTCTCCTTGCAGTTTGTATGATGGGAATGCAGTTTCGCCACCTTCATAGACCAAAACAGGAGTAGCTTCCAATGCTACTTTCTTGTCGAAATATTTTTCAGGAATCTGAACTTTAATTTCAACATCAACTTTACCTGCATGAGCTTCCAAAACTTCAGGAGTTACGGTATACTTAACTTCAGGTGCGCCTTTTTTCATCTTATCCAACCCAGCACAGCTAGCTAAAAGTGCTGCAAGAGCTAGAGTTGCAAATAGGTTGATTCTTGTTTTTTTCATAATGTTTACCCAATTATTTGTTTTTGAACTTAATTCATAGATGAACTCTACAAATTTAAGAATGTTTTTAAAATATAAAAGATCAGTGTAAGATTTATTGCAAATATAGATATTATCTGAATTTAATACAATTCAATAAAGTTTCCAAATTGGTTTTAATTCCAACAAAAGTATGTTATATGCATGCTTTTGTCTTTAACCTAATAATGTCATTAAGTTAATGCGGGTTATGCCTTTTTGATAATCATTCCCTATGAGATTGATGAGTGTGTTATAAACCTGTTCGTCTGTCTCAAAATTCAGATCTTCCAGGTTAACTACTAGCACCGGAAGTTCAGGATGCTCTTTAAAGAATTGAAAATAACCATTCTGTAGGTTTTTTAAATACTCGCCATTTATGCTTTTTTCATAAATACGACCGCGTTTTTCAATCTGCTTCAGTAAGATATCGATGGGGCGATGTAGATAAATATACAAATCAGGAATAGGAGTCATGCTATAGATTATATCAAATATCTGACGGTATAATCTGTATTCATCCTCAGGTAATGTTTTGGCAGCAAAAATTAACGATTTAAAAAAGTGATAATCAGCAATGGTCATTTCATGAAATAAATCACCTGTATCAAAGTCCTTTTTTAACTGTTTATATCTTTCAGCCAGAAAAGATAGCTCCAACGGAAAGGCATAACGTTCCTGATCATCGTAAAATTTTGGTAAAAATGGATTATCAGCAAAGGTTTCCATAACAAGACGTGCATCAACATCTTTACTAATCATTTTAGCAAGAGTTGATTTGCCGGTTCCTATATTACCTTCTATTACCAGGTATTTTTTATTCAGCTTATTCATCTTTTAAAAATGCCTTAAGAAGAATGCATCAATAAAAAATGCATATATCTTAAGGCACAAATGATTTTTATTTTTAATTATTAATAGACCGGATTTATACTCATTTGATCAAATGCAAAGGTATATAAGTCTGTCCATTCTTCAATCGTTTTTGAAGTAGGTTTACCAGCACCATGTCCGGCATCAGTTTCAATTCGAATAAGAACAGGGCGATTACCTTTGTAAGCAGCCTGTAAAGTAGCGATGTATTTAAAAGAGTGTGCCGGAACCACTCTGTCATCATGGTCAGCTGTTGTAACCATTACTGATGGATATTTCAGATTACCATCAATATTGTGTACGGGAGAATAATTATATAAATATTCAAACATTTCCTTATTATCCTCGCTTGTTCCATAATCAGTTGCCCAATATCTTCCGATAGTGAATTTTTGGTAACGAAGCATATCCATCACACCCACTTGTGGATAAGCCACCCTGAATAATTCAGGCGCCTGGTTGATAACTGCTCCAATTAACAATCCTCCGTTTGAGCCACCTTGTGCAGCCAGCAATTCAGGATTGGTATATCCCTGGTCCACCAGATAATGACCCGCGGCGATAAAGTCATCAAAAACATTTTGTTTGTTCATGAGAGTACCGGCTTGATGCCATTCTTCTCCATACTCACCACCTCCGCGTAAATTAGCTACAGCAAAAACACCACCATTTTCTAACCATACTAAACGACGTATATCAAAACGTGGATTAAGGCTTACATTAAAACCTCCGTAACCGTATAACCAAGTCGGATTTTTACCGTTTAATTCCAAACCTTTTTTGTGTACAATAAACATTGGAATTTGTGTTCCATCTTTACTTTCATAAAAAATCTGTTTCGTCTCGTACTGATCAATAGCAAAATCTATCTCAGTCTTATGATATAGTTCTGAAATGTTCTTTTCAATATCATATTTGTATATAACAGATGGATAAGTGTAAGAGGAGAAGGTATAAAAAGTAATGTTGTCTTCTTTCTTTCCAGAGAATCCACTTACTGTTCCAATTGAAGGCAATTCAACATCATAAAGATATTCACCATTCATAGAGTAAACCTTTACTATAGAATGGGCATCTTGTTGGTAATTGGCAAATATTTTACCACCAACTACAGAAATGCTTTGTAATACATTTTTGTCATCTTCCGGAATGAGATCGGTCCAGTTTTCTTTACCTGGTTTGTTGACATCAATCTTAATGACTTTGTATTTTGGTGCCTCATCGTTGGTCATAACCCAAAGTGATCCATCATAATGATCGATGACATTGTAATCTTTGTCAAACGTTTCAATTGCTTTATTAAGTTCACTATCTGAACTTTCAAGGCTTTTAAAGTAGAGAGCATTACCACTGGTTGATTCTGTAACGCTGATGATCATATATTTCTCATCATCCGTAACCCCTGCGTAAAAGCCCCAGTCTGGATGTTCGGTGTCTTCGTATATCAATTGATCTTCATCCTGAGTTGTACCAACTTTATGGTAGTAAATTTTACTGTTACTGTTTTGACCTTTGAATTCATCTCCTTCTTCAGGGGTAGGATAACGGCTATAAAAGAAACCGTCTTTATACCATGATATACCGGAGAATTTTATCCATTTAAGATGATCATTCAGTTTTTCACCTGTAGCTATATCTTTTACATAGAATTCGCGCCAGTCGGAGCCACCGGTTGATGTACCATAGCCAAGATATTTTCCATCATCAGAAACAGAGAAATTGGCAAGTGCCACAGTGCCATCTTCTGATAATTTATTGGGATCCATAAAAAGAACAGGTTCATCGTCAAGTGTTTTTTGCATATAATATACACTCTGATTCTGTAATCCGTCGTTTTTAGAGAAGAAATACATACCACCTTCTTTCCAGGGAGCAGAACGACGCGGATAATTCCAAATTTCAGTGAGTCGGTTTTTTATTTTCTCTCTGAAAGGAATGGATTCAAGATACGAGAAAGTAACCTGATTTTCTGCCTTAACCCATTGGGCTGTCTCTTCAGAACGATCGTCTTCAAGCCAGCGATAGGGATCTGCTACATCCGTACCAAAATAATTATCAACAACATCTCCTTTTGGGGTTTCAGGATAGTTGAATTGTTTTTGAGCAGTTTCGCATGAGAATAACAAAAGCAATGCGAACAAGCTGATTAAATTCAGATGTTTCATAATTGTGGGTGTTAGTAAAGGTTATTGTTTTTGTTTAATCGGTTTTCAATAACTTTTCCGGAAATATATCCTCCCAGCATACCAAGGAGCCAACCAAGACTTATAAAAGCAAGGTAATTGGTTTCAATACTTAACCAGACATAAGAAGCACCTATGATTATGCCTGCCAACATACCCATTGTAGCGTAAGTTGCCGAAATACGACCTCTAACGTGCAATTGGTGTTCTGCTTTCAGATGTTTTTGTGATTGTTCCACCCAATCTTCAAAGGGACCAAGTGCTTTGGGATCGTTGAATAGCTGTTGAATATTATGAACGAATACCTCTCCTTCATCATTAAATTTTTTGCAGTGATGACAGGTATCGGTCTGATTATGAATAGCACCCATTAATCGGGGAAGTACAGCAAGACTTAATGATCGTATTTGGGCTTTAGGAATTTTGTCAAGTTGTTGATTTAGCGTATCAAATGTTGTTTTCCTGTCCATATTGGTTTTGTTTCGAAGGGTGTATAAACTTTGAAATTAGCAAAAGTTTTACTGGCATCAAAAAAGGCCAACTCATTGAGTCGGCCTTAATATAATAAGGTGAATTTATTTATTCAGCTTTTGGTTTACGTTCAGGACGTGGTAAAAGAGCCTTTCTTGAAAGTTTTAATTTACCGGAACGCTGATCTATTTCGATAAGCTTAACTTCAACTTCCTGACCTTCTTTCAGAGCATCTTCTACTTTTTCAAGACGTTTCCACTCAATTTCAGAAATGTGAAGTAATCCATCTTTACCAGGAAGAATTTCAACAAAAGCTCCAAAAGGAACAATTGATTTTACTTTTCCTTTGTAAACTTCTCCAACTTCAGGTACAGCTACGATAGCTTTCACTCGGGCAACAGCAGCATCGATCGAATCTTTGTTGCTGGCTGAAATAGCTACTTTACCAAGATTACCAATTTCTTCGATAGTAATAACAGTTTCAGTTGTAGCCTGAATTTCCTGAATAATCTTACCACCCGGTCCGATAACAGAACCAATCATATCCTTAGGAATGTTGAATGCAACGATTCGAGGAGCATGTGGTTTGTAATCTTCACGTGGTTCAGTGATAGTTTCTGCAATTTTATCCAGAATATGCATACGACCAGCTTTAGCCTGATTCAATGCCTGTTCAAGAATTTCGTATGAAAGACCATCAACTTTAATATCCATCTGAGTGGCTGTGATACCGTCTCTTGTTCCGGTTACTTTGAAGTCCATATCTCCTAAGTGGTCTTCGTCGCCTAAGATATCAGATAATACAGCAAACTTACCTGATTTGGTATCAGTAATCAATCCCATTGCAATACCCGAAACAGGTTTTTTAATAGGAATACCTGCATCCATTAAAGCCAGTGTTCCTGCACAAACAGTTGCCATTGAAGATGAACCGTTTGACTCAAGAATATCAGAAACAATACGTACAGTGTATGCATAGTCGGTTGGAATCATTCCTTTTAATGCACGGAATGCAAGGTTACCATGACCAATCTCGCGACGGCTGATACCACGTGCAGGACGAGCATCTCCAGTTGAGAAAGGAGGGAAGTTGTAATGTAACAAGAAGCGGTCATAGCCCTGTGTCATTACATCATCAATCAATTTCTCATCCATTTTTGTACCCAATGTAACAGTAGTTAACGATTGAGTTTCTCCGCGAGTGAAAATTGCTGATCCGTGAGGTCCTGGTAAATAGTCGATTTCACTCCAGATATGTCTGATTTCGTCTGTTTTACGTCCGTCCAAACGAACTTTCTCGTCAAGTACTACCTTGCGAACAGCTTCTTTTTCAACGTCGTGATAGTATTTTTTGATTAATCCTGTTGGGATTTCATCTTCTTCGGTATAGTTTTCTGCAATAAATTCATCACAGATAGCTTCGAAAGCTTCAATTCGCTCGTGTTTATTTGGGTTAGCTGATTTTGCAACTGCATATGCTTTATCATAAGTAGCTTTCCAAACTTTTTCGCGTAACTCCTCGTCATTTTCTTCGTGACAGTATTCGCGCTTAACGGTTTTTCCTAAAGCTTCCATCATTTCGATCTGAGCCTGGCATTGTACCCTGATAGCGTCGTGAGCCACTTTCATGCCTTCCAACAATTCAGCTTCAGAGATTTCATCCATCTCACCTTCTACCATCATAATGTTATCCATGGTAGCAGCAACGATGATGTCCATATCTGAATTTTTCATTTCAGATACAGTTGGGTTGATTTTCATTTCTCCGTTAATACGGCCAACACGAACTTCTGAGATTGGACCGTGGAATGGAATATCAGAGACAGCTAATGCTGCTGAAGCAGCTAAACCTGCCAATGCATCCGGAGCAACTTCTGCATCACCCGAAATTAAGTTAACGGTAACAAAAGTATCAGCATGATAATCCTCAGGGAAAAGAGGACGTAATGCACGGTCGATCAATCGAGATACTAATATTTCATAATCTGACGGACGAGCTTCTCTTTTCTGGAAACCTCCAGGGAAACGTCCAACAGCAGCGTATTTTTCTTTGTATTCAACTGTTAGCGGCATAAAATCCACATCGGGTTTTGCATCTTTAGCAGAGGTAACTGCCGCCAATAAATAGGTATTTCCCATTTTAACGACTACCGAGCCGTCTGCTTGTTTAGCTAATTTACCAGTTTCAATGGTAATTGTTCTGCCATCACCTAGTTCAATAACTTTTTCAAATGGTTTAATCATGACAATTTTCTTATTCTTTTTTTATCCTTCTATATTACTGCCAAAGATATGCAATATCCTAAGATAATGTGTAAAAACTGTTTATTTTTTAACTTATGGTTAATTGTTACAATAAATTCCTGTATAAAAACAAATAATCGAGAAATAAGAGCATAAAAAAAGCAGCTTTCTTTCGAAAACTGCTTTCTGTTCGCTTTGCCGTTTGCTTACTTACGAATTCCAAGTTCTGCAATGATGGCACGATATCTTTCGATATCATTTTTCTTTAAGTAGTCTAACAAGCTACGACGCTTACCTACTAATTTTTTTAAAGCATGCTCTGTGCTATAATCTTTACGATTTGACTTTAAGTGCTCAGTCAAATGCGAGATACGGAAAGAAAATAATGCTATCTGGCTTTCTGGAGAACCAGTGTCAGTATTCGATTTTCCGTACTTCTCGAAGATCTCTTGCTTCTTTTCTGCTGTCAAGTACATAATAAAATATGTTTAAATATATAATTTGAGGGTGCAAAGATAGGTAATAAATTCAACAAGACAAGTTGTTTGTAACTAAAATTTTATCGTTCAGATCAAAGGTAATAATTAAGGATAAAAAAAAGTCCCGAAACTATAATTAAGTTCGGGACTTTTGTAAATATTTTTCGAGGATTAGTATCCTTGTTCTTCAGCCAGTTTTTGCATTTCCTGGTTAAAAATTTCTTCGAATTTCTTTTTGTCGTAATCAACCTGAAGTTTTTGATTACTTGATAATTTATTGTCGATACCATTCATGATATCTTCTTTGCTAACTTCAATGGCAACAAATCCACGGTATTTACCATTGTCAAGAACACTGGCTTTTTCACAGGCTACAACAATGTTTGAAATAGTTTCATCTGCTACCTCACGAGTAAGGTTTTCAAATTTTTGCTCGAATTCAGAAGCATCACCAAATTCACGTTCATTTACATAACGATCGGTAACTGATTTTGTGTTTGAGTTGATAAGGGTTACCAAACGTTGTTTAGCATTTAATAAAGCTTTTTCTTTTGCCAGACTTAAGTCAGAGCTGGTTGCCATGGCACTTGCACGGAAATAATTTTTGTCTGAACGACCTTTATCTTCGCAAGGCATATTTTCCAATATGGTTCCTACTTCACTATTTGTGCTAACTTTCTCTTTAGATTTACAGCTAACCATACTTGCTGCTAAAGCAAGAGTGAAGATTCCTATTCCTAAAAGTTTTTTTGCATTCATGTTTTAAGTATTTGGGTTTTAAAACTGGTTATCATCTATCAAAAAGCGAACCAAAAATTAAATTGTATTCACAGTTATTTAGATTTTCCAACACTGGTGCTTATACTAAGGCTATGTAAAAAGGTTTGGTTAAAGGCAAAAAATATATTTCAAAAATAACACTAAAGCAATTTGTCAACAGTACTACTTTCGATATGCTCTGTGTCATTTAATAATAGCTCAAACTTGGTTAATTGTCCGGGAGCTCCCAAAACAAAAAGTTTATCGGCAGGAGTGATTTCAATATCCGGGGAAGGATTAAAAATATATGTTCCTTCACCTGTTTTAATGCCGACAAGGTTGGCTCCTGATTTTTCTCTTAACTTTAATTCCCTGATCGTTTTTTTATAATTGGCTACAGCTAATTTAGAGCAACTGATTTCTTTTAGTTGCACATCTTTTGATCTTTGTAAAAGAATATATTCAACAAATTCAACCACATCTGGTTGTGTTACCAACTTGGCCATTCGTTGACCTCCAATACGATCGGGCATAATAACATTGGTGGCACCGGCACGTCGGAGTTTGGTGTCAGATCTGAAATCACTTGCTCTGCTGATGATTTTTAAAGTTGGATTCATCTCACTGGCTGTAAGAACCACAAACATGTTATCAGCGTCGTTTGGTAAGGCTGTAATTAATGCTTTTGCTTTCCTGATTTGTGCTGCATCCAGCACTTCTTCAGAACTGGCATCTCCCTGAACGTATAAATTGTCAGGATCTTCCAGGATTCGCGTTACTACATGATCACGTTTCTCGATAATCACAAACTGTTCACCATGCTCAGCCAGTTCAACACAGGCCTGATATCCATTTCTACCGTATCCGCATACAATAATGTGATCTTCTAATTTTATTATTTTCTTTCTCAACTGGTACGCTTTATATGATTGATGTAAAACGCCTTCGAAAATAACACGGGTTATTTGGGTGATGACGTAACCGAAAATTCCTAAGCTAAAAATAATAAGAAAAATGGTAAAAATCTTACCCGTATCCGACAAAGGAACAACTTCACTGAATCCAACGGTGGCCATTGTAATGACTGTCATGTAGATAGCATCCAGTAGTCGATAGCCTTCAAGTAAAGCAAAACCGGCAGAACCAGCCGAAATGGTTAAAACAAGAAGCCCGGCTGAAATGAGCAGGGCTCTGATAGTTTCGTGATATAAGGATGTTTGTTTTTTCACGTTTTGCTTAATACTTTATGTCCGATGCGGCAATTTAAGCACTTTTTATGATTACAGTAGTGGTTTTTCAGAAAAATCAATGCCTGAGCTTGTGCTTCATTGTCGATTTTTATGCCTCTTTTTTCCCAGTTTGATAAAATTGAGTTTCTTTCAGGTGCTTGTTTATAAAGTAATTCTAATAAATTTTCCTTTTTATGTTGGTAATTGTTTTTATCAAAATACACAAATAAATAGGGATATATGGTATTGTATAAAATTCGTTGAGCAGATGCTTTACCCAGGTGTTTTACTATGTCTTTCTCACTTGTTTTGCCTAATTGATAATGATTGTTCCAATAATCTGAGGCTCGAATATTTAAAAGATTAATAAAAGACTTTGAATCTACAGATGAAAGTAAGGATTCGAAAGTTCCTTTTAACTGATGAATTAATCTGGCTAGCTGAGCTAATCTAATTGTTGGAAAATTTGAAGGTCTAAGTTTTGCAAATTTCCAGATATGTGGTTCAATTGCCTTGAGCTGATATTTATAGGCTAGAAAGTCATATTCTTTTTTTAGTATTTTTGTATAGCCATCTTCAGACTTGGAGAATTGTAAAAATCCGGCCTGACCAAATAACAAGGCTTCTGTTTGTGTAATGTTATCAGAATGCTTCAGTAAAATCTTTAAGGGTGTTTGTTTTGCCATCATTTCAAAAGGGAGGCCATTTAATCCAAAACCAAAACTTCGAGAAAGTAAAATGAAAAATACCTGGTCCCAGTCATTTTTAAATGATGACAATAGTTGATGGATTAACTCACTTTTTTCTTCTAATCTTTCAATTAGAATTCGATCTAACCATTGTAATAAAACAGTTGGTTCAAGTGATGTGAGGTTGTCTTCACAAGCAATCCATTTACTATTAAAAAATAGTTTTTGATAGTTTTCCATCAATTGATCCGACAATGTCATTTCCCATGCAGGAACTTCTCTGCCTGATTGAGTGAAGGTATTTTGGCCAAACTTATTGACCACATGCAATATAACATTGTTGTAGGCTTCGTCGTTCTGATGACCATGGTTGAACCAATCGGTTTCATCAATATGAATTTCAACATTGCCAGCCCATAATGTATTGTCGAGTTTGATTTTGGCATTAAAAAAATCGGGCCCGGAATCGGTGTTTTTGATACCCGGATGAATTATTTCCAGTTTCTGGCCATCCTTTGTTTTTATATTTTGTGGATGAAAGAGCCTGTTTTGCCAGATAAAGTGCAGAAAATCTTCATTCATATCGGTGATGGTTTGGATAGATAATATAACTTATTTATTAAATAAATTCAAGAAGTACAACTTTAATGAAGATCGAAAAATATTTTATTATGTGGTAGTTCTGTTGCTTTTTCTACCTTTGCTCAAAATCTTACACCTTGAATTTCGAATTATTTGTAGCACGTAAAATAAAGTCAGGAGGAATTACCGGTAAGAAACTTTCTGGTCCGGTGATTAAGGTTGCCACTTTGGGTGTGATACTCGGAATGGTTGTAATGATATTGTCCCTTTCAATAGGTTTGGGATTTAAACGTGAAGTTCGTCAGAAAATAATAGGATTCGGTTCGCATCTGCAGGTGATAAGTTATGATTACAATAATTCCTACGAAAGTAATCCAATCACCAATGATAGTATACTGGCATCTGAACTTAAAGCTATAGATGGTGTAAATCAGGTTCAGGTATTTGCTACAAAGCCTGGTTTAATAAAAACTACAGAAGCTATTCAAGGGATAATTCTGAAAGGCGTCGGGACTGATTTTGACTGGAGCTTTATGGAAGAAGTTTGTGTGGAGGGGCATATTCCAGATTTTAAAGATTCAATCCGGTCTGATCAAATCTATATCTCAGAGGAAATTTCCAAAATGTTACGACTGAATGTAGGTGATCCTTTGAGAATGTATTTTGTACAGGATCAGGTTCGGATGAGGAAATTTACAATATGCGGTATTTATAATTCTCATTTTCCTGAGTTTGATAAGGTGTTTGCTCTGGTTGATATTCGCCATATTCAGAAGTTGAATAATTGGGATAACAATAAAATTTCAGGTTATGAAATCATCATTGATGATTTTAATAACATTGATGAAATCCATCAGGAAGTTTACTATGTGACCAGTTCAAAAATTGAAGAGGATGGAACCATGTTACGAGCTAAATCAATCAAGCAAGTTCAGCCACAGATTTTCACATGGCTCGATATGCTGGATATGAATCTGCTTGTAATATTAGTTCTTATTTTACTGGTTGCCGGATTTAATATGGTAAGTGGTTTGCTGATTCTGATAATTGAACGAACCAATATGATTGGAATATTTAAAGCTTTGGGTGCAGAAAACTGGAGCCTCCGTAAAGTATTTCTTTATCTAGCCATTTATATTGTAGGAAAAGGCCTGATTTGGGGTAATCTGATAGGTGTTGGAATAGCTTTGTTACAGAAATATACTCATCTAATAAAATTAGATGCAACAAATTATTATCTCGAAACGGTTCCTATCTATCTTCAGGCAAGTCATTTGGTAATGCTGAATGTTGGAGTTGGGATAATAACCTTACTTATGCTTTTGGGACCATCCTACCTGGTAGCACGTATATTACCGGTTAAGTCAATTCGGTTTAATTAAATTCTATTATAAACGTACAGCGACTGTTCGAAACCGAACATTTAAATTTACGTATAATCAAACGTTATTTAAATTTAAATGGAAGCTAGATTGTTGATATGTAGGTATATGTGAATATAAAAGTGGTTAAATGACCAATGTCTTATTTTTTGGTATAGTGTTTGTTTTATTACAAGCACAAATCTTAAAAGGTTTAAGTTAATAAATGGGACATATGGTCGGGAACGCCCGACCTTTTTTTATGTTTGTATTTCAAGTTCAGATCAAGATTTATCAAAACAATTTCTTAACTTATAAAAGAAACAAAAAAACTTTACAGGAGTTATATTTGAAAGAAACTGAATGAGCAATCAAACACAAATATTACTGGAGGCTTTTCGTAAACCTTTGCCTGGTAAGAAGGCACAGTCATTAATGGCGCCATCCGTTAGGTTTACCGGTAAAGTTTTGCCTGAGCCAAATAAAGCGAGGGAAAGTAGTGTGTTGATTTTATTGTATGTGAAGGAAGGTAATTGGTACTTGCCTTTGATGAAACGTTCAGTTTATAAAGGAGCCCATAGTGGACAGGTGAGTTTTCCAGGTGGCAAAACCGAAGATGGTGACACCTGTTATTTTAATACTGCCATAAGGGAAGCGGAAGAAGAAATTGGCATTGTAGGAAAAGATGTTTCATATGTTGGTGAATTGACATCGCTTTATATCCCCAATTCCAATTTTGTTGTTTATCCTCAGGTTGGTGTATTACCATATGCACCTGAATTTAAACCCGATCCACGTGAGGTGGATGTATTGATTGAAGCTCCTTTATCTCAATTGGCTAATCCCCAAAATATTAAGTGCTTTTCACGAAAAATTAATGATATAGTTGTTGAGGCTCCATTTTTTTCATTAAATGATTTTGAAATTTGGGGAGCCACAGCAATGATTTTAAGTGAATTTCTTCAGGTATTGAAAGAAAATCAGCTTAATCCATTATTACATTCTTATAGTGATTATAACGCTCAAGGATATCAGTAACATAGTGATAAGGTTCTTCA
Source organism: Carboxylicivirga caseinilyticus (assembly GCA_025499705.1). Taxonomy (GTDB): domain Bacteria; phylum Bacteroidota; class Bacteroidia; order Bacteroidales; family Marinilabiliaceae; genus Carboxylicivirga; species Carboxylicivirga caseinilyticus. The sequence continues at coordinate 50,076 of JAFMVE010000015.1, forward strand.
CCCCGGCAATAACCGTATTTTACAACTGGATCGTTATAGAACTCTGGCTTCGATTTATTTAAAAGATAATAATCCACATTATTTTCCCAGATTAATGGGTTCTTTCCATTTTTCTCAGCCAGACGCATGGCATCCTGCACGTGACCTAATCCTACATTATAAGCAGCCAGTACAAATTTTATTCTTTCATCAGGATCTTCAATCGTTTTGCTTAATCTGCCATCCAACCAGGTTAAAAACTTTAATCCACCTTTAATATTATCGGTTGGAGAAGTTATTTCCTTAACCCCAAAATAATCGGCTGTTTCAGGCATAAGCTGCATAAGTCCTTTGGCTCCGGCCCAGCTTTCAATCTCAGGAAGGAACCTTGATTCCTGGTAAATTAATGAGGCAATCAGGCGCCAGTCTAAATCGTATTTTTTACTTTCTTTTTTAATGATGGCGTCATATATAGATACCTTTCCTCCTCTAATGGAATGGAAGCCAGCATCTACTAAATGATTCGATCTTTCGTTGATAAAGTATTTTCGATAAATTCTTTGGTATTGCTGTGTTTTCTTAAAGTTGATAAGCCAGTTATTAACAACATCTAATAAATCCCTTGAATTTGGGCGAACAGCCCAGGCAATTTTTTGAGGAAAACTGATGGCAGTCTCAATATCCAGATTGTCGTAAAAATTTAAATTGATACGAGCCATGTTTTCATCACATACAGTATATGGAATTTCACCATTGGCAACCAACCCAATCAGTTGCTCTACTTCGTAATCAGGAATTTCAACAATGTTGATACTGTCTCCAATTTCATTACTTAAATTACGTAAACGTTCAACAAACGAAGAATTTTCCTGTACATAAATGGTTTTACCAGCTAAATCAAGCTGGTTGCGAATTATTTCATTAAAAACACCGGGATTTGATCCGTTTGTTTTAGAATATTTTTGTTGTACCAATACCTGACGTGTTACGCAATGAGGTTCGGTAAAAGTAATTATGTCGCCCCTTTCGCGAGTGACTGTGAAGTTGGTGGCAATCAGATCGATGTCGCCATTAAGTAAGTCGCTGATATTTTTTTCTACGTTATTGGATACTGTAATTTCAAGCTTTAAACCCAACTGGTTACCCATGGCTTTTAACAACTCAAACTGATAGCCCAGTGGACGACCTTTATAAACAAAGTAGTTAGTAGAATTATAATCGGTTACCACTTTTATCTTTCCGCGCTTGACAATATCGTCAAGATCTATGTCAACTTCTTCTTCAGAGTGGTTGAATAGAGTCGGCTTATTACCTGAATTGCACGCTGCAAATAAAGTGGCAATAACCAGTAATAATATATAGCTGTATCGCATAATACCTTCTCGTTAGTTCGTGGCAAAGATAATTAAAATGTATTCTGCCAGCAATTTACACCATTGACGTTAGTCATAGAAATTCCACGATACGCCAAACTTCATCACTCGTGGATTTCCCGGATAGTTGTACGTGGTATAATATGGTTTGTTTGGATAGCCTTGATTTACATGATCGTATTTGATATAAACACGTGCTCTTTTCAGCTGGAAATTCAGGAATGCATCCACCCATGGATAGTCACCAACTTTCTCATCGTTTTGTATGGTAAACTGACCTGTTGCAGGCATGTAAAAAGGAGCATAGTATTGTGTAAAGTATCTTAAGTCAAAACCAAGCTGAAAATGTAATACCTTGAAAAGAGTATTTTGGTAATAGGTTGAGTTATAAATGGCAACAGTTGGTAATGGAATGATATTCTCATTACTGCTGTATTGAAGCGCAAGGTCATTATCGATTCTGATATTACCCAGTTTAAAAAGCTTCTTAATATTCCCATGAAAAACCTGAATGACTCCGTCACTCTGGCTGGGTGTGCCATCTGAATTCCAATAAATATAGTTGTTCATCAAAAATCCACCTGCACTTAGTTCCAATTGTTTGGTTGGGATACGAATCCCTCCTTTAAACTGAATCGTTTTTTTCTTTCCAAAGTCTTTATCCCATTCCAAATGGTTAGAATAATATCTGGTTTCAAATAATTCCGGTTCAGTAAGGAAAATTCCACCATTGGCAAAAAATCCTGCTGTATCTTTTAAAACTCTGAAGCTGGAATTCATTTCTCCTGTTATTTCTGAATCCCCAGCCCTATAACCTTGGAAATATAATTTTAAGCCAGCATTCCACCAGAAATTTTTTCCGAGATTTTTAAAGATCTGACCACCTAATGCTGTTGTAACTAATGTTGTGTCGGTATTAATATATTCCGGAATATAATCGGAGTCGTCAATTGTGTAATCGGTTGGTTTTTTAGGGAATCGATAAAATGATATGTCATTTGTAATAAATGCTCTTAGTCCGAATTTAAATAATGAGTTTGCTTCTTCGTTAAACTTAATCTGGAAAATGTTTCGAATGGAATTAATTCTAACACTATCCTTAGTTTGAAGTGTGTCGCTATTTATATTTGGGTAAAAAGGATTTGTTATGGAATAGTAATTTTCCAGATCAGGAATGCTATACTCCATTTTATTCTGCTCAAATTCAAAGGTGTGAAAAGCAGTTCCGACAGGTAGAATGGTTTGAACAGAATCTTTATCGGTTAAAGTGATTTTACCAATATCAAAAGATTGATTAAAAAATATCTTCTTTTTAGTCAGGTTTTTTTCTGCAGTAGTAAATCGTGTAATAACTGACGATGCATCTATTTCGTTAAAATCTCCGTTTTGGGCTTCTTTGTCAATACCACCACTTTCTAAGGTTTTAAGTTTAGAGTATATATATGCTCCTTGAAAACTATATTTCTCACCATCATAACTCGTAAAGAACTTGGCGTTATCAACCTCTGCTTTTTGAGCGGAATATTGACCAATAGATGAGGATAATGAATAGCTGGCACCAACATTTAGTGCTTTATTTACATTTTGGGTGTACATAGCTTTTACTCGTTCTTCAGAACGTCGCTTTGGACCTCCAAAATTATAAGTGATATTGATGTATGGAGTTTTAGTATTGTAAAAATACATCTCATCAACATCGGGCATGTAGGCCAGAAATGAGTTGAAAAATAAATTTCCATATTTATACTCCCGGTCCTCAAATATCATCGATTGATAGGCTGTATTCATATTGCCTAAATGAGCATTGGCTATGCTTTTTTGATATATTGGATTGAATATTTGAAAGCCAGTGGTAAGTGTATCAACGGCAGTTGTGTCAGCAAAAGTGTAATCATCTGTCAGATGCCATGCTCTTATATCTGGTTCGATGGAGCTTGTATTTTGCTGTTGTTGATCAGGGTCTATCTGGCCACCCATCTGAGGTCTGCCTTCTGGTCTCTCTTGAGCATAAGATGAAAAAACAACCAACAGTAATAAAATCAGAAGCGGGTATTTCAGTTGAATACGATGCATATTAAGATGTGTGATAATGGGCTTTACTATCAAAATGGTCAAGTTGGAACAAAAGCAAATATATACAAATCTTTTAATGAGCCTATTTGCTTTTGTATGCCAATGTATAAGATTTCAAGCTGAAGCCTATTTTTTACGCATGAAAATCTGAACCTGTAATCCATTAAAATTCCAGTACTGTCTTATCTTATTTTCAAGAAAACGTTTGTACGGTTCTTTCACATACTGCGGTAAGTTACAGAAGAAAGCAAACGCAGGTGATTGTGTTGGTAGCTGTGTAATATACTTGATTTTAATGAATTTTCCTTTGGTTGATGGAGGTGGGTTCTTCTCAATCTCGGCAAGTAAAATCTCGTTTAGTTGTGAAGTTGGAATCTTAAGATTTCTGTTATTGTATACTTCAATAGCTTTCTCAATAGCTTTGTGGATTCGCTGTTTTGTAAGGGCTGAAGTAAATACAATTGGAAAATCGGTGAAAGGAGCCATCTCGTTTCTGATCTGCTCTTCAAACTTTTTCGTTGTATGTGTATCTTTTTCAACCAGATCCCATTTGTTAACCAATACAACAATTCCTTTTCGGTTACGCTGTATCAAATGGAATATTTTTTGATCCTGCCCCTCGAAACCACGTGTAGCATCAATCATTAACATACATACATCTGAGTTTTCGATAGCTCGGATGGCACGCATCACAGAATAAAATTCCAGATCTTCATGTACACGGTTTTTCTTACGTACACCGGCCGTATCAACCAAATAAAAGTCGTGACCGAATTTATTGTAACGCGTGTAAATCGAATCACGTGTAGTTCCGGATATTGGTGTTACAATGTTGCGTTCTTCACCAATAAAAGCATTCAGAATAGAGGATTTTCCCGCATTCGGGCGACCAACAATGGTAAAACGTGGCAGGTCTAACTCTTCTTCCTGAGTGTTTTCTTTTGGGAAAACTTCAATTAATCGATCCAGAAATTCACCTGTTCCGGCGCCGTTAACGGACGAAATAGGGAATAGTTCTTCCAGACCTAAAGAATAAAAATAACTCGATTCGGCAATGCGATCGTGGTTGTCAACTTTATTAACAACAACTAGGACAGGTTTTTGAGTTCGTCGCAATATTTCAGCAACACCTTCGTCATAATCGGTAACTCCGGTTAGTACATCCACCACAAAAACGATAACATCTGCTTCGTCGATGGCAATTAATACCTGTTTGCGTATTTCTTCTTCAAAAATATCATCGGAATTGGTAGCAAATCCACCAGTATCAATTACTGAAAATTCCACACCGTTCCAGATGGCTTTGCCATATAAACGGTCGCGGGTAACTCCGGCTTCTTCGTTAACGATAGCCTGGCGTGTACCTGTTAATCTATTGAATAGCGTTGATTTACCTACGTTTGGTCTTCCAACAATTGCAACTATATTTCCCATGGTATTTTTGTTTTAATCAAATTGGGGCTGCAAAAGTAGTGAAAATCAGCACACACACCAATTAAATTAAGAAAGCTTAAGGATTTTGATTTTACTTTAAATCGTATCCGTGTCCTCTTAAGAAAGTTTCTTTATCCCTCCAGTCCTTTGATACTTTAACATAGGTTGTTAGCATTACTTTCTTTTTCAAAAATGCCTCTATGTCTTTACGAGCTTCAATGCCCACCCATTTTAGCTTAACTCCCTTGTGTCCAATGATGATTCCTTTCTGTGAATCTCGTGCCACATGTATCACAGCGCGAATGTCAACTCTGTCCGGCCCTTCTTTGAATTCTTCCACTTCTACTTCCACAGAGTATGGAATCTCTTTTTTGTATTGAATCAATATTTTTTCACGAATGATCTCGGTGACAAAAAATTTCTCAGGTTTATCTGTCAGTGATTCCTTGTCGAAGAAAGGAGGTGAATCGGGTAACAATTCTATGATACGATCTTTAAGATTCTGAATATTGAATTTATGTAATGCCGACATTGGAAAGATCTCTGCGCTGGGTAGTTGTTCTTTCCAGAAATCAACAATACTATCCAATTTTTCCTGATCAACCAGATCAATTTTATTGACTACCAATAAGACAGGGATATTTGTTTTTTGTACAGCACCCAAAAAGTCATCATTCTTATCCGGTTTTTCAAACGTATCGGTTACATAAAGAATCACATCAGCATCAGCCAGTGCTGATTTTGAAAAACGCAGCATCGACTCCTGTAACTTATAGTTGGGTTTCAGTACTCCCGGAGTATCAGAAAATACAATTTGATATTCGGGTTGATTCACAATTCCAAATATTCGATGACGAGTGGTTTGTGCTTTAGATGTGATAATCGACAAGCGTTCTCCAACCAACTCATTCGACAATGTAGATTTTCCAACATTCGGGTTTCCAACAATATTTACAAAGCCTGCCTTATGTGTCATATTACTTAAATTGAAATTTGCTGCGAAGATACGACAATTTATAACAGTATACTCAATAAGCTATTAAGTTAAAGGCTGGTTATTGATAGTCTTTTGTTACATTTGATAAGAGAATGGATATAAACCCTAAAAATGGCCTTATGCTAAAGAATACATTAGTTCTGTTTCTGATTTCAATTGGTTTGCTTTCCTGCACAGAAAAAGATATCAATGAATTGAAGATCATTCCGCTTCCGCAACAGGTGGAACAATTAGAGGGTGAATTTGAAATAACAAAAGAAACACAATTGTATGTCAGTGATTCAAGTTTGAATTCCATTGCACAAATTCTTATTGATAAAATTGAAAGTACTTCGCAGTTTAAATTAGCTATATCTAAAAAATATCCTGAAAAGGATTATGTAGCTTTTGTTATCGATTCCAACATTGACAGTGAAGAAAAAGGTTATTTTCTGGAGGTAAATTCAACCGGAGCGCAGATTAAAGCAAAAACCGCAGAGGGTGTTTTCTATGGAATGCAGACACTTTTACAGTTATTGCCGGCTGAAGTTGAAAGTCAGAAGTTTGTACAACATATGAAGTGGATTGTGCCTTCAGTGAAGATAAAAGATGCTCCACGGTTTAAATGGCGTGGAATGCATTTGGATGTTTGTCGTCATTTTATTCCGGTTGAAAATATTAAGAAGCACCTGGATATGATGGCTATGGTAAAACTGAATACCTTTCACTGGCATCTGACCGAAGATCAGGGGTGGCGAATTGAAATTAAGCAATATCCGAAACTGACAGAAATCGGTTCAAAAAGAATAGAAGGAGAAGGGTATGAATATGGAGGTTTTTATACTCAGGACGAGATAAAGGAGATTGTTGCTTATGCGGCAGAACGTTTCATTACAGTTGTGCCTGAGATTGAGCTTCCTGGTCATGCATTGGCTGCTTTAACTGCTTATCCGGAGTATTCGTGTACAGGCGGACCTTTTAAGGTGCGCAATGTCTGGGGTGTTGAGCCCGATGTGTATTGTGCCGGAAAAGAAGAGACTTTTGCCTTTCTCGAAAATATCATCAATGAAGTTGTTGAACTTTTCCCGTCACCTTATTTCCATATTGGGGGAGATGAATGTCCAAAGGATAAATGGAAAGAGTGTGCTCTTTGTCAGAAACGTATTAATGCAGAAGGTTTAAAGGATGAGCATGAGTTACAAAGTTATTTTGTCAAACGCATTGAGAAAATTCTTTTAAAACATGGTAAGAAAATGATTGGCTGGGACGAGATTCTTGAAGGAGGACTGGCTGAATCAGCTGCAGTAATGTCGTGGAGAGGTGAAGAAGGTGGTATTGAAGCAGCTAATCAGGGACATGATGTAGTGATGACACCGGGTAACTGGTGTTACCTCGACCATTACCAGGGTGATAACAGGGTTGAACCGGTGGCTATTGGCGGTTATACTTCACTGGAAGAAGTGTATGGCTATGATCCGGTTCCAAAAGATATAGCTGAAGATAAAAAACATCATATTTTAGGTGCACAGGGCAATGTATGGACGGAATATATGTATACTCCTGAATTGGCAGAATACAGAGTATATCCTCGAATTATTGCTTTGGCCGAAGTGAACTGGAGTGCAAAAGAACAGCGAAACTATGATAGTTTCCTTCTGCGGTTGGACAACCTGCACCAGAGAATGGATATGCATGATATTAATTATCATATTCCATTACCTGAAGGACCGGTCGATAAAATGGTGTTTACTGATAATATAAAAGTTGAGTTCTCGAATACCCGGGATTTGGATATGGTTTATACAACAAATGGATCAGATCCACAGGTACATTCAAATGTGTATATGAAGCCACTGATCTTTGCCGATAGTAAAACAATAAAGATCGCGACAGTATTGAAGACAGGAAAAATGAGTCGGGTCAGAGCCATTCATCTAGAGAAAACAAATTACGTGCAGGCTGTTGAGCCGGAGTCAACCGATTCAGGATTGGTTGAGAAATACACAAAAGGATATTTCTTAAATACGGAAGAGTTGGATAGTATTGTAAGTTGGGATGAAAGCATCAACTTGATGAAACCTGTAAAGGGCTATAAGCGTGATGGCCATGATGAAGCTTATGCTTCTGTTTTTACTGGTTATATAGAAGTGCCAGAAGATGGAATATATGAGTTTGCTAGCAATCTTGATCAGTTTTTTATCGCCGGAGAATTATTGATTGATAATAATGGAGAAGTAAAACGATTTTCACGAAATAACTCAACTATTGCATTACGCAAGGGCAAACATCCGGTGAAATTGGTTTACCTGAATAATATAATGGGTGGTTGGCCCCAAGCCTGGAATGGACCCAAAGTGCAGTTTCGTTTATGGGGTGAAAAAGAATTTATTACTGCATCAGGCGAAATTTATAGTCATTAATTTTTTAGTCTTTAAGAAGTAGTCTGTTGAGTATAGATTTTAGTAGTTTAATATGATATAGCCGTCTGGAAGGAGCATTGGTAAGTTCAGTTTAAGCTTTATAATGATAGAAGCATATGATAGTCCCGAAGGGACGTCTGTAAAAGGTCAGCACTCAAGTGCTGTGTAATCAGTAAAGCAGAAGTTAATCCCAAATGAACAATCGGTATTGTATCCTATATATTATACAACCTAATATATTAGTAGATGCTTAATTTGAAGAATATACTATAAATAGTTTCTGCTTTTTTCTAAATAATGATAGTCCCGTCAGGGACGTTTGTAACAGCATTGTACGTAAGTGCTATGCAAGTGGTAAATGATAAAGAGTTCCGAAGGGACAAGTGTATACTACTTATTATAACTCAATATTTTCTGATGTCTTAGGTCCGATTCTCTGGAGATGGAAAAAGCTTCTTCAATAATTGATTTGGGATAATTGTTAATTTCCAGTATCCTAATAGCGTTTCTGTTTTGTAATGGACCTTGCTTTAGTTGATAATCAAAATGAATCGAACCATTATCTATGGACTCACAAAAATGATATAATTCGTATTCGTCCTTTAAAAGATCAGCTAATTCAATATCATGCGTAGAAACAAATACCAAATTATTATTTGAGGCCAGATATGATAATACAGCTTTCCCGGATGCAATGCGTTCAACGGTATTTGTGCCTTTAAATATCTCATCAAGTAAAAATAAATTGTGCCCCAATGTACTTTTATTAATCATTGAATGAATGGTTTGAACTTCTTCGTAGTAATAACTTTTACTATTCAGAAGATCATCACTTATTCGAATTGCTGAATGTATTTGGAATTGTGGGAAGCAGGCTTTCTTCGCAAAACATGTATTAATTGTTAAACCTGTCAATACATTTATTCCTATCGAACGAATAAAAGTAGTTTTTCCTGACATATTGGAGCCTGTTAAAAGGACAGAACTGTTTTTTACATCAATGTTATTAGAAATGCATTGATTTATCAAAGGATGATAAATATTTTCTGCAACCAGATTAGAATTATTTTCAATTTGTGGTTTGCAAAAAGATTCCAACCCATAACGTAATGAAGAAATAGAGATTAGTGAATCTACCTTGCCAACAAAATCAAATATCTTTTTAATATCCTTTCTTTTTGATTTCAGTTGCTTTGAAACGTTGAATAAAATAATTGGTTCAAGTAGGAAGCAGATCTTAAAAATTTCAATAATGAACCAGAATAGGGCTTGAAACTCTCCTTGTATTTTGGTTTCCAATTGAAAAAGAAACATCTGTTTATTTATGTTGTTTATTACCTTGACTGACTCTAGTATGTCATTGTTAATGTTTTTTAGTGCCGGATAACTATACAACAATGTAGCACATTCTTTTAGCTTTATTAGTTGTGGGATGGAAGCTGAATAGTGAATCAAATTCTTTTTATTCCAATAGTGTATAACGAAATTCGAAATTATTATAGTAAAAAGTATGAATAAGAAAACTGGAATAAATGGAAAGAGAATCAAACAAACAATCACAACTAAGGGCGAGAATTGAGCAATCTTAAACCAGGAGGGGGCCTGCGGTTGTTTATCATGAAAAAGCGAAGCTATATGATAAGCATCGTCATTCGCTAATTTTGATAATTCATATTGCATTTCAAATATTGAATTATTCCCTGTTAATTCATCGATTATTTCTTCGTCTTGCGTGAAACTAATATTGGATGGGGTGGAGCGCAATTGGTTGTATAAAAACTGTTGGCCTGGCTTTGAAGTTGTTCTGTCGAGAAACATGAATAACTCTTCAAAGTCTAAATCTTGACAGGTTCGTTCAGATATTGTATCATTAAGATTTTTGTCATCATTATTTTTAAAATATAAATTGATTAAATCAAAAACATATTCTGCATCCTTTATCTTACCAAATAATTCTTTGAATTGGTTTAAGGATTTCTTTTTAAATCGAAAAATCATTTAATAGGGATGTGTATTTAACTTTAATTTGTTTGTAAAAATAAGAGGTTTATTATTCTGAAGTTTTTTTAATAGCAATTTCTGATCTATAATTTATTTTTTCAGACTCAATTTTTATGTTTTAACACAATCCTTTATTATAACCAATCCATCACAAGGTTAAAGTTAAGTTAAAACCAGATATCGCTTTAGTATGGTTTTGATTATAATGGTAAAAATGTAATTTCGTGGCTTGTTTACAAATCGATAAGATATTTTAAATGGAAAAAGTAAGTTATGCATTAGGTGTAAGCCTGGCAAAAAATTTCAAGTCATCGGGTATTGAGAGTTTAGACTATGCACAATTAGCAAAAGGATTGGAAGCAGCTTTTGAAGGTAAAGCAACTGAAATGACTGAGGCTGAAGCAAACGATATATTGCAAAAATTCTTTGGAGAATTACAACAAAAGCAACATGCTGCCACTATTCAGGCAGGTAAAGACTTTTTAGCAGAAAATGCCAAGAAAGAAGGCGTGGTAACTTTGGATAGTGGTCTTCAATACGAAGTTATTACTGAAGGTAATGGTTCTAAACCATCCGCTGCTGATCAGGTTGAATGTCATTATCATGGTACTTTAATTGACGGTACAGTATTCGATAGTTCAGTGCAACGCGGTACACCTGCAACCTTTCCGGTAAGCGGAGTTATTCAGGGGTGGGTTGAAGCACTTCAGTTGATGCCTGTGGGAAGTAAATGGCGTTTGTTTATTCCATCTGAATTAGCTTATGGTGAGCGAGGTGCTGGTCAGCATATCGGTCCTCATACAACACTTGTTTTTGAAGTTGAGCTTTTAGGAATTAAATAATTAATAGTAATCATTGTTGACTGTAGATACTTTAGGCTATGGTCTTTTATCAGTAAATTTTTAAGTATGAAATTATCAAATCTACTTGTTGCAGCACTTGCAGTAGTGGTGGTGCTTTCATCATGTTCCAGAGTGCCACGTACCGGAAAAATGGATTTTAAAAACGAAACGGACAGCGTGAGTTATGCTTTAGGTTACATTATGGCTAATAACATGAAAAAGGAGTGGGAACGTCTTCCTTTTGAAATGGACTCGCTGGCATTTGTTGATATGGCTAAAGCGATATCAAAACGTAAGTTGACAGAAAGTTTTAAAGAGTATCAAATCAATCAGTTTGAAGAACTCAATGAAGATGCCTTTTTTAAAGGATTTTTAAATCAATTGGCTTACGGGAAATCTTATTTTACTGATTTAAGTGCCGACATGATGCTTCGTAAGAAATTTGAAAGTATCAAAGAAAAGAAAAATGAGGAGCAAAAAGCCATAGCTGCAAAAAACCTTGAAGACGGACAGAAGTTCCTGGAAGAGAACAAACAACGTTCTGAGGTTAATGTTACAGAGAGTGGGTTGCAGTACGAGATTATTCATCAAGGTAACGGACCATTTCCAGAAAAATCGGATAAGGTAAAATGTACTTATCATGGTACCTTACTCGACGGAACGGTATTTGACAGTTCAGTTGAGCGAGGCGATACAACAGAATTCAGAGTGACAGGTGTTATTAAAGGATGGACTGAGGCTTTACAAATGATGCCTGAAGGTTCGAAATGGCGTTTGTATGTTCCTGCTGATCTTGCTTATGGTGAAAGAGGTTCCGGACAAAAAATTGGACCTAACTCAACGCTTATTTTCGATATCGAATTGGTTGAGGTAGAGAAAAAGAAATAAGAGAGTATGCATTATATCTAAAAGCTGTTATCAATTTGATAGCAGCTTTTTTGTATCCAGAAGTTTCTATTAGGATATGAATCTATATTCTATTTGATTGCTCTTAACATTTCTCTTTTGCCTTTAGGGCCGGGTAAACGTTCAACAGCAAAACCACAAGTTTGCATGGTTCGTCGGACAGCTCCTTTGGCACAATAAGTGGTTAGGATTCCTCCATCATTCATTGCATCGTAGATCTTCTGAAAAATTTGCGGTTCCCACATCTCAGGTTGCTTTTCCGGAGCAAAAGCATCAAAATAAACAAGGTCGTATTTTCTTTTAAATGTTGCTGAAATTAAATCGACTTCATCTTTAAGCAGAGTAAAGTTTTGAGTTATTTCTGATTCCTTCTGCCAGGCTGCTAAATGCATTTTTTCAAAAAAAAGTTGTTCCTCGGGATTAGCGCAATAGTTCAGTTTTAGAGCAAGTTCTTCAGCAATTGGATATTTTTCCAATGAATGGTAAAAAATACTTTTATTGCCTTGATTCAATGCAGTTAAAAATGCATTCAGACCGGTGCCGAAACCAATCTCTAAGACCGATACTTCCTCTTTGGTACTATAGCGAAGGTTGGGTTCGATAAAAACATGCATCGATTCGTTAATAGCTCCGTTTACCGAGTGATAATGTTCTTCCAATTCAGGAACATAAAGTGTATGCGAACCATCGGCCGATACTTTTAACTCTATTTTTCGATCGCTATTTTTTAGCATTATTTTGGTTATTTCTTACCCAGATATTTTGTCTGATCCTGCTGGGTATAAAAGTTAATAATTTTGATTTGGTTTCGATAGAATCAGGTTTGTCATGTTTTCGGATAGTGAAAATATACCAAATTGATAAGATGGTGCCTTTAACCACACTTGAAAGGCTGATAGCCCACCATATACCAAACATTCCGAGTACACTCTCAGCAGATAAGATCATAGCAGCCGGAACACGGGCTCCGGTAAATATTATGCCTGTCACGGATGGAGGAATAGTCCGCCCAATACCATTAAAGGCTCCCCGGGTGACAATTTCAATTATCATAAAAATCTGCGATACGGCAAGTATTTTCAAATAGATGATTCCCATTCCAAGGGCTTCGGGTTCATTTAAAAATACCGAGAATATCGCTTCTCCAAAAACAATAAAACAAACAGTCACAATGCTTCCTAAAAATATGCCTATACCCAGGGTGGTAAAATAACCCTGGCGAATGCGCGACCAGTTTTTTGCACCATAGTTTTGGCCTGTAAAACTTCCTAAAGCAGTTGCAAATCCCGATGAGGTCATCCATGATATTGCTTCAATCTGTGCACCCACACTTTGCACGGCAATCGGAATATCACCCCATTTGGTAATCATTCGCGCCAATATAAGGGCAAAAACTGCAAATAAACCACTCTCAGTTGCTACCGGGGTACCCAATTTAAAAATCTTGATTGAGATTTCTTTACTTAAGCGAAATCTCTTAAAATCGGGATCCATTATTTCTTTCATCCATACAAAGCGGATAATGAAAATCAGGAATACGACCAGCTGTGAAGTAAAGGTCGCCCATGCTGCGCCGTTTACTCCCAATGCAGGGATAAAGCCTACCCCGAAGATCAATATCGGATCGAGAAGCATATTTAATCCTAAGCCAACCAGTAAGTAATAGAACGGAAGTTTGCTATTTCCCATACCATTATAAATACCCTGAAAGGTTGGATTGGTAAAACTGAAGATGAATCCCAATGATACGATTCTTAGGTATGAGATAGCTCCGGATTCAACTATATCTTTTGATAATCGAAAAGTACCAATTAATTGAGGCGTTAAAAGCAGAACAATGGTTGCAATGATAACAGATAAAACGATGGCCCAGAACAAAGAATGACGGGCAAATCGTGCAGCGGTTTCATTTTCTTTACGTCCCAAAGCTTGCGACACACCAACTTCGGCACCAACCCGTGTAACCAGTAATAACGACATGCCCAGCCACACATAAAATCCTGCAGCACCCACTGATGCTACAGCATCGCTACCCACCTGGCCTAACCATATCATGTCAGTCAGGTTGTAGGCCATCTGCATTAGGGAAGTGCCTATTATGGGTAATGCCAGCTTAACCAACTGACCGAGTATGGGTCCTTGTGTTAAATCTACAGATCTCTTCATCTGTTTTGTTTCTTTTTGTTGATTGGTATGGAGATAAAAAATCTTGCAGCTGCGAAGATAGGGTAAAATAAGTATTCAGGTATTCTTTTTCTAACTTTACCCGGTGGTTCGAAAAATAATACATATTGATATGGATGCCTTTTTTGCATCAATCGAACAACGCGATTTTCCTGAGTTAAAAGGAAAGCCGATTGTAGTTGGTAGCAGTAGTGACAGAGGCGTTATTGCAGCTGCCAGTTACGAAGCACGTAAATTTGGTATTCATTCTGCTATGCCTTCGCGAACAGCTATTAAGCGTTGTCCTGATCTTATTTTTCAACGTCATCGCTTTGATGTGTATAAGGAAGTATCACGACAGATTATGAGTGTTTTTCACGAATACACCGATTTGGTTGAACCCTTATCACTGGATGAAGCGTTTCTGGATGTAACTGAAAATAAAAAAGGTATGGCTTCAGCTACACTCATTGCCAGTGAGATAAAACAAAGAATAAAAGAGGAAACCAACCTAACGGCATCAGCAGGGGTAAGTATTAATAAGTTTCTGGCCAAGATCGCAAGCGACCAGCGTAAGCCTGATGGTTTATTTGTGATCAAACCCGATGAGGTGATGGATTTTATTGATCAGTTGCCGATCAAGAAGTTTTTTGGTGTTGGAAAGAAGACCGCTGAAAAAATGTATGCACTTGATATTCATTGCGGGAAAGATTTGCAGAAATTTGATTTGAACAGACTGGTGCATCATTTTGGCAAGGCAGGTGTATATTTTTATCATGTTTGCAGGGGAGAGGATGACAGACTTGTTCTTCCACATCGTGAGCGTAAATCGGTAGGTATTGAAAATACTTATGGTTCAGATTTATATGATCCTCAGCAAATAAAACACGAAATAGAGGTGCTTCAAACCGGATTGCTAAAGCGTTTATCCCGGTCGGGTAAGACCGGTAAAACCATTACACTTAAGGTGAAGTTTGATAATTTCGAACAGATGACACGGTCAAAAACAGTTGAATACTTAATCAAAACAGAAAAGCAGTTAAGTGAGTTGGTGCAGATGGTTTTAAAAGAAGCACCCATCAACCGTCCTGTTCGTCTGTTAGGGTTGACCGTTTCCAACTTTCCTGAAGACCGACAGGTTGATGCGACCCAGTTAAAAATTGATTTTAATGAGGTGTAGCATTTTTAATTGCCACCAGTACTTTAGTTTTTTCAGTAATATCTTTTGTTATTCCGTTTACCGAAATAGTTGCTCCTGAAATAGAATCAACATTTTTGCCGACTTCCAGCCTGTTTCCTGATGAGTACCCTTCAAATTGTTTGAGCCAACCTTTGGCTGTAACCTCATGTCCATGGGTTGCCTGGTAATTAAATACTTTCACCAAAACAACTACATTGTTTATATCAAAACACACCATGTAATCGAAGTATTCCGATGGCCCGTTCATTTCGGTATTGGAAATGGAACAGCCACCTGCACGGCAGCTATTCACTCTTCCAATATAAATTGTTTTAATCGTGTTGTCATTGCTATCAACAACTGTAAAAAATTTACCCTGAAAATTATAACTGTCTTCTATGTTCTTGGGTAATAGTATCTCTTCAAAAGATGGATTGGTCATATTGCCGTTCTTAATCAGAGTCTTCATTACAGTTTTATGGTTATAATCTATTTCATCTCCAATAAATGAAAATGAACTTAAGCCAACCAGCAATATAGCAATAAACACGTTTTTCATTTTCTTTGTATATAGTATTAAAACATTACACCTACACCGGCATTAAATACCTTGCTGAACTCAGAGTCAGCTTTTGATTTGATAAACTGCATATCGGCTTTTACCACAGCTCCCTGAGTTATGCGCCACGAGAAGCCTGTTGTGATAGCTGTTTTGTTGTAAGCATCGTTTCGTGTTATGCTTTCATGTACTTTACGGTGCGTGTCAAATTGCTCATAGCGAACAAATGGTATTAGTTGAGAAGAGGTGTTTTCATTGTTTTTCAAAATATTATAACCTGCTTCAACATAATAACCCATCATGGCACTTCCCAAATCGTTATAATCACTGCTGTTAGTTGAACCAAAAGCGTTGTATTTATCAGTGTTTGAGAGTTCTGAGTAATAATACTGTCCTCTTAATTCTATACCGCCAAGGTTATAACGGGCATCCAAACCAAGCATGGCCAGACCAATATAGGTTGAGTCAGCAGAAAGACCTGCAGTATTGTCATTTTTATCCAGTCCATCGAAGGCTTTGCTTTGAGATCTTCCGAAATAACCTGACAAACCGATGTTAAGGCCTCGGGTTCCAAAATATTCAACTTTTGCTGATAGGTTTGGTGAACTGATATATGATTCTGCTCCTTTCTGACGTCCTTTACGCAACCCATTGGATCCGTTAAACTTTAGTGAGCCATCGTATCCGTTAAAACCATTTACAATATATGCTTGATAACGAACTGAAACAGGTAAGATATTCCCAGTTATTCCAACTCCAACTTCGCGCCAGGTGGTTGGTGCAATATAATTGTCAACTAAAGGGCGTTCAACACCATTGAAGGTGGTAGGTTCATGGTATTCATTAATAATACCCATCGGTATCAGCATTAATCCTCCACGGAAGTTGATTGAATTATTAAGTTTATATTGTAAAAATGCCTGTTCGATATATACTTCACTAACGTGTTCGTATTCAACCTCTGAAACAAATTGAGTACGTTCGTTAAAGTTATAGCCTATTAGAATAACTACCCTGTGAACATCTAATTTTCCATTATGCTGTACATCGGAACTTATAGGCTGGTTGTAATGTACCTCGCCATATCCTCCTATTGTTAATCCTTTGTTGGAGTCAAGTAATCTTTGTGCTGAATTCTGATTAAATCCATTGGTGTCTGTAACCTGTTGAGCTTTTGTTTGCCATAAGCCAATAGCAAGCAAACCCACTAATAGGAATTTTTTCATTGATGTAAATATTAGATCAAAAAAGTGTTTTCGATGCAAAAATACTTCAATGCCAGGTAGATGGAAATCCCAATAAATGGTTAAAATATTCTTCTCTGTTATTCGAAAAGTAGATAATTATCGAATGGAATGCTTTTGAATGCAGGTAGTAATGGGGGAAATAGAAAATCGACTTTGTCGGGTACCCCTATAAATGGGGATAAAAAGCTTCCGCCTGATAACGGAAGCTTATATGTTTAGATTTCGTTGATGCTTTCTGAAATAGCAACAAACTGTTCCATCATATCTTTTCTTAGTTTCTGATAATAGGTCTTAACCATTTTTGGGTTGTCTTTACCATCAGGATGATTGGTGCGAGCAATCAAATCATTTCTGTAAGTCATAGCATCAACCATAACCTGGGCAATCTTATTCTGATCAACATCCTCTATAAGTAGTTGTTTCACATATGCTTCAGTAAGTAATTCTGAGGCTAAGAAGTTAATGTCCTTCTTTAATTCTTTAACGCTTGCCATATTAATTGTTTTACGTATTTAATTACGTTCCAAAGGTAAACATTTATAATGAAAGAAGATATGAATACATTGTACTGAATAAGTTATTAATTTTTAAAGTCTGCATAGGCAAGATGATTTGCCTCAATAATAAGGGCAGAAGGGGTATCAGAAAAACAGTTAACGGTTTTTTTTCTGCGTTTATCTATGAAATCTCACAGTTGATAAAAAGTACAAAACATTATCACTTTTTGTCTTTAATTGCTCCATCGCCTTTTTATATCTTTGGGTACCATTAACCAATAAACTTAACCACTTGATAGGTAAAGCCTATATACTAAAATCATGTAGTACTTGTAAACGGATACTTAAAGGAGCTAAAGAATTTGGCCGATTAGAGGTTGTTGATATTAAAGAGAAGCCCTTAAGTATAGAAGTTATTGATTGCTTAGCAAAGAAAGCCGGAAGTTATGAGGCGATATTTAACAAGCAGTCGAAAAAATACAGGGAAAAAGGTTTGGCACACAAAGAGTTGTCAGAAGAAGACATCAGAACTCATATTATCGGAGAATATACTTTTTTAAAGAGACCTATTTTTCTAATAGATGATATGATATTTATAGGGAATAGCAATAAAAGTGTTACCAGTCTGATGAACTATTTAAACATGAAATACCGTCAACAATAAAATATCCATTACTACCTAACCCAAACACTTTCTGTGTAGTAATTGTAAAAAAGAGGCTTCATTTGAAGCCTCTTTCTGTTTCTATTTATTTTGTAGCCATTGTTTCAATTGATTTATGGCTTGGCTTTTTTGTTCTTCGTTTAAATTATTGATTCTGGTTCTGTGGTTTCCACTGGCATTAACTATCTTAACCGTGTTTGACAGACTGTCGGTAATGATACTTGTGGCACCCCATGGATCAGTACCTCCAACGATGGCAAGTATTTCAGGGTTCGATCTCTTTAATCGCTCCATTACTTCAGGCATTGCGTCACTGTCAAATTCTAAATTCTCGCCATCAGGAGCAAATAAGCAACTGCTAATAGTGTCCTGATCAAATCCTTTTAAAAGGGGCTTTAAGTCACCTGTTATGTATCCATAATAGCCCAGCTCAGTATATGCCTGATAGAAAAATGGTTTAATGCCTTCCCATATCTGATCGGCCGGATAAGAAAAATCGCTGTATTGTGCCAAGTGCTTAAAAAGGACATCAACATCGTTCAATTCTACAGGTATCTCATTGGTATTGCCATGCCATTGCCAGAATGAGAAAGGATATTCCAAAACAACCAAATCAAAAGCTTTTTCCATTCCCATACGATAGGTAAAGCCTCTATCCGTTGCAAAATTCTTGAACTTTGCCATCATTTCATCACGATGATTTAATACCGCTAACTGAAAATCTTTAATTTTTTGTCGGTCTTCATCAGTGCCAACCTTATCGAAGAATTTAAACAAACGATCTTCTTCCCGTCCAAGATTGATGGGAGCTACATAAGGAACGCTGATGTCAACATCTTCAGGAAAGTAGGAGCGATGATAAATAGAAGTCTGGCCACCTTTACTAATTCCTGTGCTAATCCATTTGCCCGTATAAAACTCCTTAAAAAACTCAATAATCCTGTGATGATCCTTTGCGGCTTGTTCTATGTTGAGGTATTGCCAATCTGTGGTTTCAGGTTTCGATTGGTCGAAATAACGATGTTCAACAATGATCTGGTTTGTTTTTAGCATTTTGGCCAGTTCAGTAGTGTAATTTCTGGAAGCTGAATATCCTTCTGTAACAATTACTGTTGGTGCATCAGCATTATAGTGTGATAGCCAGACTCTTTGGGTGAAAGTTCCCTGACCAGGATCGTTATGATCGACAGGTTGTTTAAATTTTATTAAATAAGCTTCGTTAAAAGCACTTGTATCAGCTGAAATAGAATCGCAGCTTACGATGTAGTCTGAACTCAGAAGTTCGTTTAATGAACGAGGTTTTGTAATGCAACTGCTTACAAAAACAGTTGAAAGAATAATTGCAATTAATATTTTGTGCATATTGAGGTAAATTAATTTGTTTCGAAATGAAGGGCTTTTCAATAATATCATCAAAGTTTTGACTGTTGTTGGAGTTAATAAATCCAACATTCATACAAGCCTTTGTCCGGCTTATCAGGTGAATGGTATGATGGTAGAATATTCATGATGATTTCTTTATCACGAAGTAATAAATTTTAATTCAGTCAGCAATAAAAAGCATCAAAAAAGGCTGACTCAATGAGCCAGCCTCCGGGGAAATATATTTGTTGTCAGAAACCTTATGTCATGATTAGTTAATATCATGAAGAGCCATTAATAAAGGTTCTGTTTCAAAGTTGATTGTTTCGATTGAAGGAATAAAATTCGAACTTTTTTCATTAAAAGCTTCCAGATTTGTCATCCAAGCCTCAATATCAATAAGTTCTTCTGTTTGTTCAGCTACTAGCTGTTCAATATTGAAACTTTTTTCATTGAATACATTGTAATCAATCATCCAATCTTCAACTGCTATCATGGGTTCTTCAACCTGACCTGTAAATTTGTTATAATTTACCATCCATTCTTCAATTGGCATTGGACTTTCGCTGAAGCTGTCATCCAATACAGTAATCATTTCGTCAGCATTCAACATCCAAGATTGAATTGGTAAAGGTTCTTCGGTAAACATTTCATCGTTAAATGTAGGGTTGAATGTTTCATAATTTGTCATCCATTCTTCTACCTGAATTTCATTTTCTGTATAATCCTCATTCGACATGAATGTAGGTTGAGCTATAAGTGAAGTACCGAATACGATTAAAGAAAGAGTGATAACGCTAACTAATTTTACTGTTTGTTTTGTTCTTAAGGTTTTCATGACTTTATTTTTTATTGTTTGTAACTGATCAGTTTAAATCAATCGATGTGCCAAAAGTTTTAACAAACAATAAATGAGGACTATATAAAAAATAAAAGACATTTACATCTTTAAATATCGTGCGAATTTGAAACAAATCGGTGTGCGAAAGCGAACAGGTGTATCGAAAAAGAATTTTTATTAATTCTAAGTCTTCTTAAAGCAAATTCTTAATAAGTTATTAAGAGAAAAGAATGAGTTTTTATCTATATGGTTTGATGAGTAATTAATTGTGAACCTTCAACTATTTATCGTATTTTTGTTTCAAATATTTATATGATGAGAACAGCAGAGATACATACTGAAAAAGGCATTATGAAAGTAGAGTTCTACGAAAATGATGCCCCAAATACCGTTGATAATTTTGTGAAGTTAGCAAAGTCGGGATTTTATGATGGTTTGAATTTTCACAGGGTTATTCCTGATTTTGTTATTCAGGGAGGTTGTCCAGATGGCACTGGAGCTGGTGGACCTGGGTATTCAATTGATTGTGAATTAACCGGAGATAATCAATATCATGATAAAGGCGTGCTATCAATGGCTCATGCTGGCCGTAATACAGGAGGATCACAATTTTTTATCTGTCATAATAGAGAAAATACTCAGCATTTAGATCGTCAGCATACCTGTTTTGGTAAAGTTGTTGAAGGTTTGGATGTTATTGATGATATTCGCCAGGGAGATAAAATTCTTAAGGTGGTAGTAAACGAGTAGTTTTTAAAAAAGATAGAAGAAAAATGAATTTTGAGATTTCAGGTAATTTAATTGTTAAAGACGATACCGTAGATATTAGTGCCAGCTTCAAAAAGCGTGAGTTCGTTATTGAAGTTGTGAATGAGCGTAACTCAGACTGGAATGATTTCATTAAGTTTCAGTTAACACAAGATAAGTGTAGCTTGCTTGATCCTCTTCAATTGGGAGATAAAATAAAAGTTAGCTTCAATATCAGAGGTCGTAAATGGGAAAAAGATGGTCGGGTTAATTATTTTTCTAACCTGGAAGCATGGAGAATTGAAAAGGAAGATGCAATGTTACCTCCTGATGCTCCTGCACCAAGTTTTTCAGAAGCAGAAATACCGCCAGCCGGACCTGATGAAGATTTACCATTCTAAGATAATATTCTGTCCTGAACCATCCGGTTCAGGACTTTTTTTATAATCATAAACCATAATTATGCGTGCACTTTCAATATTCTTATTAACATTTGTTTATTTAGTTGTCAACGGGCAAAATTATTCTGATTCATTATCCCATCAGGAGGTGTATGAAGGTCGTATTGGTGTGAGTGAGGAAGATTTTCCTGTGTTATATTGGGCTGGTTCAGCCGTTAGTATAAAGTTTACAGGAACTGAGTTGGGTGTATCGTTAGATGATGAGAAGGGTGATAATTTTTTTCAGGTTATTATCGACGGATATGAAGAGTTTCCTATTCTGATTGACTGTGAGAAGGGAGCGAAATATTATCAATTGGTTCATGGTTTGCCTGAGGGTACTCATATTGCAAAATTGACAAAGCGAACCGAACCCTGGGAAGGATCAACAATATTTAAAGGTTTTAAAGTGAATGGCGAAATAAAGCCAATGCCTGTTAATACGGATAAAAAATTAAAAATTGAGTTTTACGGCAATTCCATTACATCAGGAATGGGTAATGAAGACTTAAGTGATTATGGCCGTCAGAATGGAAATCCAAGATTTAAAAATCATTACCTGTCGTATGCATCTATTGCAAGCAGAAAATTAGATGCTGAACATCGAAGTATATCTCTGAGTGGGATTGGTATTCTGGTGAGTTGGGATGCCTACATTATGCCTGAAATTTATAACCGTACCAATCCGTTTGATGAAACAAGTAAATGGGATTTTACGCAATGGACACCTGATATTGTTGTGATAAATTTGTTTCAAAACGATAGCTGGCTGGTTGAAAAGCCTGAACATGAACAGTTCAAAAAACGTTTTAATGGCATAAAACCGGATGCTAAAACAATTATAAAGGCTCACCTGGAATTTGTAAAATCGATACGTAAAGAATATCCAAATGCCGAAATAATTTGTTCGTTAGGTAGTATGGATGCAACCAGAGAAGGAAGTGCCTGGCCTGGATATGTCGAAGAGTCGGTAAAGAAACTTCAGAAGAAAGGAGATGAGAAATTGCATATGTTGTTTTTCCCTCATAATGGTCATCCTGCTCATCCAACTGTATTCCACGACTTTGATATGGCAGATCAGTTGGTTGAATTTATAAAAAATGAAATATTAAATAATAAATAGTGGAGAATCACAAAGGAAAATTTGAAACGGGCAAAGTTCTATTGCTGAGCGTTGCCCATTTCTTTCATGATGTTTACACTGCCTTTTTAGCTCCTTTACTGCCTTATTTAAGAGAAAGTATGGGAATAAGTCTGACATTTGCAGGTATTCTTTCTGTTGTTCAGCGTTTGCCAACATTATTTAATCCATTTGTCGGAATTTTAGCTGAAAGAACAAAGTCGCGGTATTTTGTCATTTTTACTCCAGCGGTAACAGCTGTTTCAATGAGTTTGATGGCAGTGGCTCCTCATAAAATTTTCCTTGTTTTATTAGTATTAATCAGCGGAATCAGTAGTTCCTTTTTTCATGTTCCGTCACCTGTTATGATGCGTAAAGTGTCAGGTAGCAGAATTGGTATGGGCATGAGCTTTTACATGGTAGGAGGTGAGCTGGCCCGGTCAGTTGGCCCAATCGCTGTTGTGGGAGCAATTGAATTATGGGGTTTAAAAGGAATCACGTACTTTATCCCAACCGGAATACTGGCATCTGTTATGCTTTTTTTCAGATTAAGACGAATTTCGATAGCTGAAAGTATTCAAACCAATTCGAGCATGGAGTACCTGAAAGTATTCCGAAAGTTCTTGCCTTTAATTTCTACAATTGCTTTGATACTTTTTTTCAGGGCAGCCATGAAGTCGGCCTTAACATTTTATCTGCCTGTTTATATTACCGGGCACGGTGATTCCAAAATATGGGCTGGTATTTCATTGTCTATTTTACAGGCTGCCGGAGTGGTTGGGACTATGTTTGCCGGAACAATTTCTGATAAAATCGGTCGGAGAAGTATGATGGTAATTGCTACTTCTGCAGCTCCTGTTTTATTCTTTGGGTTTTTATATACTACCGGAGTATTACAGATGGTATTTTTGGTTTTATGTGGTTTGTTTTTATTTGCAACCGGACCTGTATTTCTGGCTATTGTAAATGAATATAAAACAGAGCATCATAATTTTGTGAATGCCGTATTTATGACATCTACCTTTTTGATTGGTGCTACAATGGTTATGATAGTTGGTGTTTTAGGCGATATTTTTACCCTCGAAACAACCTATCATATTGTTGGATTATTTGCATTCCTTGCAATACCATTTTCATTTCGTATTCCCAAAAAGCAATAACAACTTATTTTTCAGTTAATACGATATTCACATTTATCTCATCAGATGATTTCATCATTGTTGGTGAAATCGTATTAATCTCGTTTTCAAATAATTTTTTGCGACACAATAAGGTATAGGTAGTACTTTTACTTAAGTAGTAGGAAAATTCACCATTTTCATCGGTTATAACGCGTGTTTTAAAACCTCCTTTATTGTTGCTGATATCAACCCAAACGTCTTTTATTGGGGTATTATCTGTTGCGTTTGTAACAACTCCTTTTATCAAACAGTAGTCAAGCGGATCGTTAATTACAACACTATAAATATCATCACCTCCATTTCCTCCCGGGCGATTCGAAGAGAAGTATCCAAAGCTGTTTGTATTATCCAGAAAAAGGCAAAAATCATCAGCTGAAGTATTAACAGGATAACCCATGTTAAAGGCCTTTGCAAATTTACCCTCTTTCGATTTGGCGAAAAACAAATCATATCCACCTAATCCCGGCAGGCCATCAGAAGTAAATGTAAGCGTTCCGTCTTCTGCCATAAAAGGAAACATTTCATTACCAATTGTATTTATTGCTGGTCCCAGATTAACTGGTTTACTCAGGAAACCATCCTTAATTCTACTTACATATAAATCCATTCCACCATATCCTCCTGGCATGTCTGAACTATAGTAAATCAGCTGATTTTTTGAATCGATAAAAGCATGGGCTAAATTATAATTACCACTGAACAGATTAATTGGTTGTACTTTTCTGGACCAGTCTTT
Organism: Carboxylicivirga caseinilyticus; assembly: GCA_025499705.1. Classification (GTDB taxonomy): domain Bacteria; phylum Bacteroidota; class Bacteroidia; order Bacteroidales; family Marinilabiliaceae; genus Carboxylicivirga; species Carboxylicivirga caseinilyticus. The sequence continues at coordinate 74,817 of JAFMVE010000015.1, forward strand.
TCCGTGTTTATAAGCAATAAATAAATTTAAGACATTGACTTTTTTATCAACACTTTGGGTATTACGAGTCAAATAGGCAGTGTTGAAGTTACTGTCAAAACTGATGGGTCCATCGTTGTATCTTGAGTTAAGATTGTTGCTAAAGGGTTTGACTTCTTTTGAATTCCTTAATTCAGTTTCTTTAATTGCATATAGGTTATAAAAAGACTCGCCTGTTCTGATATCCTTATTTTTAGTAATTCCTGTAGCCGGACGATTAGATGAAAAAACAACCTTACCTTCGAGAATGGTAGGCCCGAATTCATCATATTTACTATTAAAGTCCAAATGATCAATCTTATAGCGCAATGAATCTGCTTTTAGCGTTTCGATATATGTTTTTAGGTCGCTAATTGCATGTTGATTTTCGCTATTATTTTGTGCGTAATACTTTTCAAGATAAATCTCAGCTTCATCGTACTGACGTTCCTTTTGAAGTTCGCGTGCAAGCAGGAAGTAATTGTTGTAATCAAACTCAGGATAATCGATCACTTTTTTAAAATATTCTACAGCCTTTTGGCTTTCTCCTAGTTTGCTATACGATTTTGCGATCTGTAAAGTGCTGTAATATGTATGCTTGCCAGTTTTAAGTATGGCATTGTATTCTTTAATGGCACTTTTATAATTGAATTTATTAAAGTGGCCATCTGCTTTCTTTAACTCTTTTGATTGACTGGTTGCAATTAAAGAGACTAGACTTAATGTGATGATAAGAACTATTTTCATACTTAAAAATACCTTGGATTTTGTACTTTCCCTTTTGTGAAATTCAATTCATATGAAATCATGATTTCATGAGTTCCATTGTTGTAATTTCTAAATTCGTTATTGGTCATGTCATATGCATATCCAATTCTGAATTGTGGAGTAAATTGATATTGTAAGATGCCACCAAAGGAATCACTCATCCTGTACATAGCACCTACCCATAGTTTTTCTTTAAATAAAAAATTAAGATTGGCATCTAATGATAATGGTGCTGCTTGTGTAAAGCGGGATAATATCGTTGGCTTCACCTTTACTTCTTCTCCCAGAGAGAAAACAAATCCAGCTGAAGCAAAATAGTGTCTTACTTCTGCACCAGCCTGACCCAGGATTTCAATATCTCCGTTTACCAATTTGTTTTCCATCAGTTTTGGTATCGAAACACCAAAAAAGTATTTGTCAGAATACCAATAAAGTCCGAAACCAAAATTGGGTAAATATTTGCTGGTTAAACCAATGTTAGTCAAAGCCGGGTCGTTGGGTGAAGCCAGCAGCAGTTGAGCAACATCTAACTGAAAATGATTGAATCCTCCTTTTAGCCCAAATGAGAGATGACTGTTTTCAGAGGTTCTGATGCGGTAGGCATAATCAAAATAAACACCTGTTTGATTCGCAGGTGATAATTTATCATGAATGATGCTCATACCCAGGCCAATGTTCCCTAATGGCATATGACCAGTAATTGTTTGGGTTGTAGGTGCTCCTTCAAATCCTACCCATTGATGACGGGATAAAGCCATAATACTGGTTGTACCTCTGGAGCCTGCATAGGCAGGATTAAAAGCCAGCGTATTAAACATGTATTGAGTATACAATGGGTCCTGTTGAGCCTTGGTTTCTTTTATTTGTGTACATAGTAATAAAAGAATCATGAATAGGGGTCTTATATATTTTTGAAAGTACATCGTTCTTTTTGATTAAGGATCGGTTATTTTTTTAGATACACAGTGCCTTTAATTACTCTTCCACTTGATAGTTTAAACACATAGAAGTAGGTTCCTTCAGGTAATTCATCACTTCCCATAGAGCTAACTGACGATTTTCCATCCCATGAATTGTCGTAGTTTTTCATATGGTATATCTGTGCTCCCCAACGGTTGAAAATAAATAATTCATTGTTATCAAATTCTTCTGTTCCAATACCCGGAATCACAAAGTAATCATCATATCCATCCCCGTTAGGTGAGAATACTTCAGGTATATTATCAGGAGCTTTTTCAATGGTTATATGTACTCTGGCTCCCGAGATAGCTCCAGTTCCATCTTCCAGAATATAATCAACAACTTCCTCTGAACAACCACAATTGTATGGAGCTGTATAATTTAGTGTTCTTCTATCAGAGAGCATAATGGCTGTCCCCTTAATACTTGGAGTATAAGTGGCTATTCGGGCCCATATTAAATCAGGACTTTCAATGTCAGTATCATTTAAGGTGACATCTAATTCGATGGTTTCACCTTCAAGCACTGTAATATAATCATCTTTGGGTGCCGGAGCATCGTTTACTGAATTTATTACGATAAAGATTGTATCAACAGCACATATAGAAGCTTCATTACAAATTTGATAAACGATTGTGTCTTTACCGTAATAATTTTCATCCGGAACATAGACTATTTGAGAATTGGAGATATTAAGATTATATGAGCCGTTAAAAGGTCCTTCTATAATGGTCAGAGTTGATGGATCCAAAGCACTGTTTGGACTTGAATCATTATCCAGTGGGTATATACTTACAGAACCATCTTCGTCTAAATCAATATAATCACTTGTAGTTACAGGTGTAAAGTCCTGAGAAGTTATGGTGATATACACTGTTGCCTGAGCACATTCTCCTTCACCATCACAAATCTCATATGAGTATTGATCTGTTCCATCAAAATTGGTTTCAGGTGTATAAATAATGTATCCTGTTCCGTTTTCAACCTGAACCGAACCATTTTGCGGTTGACTGATTATGTTGATCGAATTAAGGTTAAGATTGTCTTCAACATCGTAATCGTTGCTTGCAACATTAGTTCTTACAGAACCATTGCCTATTCCTGAATCATTATCATCTTCAGCAACCGGAGCATCATTTACGGAATTAATGGTGATAGTAACAGTTGCTGTCGCACACAATTCTGTATCATCACAAATTTGATAAGTAAAGCTATCAGAACCATTAAAATCCTGGTTAGGAGTATACGTTATTTCTCCGTTATTAATTGCCAGATTTCCGTTGGAAGCTTCCGATGCAATTGAAAGACTACTGATATTTATATCATTATCATTGTCGTAATCATTTAACAGGACATCCATTACAACCGCCACGTCCTCATCCGTTGTATAACTATCTGCAATGGCAACAGGTGAATCAGCAACAGTAGTAACGGTTAAATAAACGGTAGCTGTACCAGAACCTCCTATACTATCAGTCACCTGATAAGTAAAAGAATCGTCACCATTAAAATTATCATTTGGAGTGTATTGAATTCTGCCGCAACCAATTTTTAAGGTTGTTCCGTGTGTTGGTCTTGTAATAACTGTAACAGAGCAACTATCTATGTTATTTTCCAAATCGGTATCATTTGCTAAAACATAGATGACTATCGGTGTTTCTTCCTGTGTTTGAACGTTATCATCTACCGGTGTAGGGGCATCATTAACAGGGGTTACCGTAATGCTAACACTTGCTTCACTTGAATCACCACTCTCATCACTAACCGAATAACTAAAGGAATCTGTTCCATTGAAATCAGATGTTGGTGTATAGGTAATGGTGTAATCAACGGTATTGATATTAACGGCACCATTCAAAGGTTGATCAACTATTTGCAGGGTTGATGGAGCGATTGCATCATCAATATCGGAATCGTTATCCAAAACATTTATTGTCACTGGTGAATCTTCAGCAGTTGTTTCTGCATCATTTTCCAATGTTGGTGCATCGTTGACCGGATTAATGGTTATGGAAACATTTGCCTGTGATTTATAACCATCTGTATCTGAAACTTCATAAGAGAAATTATCTGATCCAAAGAAATTGAGATTAGGTGTATATCTAATTGTTCCATCATCATTTATTAGAACTGATCCATTTGATGGTTTTGGGGGATCTGTTGAAACAAGACTAACACTAGATGGATCAATATTATTTTGAAGATCTGTGTCATTTAATAAAACATTAAATGTTGTGGGAGAGTCTTCATTTATTGTAAATTGATCATTAATAGCTATCGGAGCCTGATTAGAGACTTGAATGGTAATAGTTCCATCATTACTTGATACGCCTGATTTATCTTGAATAATAACAGAAAAGCTATCAGACCCAGTGAAACCATTGTATGGTTTATATATGATAATAGTATCTTGAATATTAATCTCAACAATACCATTAGTTGAACTAATTAATCCCAGTGTAATACTATTAATATCTATATCTCCTTCTTTATTATCTTCAGTAGCACCAGGTATGTTGTTGTCGTCATCCCATGCTATGTCTAATATTTTGATAGTATCACTTGTATTCTCACGAGTTGAAAAGGTTGTATTATTTATGACTGGAGCATCGTTAATATTAGTTACTAAAATTTCAAAACCGATATACCTTGTTACTGTATTATCATTTAATCTTAATAAAACAGGTGAGCTTTTAACATCTTTATCAGTTGGAGTACCTGTAATAAGAGCCGTTCCATCACCATTGTCGGATATTGTTAACCATGCAGGTAAGGTTGATGCACTAATATTTACAATATCTCCATCATCATCTCGTGTAGTAACAGTATAGTTATATTCGGTATCTTCTGTAGCTGTTGTCAGATGTGTTGAAGTAATAACAGGAGCATCATTGACATTGCTTACTGTTATTTCAAAATTCTGAAATGTTGCTGTGGTACCATCAAAAGCTCTTAATGACACCGCGTGTGTGCCAACTTCATTATTTGTAGGAGTACCACTTAATTGAGCCTGCCCGTTTGTAACACTCGAAAAATTAATCCATGAAGGTAATGTTGTAGCTGAAATGGTAAGGTTGTCATTATCATCATCAGTTACCGTAATATTATATAAATACGGAGAATCTTCAGTTGCCTGCGTTATGCCAGTTGATGAAAATACAGGAGCATCATTTGTGTTGGCAACAGTTATAGAGAAAGAATGGTCAACAGTTGTAAATCTGTCCGTAGCCCTGATAGTTATGCTATATGGGCTGTTCTCAACGTGTTCGTTAAGAGGTGTGCCTGTTAACAATGCCGTACCATCTCCATTATCAGTAAAACCTAACCACGACGGAATTTGTATTGCAGCGAGAGATGCAATATCTCCGTCAGCGTCAGAAGTTATTATGTTGTATGAATATATTTCATCTTCGTTAATGGTTGTAATAGGTGTTGATGTGAAAACAGGAGCCGTGTCATCTTCAATAACATTTACTGTTAATGTTTTACTTATGTTATGATAGCTGGCTGCACTACCTGCGTTAGTAACTGATATTGAAATGGAGGTGGTTTCATTGTTTATATCATCATCCTGTACCCCAGAAACTACTATTTGTTGAGGTATATTCCAGTTGGCAGTTGAAAAAGTTATTGATGCAGTACTTAGACTTGCAATATTGGTATCGTCGCTTACCAGATTAATGATGACAGGACTAACAGGTTGAGCCGTTAAGGTGATTGAAAATGATGAGGTACTTCCTTCGGTAACACTTAAAGGAGAAGGTATGATTGTCAAGTCTGAAACATCATCGTCTTCAATGTTAACAGTAACCACTTTATCGTCAATTGTTGTAAAATCAGCATCGCTTGATGCATTTACACTTAAGGTTACACTTACTGTTTCATCGTTACTGTCAGAATCAGTTACTCCACCCACTATTACTGTTTGAGCAGTGTTCCAATTGGCATTGGTAAAGGTTAATGAGTTTTGCGAAACTGAGGCAGCATTGGCATCAGCCGTCGCAATATTGATGATAACATTATTTGTTGGTTGAGCTGCCAGAGTTACAGTAAATGAGCTGGTACTACCTTCTGGTATTGTTAAGGATGTTGTTGAGATTAAAAAGTCGGGTGAGTCATTGTCAGTGATTGTTACATTAACCTGCTGATCATCGAGGTTTATAAATGATGCATCACTGCCCGATTCTACTGATGCAGTAATAGTTAATACTTCATCAATAACATTGTTATCTTCCAATCCAGCAATGGTAGCTGTTTGTGTTTGATTCCAGTTGCCTGAGTTAAAAGTAACAGATGATGGCGATATACTTCCCGAATTTGAATTTGAGCTTGTTAAAGTTATGGTGACAGGGTTTACCGGTTCTGCGGTAAGGACGATGTTAAAAGTTCCGCTAGTTCCTTCATCTACATTTATTTCAGATTCTGACAAGGTAAATCCAGCAGAGTCATCATCATTGATTATTACACTTACCGTCTTACTAATATCATTGAAGTCAGTGTCGCTGTTATCATTGTCAACAATTACGGATATATTAACTGATTCATTGTTTGAATCAGCATCATTGATTGCGTTAACTGTGATAGTTTGAGGAGTAGCCCAATTGTCAGTGGTAAAGGTCAGAGTGCTTTCATCGACAGTTGCGGCGCCTTCATCTGAACTCGTTAACTGAATAACAACATCACTTGATGGTTCAGCCAGAAGAACAACACTAAATGATTGACTACTGGTTTCATTAATTTCTAAAGATGTTGGTGTTACAGAGAAATCCGGGGTGTCGTTTTCGGTGATGATTACAGTAATTGTTTTATCCTGTAACCCTGAATAGCCTGAATCACTTCCGGAACCAACCGATGCTGTTATTGTAACAGATTCATTAATTACATTATCATCTTCAAGAGCTGTAATGGAAATTGTCTGTGCCTGATTCCAATTGCTGTTGTCAAAAACTATCTGATTATTTGAAAGTGATAGAGCTTCTGTATTGTTGCTTCCTAAATCAATTGTAACCGAGTTAGTTGGGGCTGCTGTTAGTACCACTGTAAAGTTGGCAGAGTTTCCTTCAGTAATATTAATTTCCGATGCAGATAGAACAAAATTAGCTGATTCGTTATCAGAGACATTAATGGTTAATGTTTTATCTGATATGATGAAATCAGGATCACTTGAGCCGTCTATTGAAAGGGTTACTATAGCTGTTTCATCAACAGCATCATCATCTTCAAGGCCTGTAACCACAATTTGTTGAGCAGTACTCCAATTTTCAGTTTTGAAAGTTAATGGAGTTAGATCAAAACTGGCAGCAGCCGTATTATCATTCGAAAGGTTAATAACTACATCATTGGTTGGTTGAGCAGATAAAACAACTGAGAATGATCCTGTACCACCTTCTGTTAAACTCAATGGCGAAGGTGAAACAGTATAATCAGCAATGTCATTGTCTGTAACTGTAATACTAATTTCCTTATTATCCAGATTAATAAAGGAAGCATCACTTCCATCTGAAACAGTTGCAGTAATAGTTGCTGATTCGTCGGTAAGATTATTGTCGTTTAATGCGGTAATGGTAACTGTTTGAGCTGTATTCCAGTTGCTTGCTGTAAAAGTTAAGCTGTTAGGAGTTGTGGTTGCTGCGGCAGTATTATTACTTGATAAATTTATGGTTACCGGGTCAATAGGTTGGGCGGCAAGCCATACGGTGAAAGCCACTTGTGTTCCTTCTGTAATAATTAAGGCTGTTGACGATAACTCAAAATCTGCTATATCATCATCAGTAACATTCGCAGTTAATGTTTTGATAAGATTATCAAATTGATCATCACTATTGGCATTATCAACACTGGCCGTAATTGTCACTGTTTCATTAATAACATCGTTATCGTTTATGGCGCTTATTGTGACTGTCTGAGGATTTGCCCAATTACTTTCAGTAAATGTTAATGACCCCAACGATAAAGTTGCGGCTCCATTGTCAGAACTAACAAGATTAATAACCACATCTGAAGAAGGTTGAGCATTAAGAACAACTGTAAAATCTTCAGTGCTGTTTTCATCTATCGATAGAGATGTATTACTTAGTGAGAAATCTGCAATATCATCATCACTAACCGTGATATTAATAGTTTTATTAGCAATGGATGTAAATCCGGCATCGCTTCCAACTGCTACAGCTGCAGTAATAATTGTTGCTTCATTTAGTAAATCAGCATCATCAACGCCTGATATTGTAATTGTTTTAAGATCATTCCAATCACTGTTTGTAAAAGTTATAGAAGCCGGAGATACCGTTGCAATATCAGTGTCATCGCTCGTTAAATTAATGGTTACCGGATTGGTTGGTTGTGAATTAAGAGTGACTGTTAAGCTACCGGATGAATTCTCATCAACAGATAAAACTTGTGTGGATAGAACAAAATCAGGAGTTTGATTATCCGTAACATTAATTGTTAATGTTTTTGTCAAATCATGAAAATCTGAATCACTATTGGTGTTGTCTACAGTTAAGGTCACTGTCGCAGAAGCATTATATGGATCTGCATCAGTTAGCCCGGTCACTGTTATTGCCTGAGGAGTATTCCAGTTTTCGGTTGTGAAACTAAGAGGATCCATAACAAAAGATGTAGCATCTGTATTATCATTTGACAGGTTAATAACAACTTCACTTGAAGGTTGAGCAGTTAAAACAACAGAAAAAGTTCCTGTACTACCTTCACTAATGCCAAGAGGATTAGGGGATACTGTAAAATTGGCAACATCATCATCGTTAACTGTAATCGTAACAACTTTATCAGTAAGGCCAGTAAACCCTGCATCACTTGTTGGGTCAACAGATGCTGCTACGGTTGCTGATTCATTGGTTACATTATTGTCTTGTACACCGTTTACTGTAATTATTTGTGATGTACTCCAGTTATTGCTGGTAAAGGTGATACTTGCCGGGCTAACAGCAGCAGCATTAGTATTGTCGCTGGCTAAATTAATAACTACATCATTAGCTGGTTGTGTTGCTAATGCAATTGAAAAGGCAACGGAGGAACCTTCATTAATAATTAACGAAGTAGCAGATAAATTAAAATCTGCAGTTTCATCATCAGTTATGGTATAATCTACTGTTTTAACAATATCAAGAAAAGGTATGCTTGTAGAACTGGCATTGACACTTGCAGTAATGGTTGCTGACTCATCATATGCGTCATTATCAGAGACTCCCGTAATGGTAATATTTTGAGTAATGTTCCAATTGGATGAGTTAAAAGTTAGTGATGAGGTAGATAAAGAAGCTGCATTGGCATCACTACTGTTAAAATCGATAATTACCTCCTGGCCGGATACAGGTTGACTGCTTAGTATAACCGATAACTGATCAGTTTGGCCTTCAGTAAAATTTGTTGAAGTTGGAGTTAAAGTAAAATCTGCTGTTTCATCATCAGTATTGGTTACTGTTACTAAATTCTGACTGATACCATCAATTCTTAAATCAATGTTGGCATCGATATCACCATCTGCCACTGTATCGTCAATTCCTGTAACCGTGATTGTATGTGTTGATGATGTTCCGGTTACAAAGTTAACACTTGCCGGACTCACGGTTAGTTCAGTGTCATCGAGTGAGACGATTGTAACTGTAAAATCATGATCAGGAACAGCTTCTGTTCCGATTGTAAATTCAATAAAATCTCCTGATTCACTGGTGTTGTTAGTTATTTCACTAATAACAAGAGTTTGTGCCTTGATACTAATTGATATACCCAGCACTAAAAGAAGTATACCTAAGTATTTTTTTGTTATAGGATAGGATTGCATCTGAATCATTTTTTATAAATGACAATTCGAACACATAAAAGTATCACCCATAATTGGGTTTTAAGCTTCTTTTTTGATGAAAAGCTGGTTTTTACATGCGAAATCAGATTGATACCTTAAAATTATGGATTCAATATTTGGGATTACTTGTGAAATAGGATGTTTTATTCGTTTGTTAATCTTGATAGCTCTTTCTTAACTTTCTCTCTTTCATCTTTTATTCGTTTTACTTCTTTTAAAACAAACGATATTTCGTAACCATCTCTTATGGCTTCTTTATCAAATTTTTCCATTACAATGTAATAGTATTTTTTCCCAATGAATTGAACCTTAAGTGACTGATCTGAATTAGAAGCAATAAAATCAATTACTCCATTGTCTTTACCATCCTTGTAATTTACTACTTCCCAAACATTTTCACCATCCTCAAAATGTCTGTTCTGAAAACCGTCTTCTTCAACTTTTTCACTTAAAGCATGGTTGCCACTAAAATAGACCTTAATCTGGTTATGGTTAATGTGCGAAGTGCTTGTATAATGACTTGAAATATAAAAGTTGCCATCCCAGTCGAGATGAGCTCTGATGTAAACGCGGTTATATGAATTTTCTGGCTTCTGACGTTTGTGGATCAGTATCTTTTTAGCTCCGTAATCCGATGACTCTGTGAAATTTTTAAGTAAAGGTTCCAGTTCATTCTCTTTTTCAACGAGAAGACTGTCAAGAAAACGAAGATTATTTTTTTGTTCGTCAATGGTTATCTTCCTCAGTAAGTCGTTTGCCCGGGTGGTAAATTCAATCTGATCAGCAAAATCTTCATTGATGGTATCAATCATTAATTTAGCATCGTTGAACTGTTTATTCAGGAACAGTTCCTGAGCTTTGTCGAATTTAGCTTTAGCCAGTTCTTCGCGATTAGGGCCGCAGGCAACAAATAATACTGAAAACAATAATATGATTGGGAAAATCTTTTTCATGATCAATAATTTTACCTCAAAAATATAAAAGATTAACCAAGAGAAACAAAAAAAGCCACTCAAGGTGGCTTAATTCTGTTAGTGAAAAAATTAATTAAGAAACTCCAGTTCCTTAACGTTGACATGTAAACTGCTCTTTACCTGCCCTTCTTTATCCTGAAAGCTTTCACTTCCCGGAACCCCCTCAATTAAAACTTTTTGTCCTTTTTTAATATACTCAGCAATTTTAATGCTTTGATTATCATTCTTCCAGATAACTGCATGCACCCATTCTGTACGTTCAATTTTCTTTCCTGAATGATCTTTGTAATCCATCGATACCGCAACATTGAAATTAATGGCCTTACGATTGCCAACCTCTTTTATTTCGGCATCTTTACCTACTGTTCCATTTAAGATTAGTTTCAACATGATACAACCATTGTTTAGTTAAAAATTAACATAAACAATTTAATGATCTTTTCTTGGTTGAACAAGGAAAGGTGAGATTTTTTATAAAGAAAACAAAAATTATTGATAATAAATAAAATCAATAATCTTTTTCCTCTCCAGAACTGATTAATTTTTTGGTAGAAAGTAATCCACAAGCAGCGTAAATATCTTCACCTCTTGATTTTCTGATAGTTGTATTGAGTCCTTTAGCGCTTAGCTGGTCTCTAAACCATTCCATCTGCGATCGGTCACTGCCTTGTAACGGAGAGTTGGGGATCGGATGAAAATGAATTAAATTGATTCTGCATCTTATTCCGTTTAATAGCTTGGTGAGCCCTTTAACGTGTTCTGCAGTATCATTTACTCCTTTAAACATGATATACTCGAAGGAGATTCTTCGTTGTCTTCCGAAGTCATATTGTTTGATGGTATCAACAACCTGTTCAGCAGTATACACATTCTCAATTGGCATTAGCTGTTTTCTTTCTTCGTTAAATGGCGAATGAAGGCTAACTGCCAGGTGAGCTTCTGACTCTTCAATAAAACGTCGCATTGCAGGAACAACTCCAATGGTGGAAACATTTATTCGTCGCGGACTCCAGCCATAACCCCAGTCAGACGTTATGATTTCGAGACTTTTTAAAACATTATCAATGTTATCCATGGGTTCTCCCATGCCCATATATACCAGATTGGTGAGAGTATCTCTTTCGGGTAAGCTGGCAATCTGATTTAGTATTTCACCACTTGTAAGTTGTTTTTGGAAACCCTGGCGGGCAGTCATACAAAACAAACAGCCCATCTTACAGCCAACCTGAGATGAAACACAAAGGGTATTTCTATTCTCTTCAGGCAGATAGGCACTTTCGATATATTGAGATCCGACTGTTTTAAACAAATACTTTTTTGTGCCATCAATCGATTCCTGAAATGACTCGGGATTGATTAGACCAAGTTCGTATTTTTCGTTAAGCAAGGCTCTGGCTTTTTTCGACAGGTTATTCATCTCATCTATCGATGCTACATGCTTTTTGTACAACCAATCGGCTACCTGCTTGGAGGTAAAAGAAGGGAGATTTAACTCTGTCATCACTTCTTTCAATTCATTTAATGTTTTACCGTACAATGCTTCTTTGGCCATAACCTTCTATTTAAAAATATATTTCAGCAATAATATGATCGAATGGAACACCTTTTTCAATAAGTATTTCTCTTACATCAATTATCATCTGAGAATTTCCGCAAAGATAGTATTTATAATCCGTAGGTAATTGTTTTTGCTGTTGCAGGTAGGTTGTTAATCTTCCATGGTAAATACCTTCCTGTTGTTCTGAAGTGCAAAAGCGATTGTAGTTTTCTCCCAGTATTTTAATAAATGTATCCTGAAGATAAAAAGCATCAATTGTTCTTGCTCCATGAATTAAAGTAATATTATTTGCCTTATTGGATTCTGCCAGCGAAACAAATGGCGCAATTCCTGTACCTGTTGCAATCCACATAGCCGGAGTCCCTTCGCACAAAAACTTACCGAAGGGTTCTGAAATGTAAAGTTGATCACCTGATTTTAATTGTGACATTGTGGGTGTAAGTTGACCATCAGGATTTACATCAAATAAAATTCCCAGATAATCCTTATCAATCCCCGAAGCAATTGAATACAAGCGAGGCTCATCATTTTGCTTCAATGCTATGGCAAGTACTTGTCCTGGCTTGAAACTGAATTTCTTATCCAGTTTGAGGTAATGAACGTCCTCTTTGATAAGATTATTCTCTATGACAGTAACCGGATAGAGTTCCTTTCGTTTGCGGTTGATCATTTAGCTTTTTAGGGAGGAAACAGACTAAATTTAGAATTGTTTAGAAATTAAATAGATTAAAAAAGTAGCAAAAGTATGCTGCTTTAAATTTATTTTAAGGGAAGATAAACTTCTGTTATCCATTTTGAGGGATCCGTTTCTTTGGATGGATCATTTAAGTAAAATTCTACAGGATCGGATTTTTTATTGATTTTAAGTTTCTTATTACGTGCATACATATAAGCAGCAGACCATGCATTACCCAAATGTTTGTAATCTCCGGTAAATGTAATTTTTAAAGCTTTTTGATCGGTGAGTTCTCCAATGATAAAGCCATTATCCAGGGTAGGCACTTTGTCAATTACCAGTCCGGCAGAATATTCGCAAACCGGATTTTTGAAATCAAAATTGTGGTAAATAGCAAGTGCTTTTTCTGCTTCTAAATTATGGGTGTGTGCAAACTCATTTAACTCTTTAAAAACCACTTTCATTGATGAAGCTATTTCCTGCATGTTGCAAGAAGTTTTGATTCCAATAAATTTTCCTTTCTGTAACTGTGTAATGCCTTCGATTTCAATTTCTGAGGCGATGGAACCTGTTTCGAGATGATCTTTGATCATTTTCAATCCTCGTTCGTAGTCCATTCCAATCCAAGGCTCCATATTTTTTGCCATAAATTTAAATAAAAAAGGCATTTTACCTTTCATGCCCCAGGTTAATTCGCAGGTTTCACCTTTACCACTCAGTTTCCAGAAAACATCTGATTTTGACTTAAAGGGTTTAAGAAACCTTATTTCCTGATCTAATGAAATATCTTCGATAAAGGATTTGTGTTCAATTTCACCTGAGCCGACCATTTTACCTGTCCAGGCATAAACAGCTCCTACTTCTTTACCATCTTTGCTAACTGTGACATTGGCATCGGGTTCAAGACATAACCATGGCGACCACAAGGTCCATGTATTAAAATTAGAAATTAATTCAAATGTTTTTTCTCTTGAAACATCCAGTTGAATAGACCTGGTTACATAGTATGAACCATCCATCAAAGTAAGCCAGATCAGTACAATGAAAACAACTACTAATAAAATAATTATCAAATACATCATAACCGAAAAATTTTCTCATTATTAATCTGGCGGGGATATCATCACTAAATTAATTAGCAATTTTCTCAAAGTCAAATTTGGATAAATTATTCATCTAATTTAGGCAGGCTGTATATTACAAACTATTACTTTAAAAATGTTGTTATCTTTAATGATTCAATAGAAAAGTATTTTAGATGGGACAATTTGGATTTGGGGGACTGGGTAAGTCTATTCAGAGAAAAGTTATCATTGGTTTTGGTATTCTCATAATGATTCTGTTTATCGTTTCATTTATGAGTATCAGGGGTATTCATCGATTATCGCATGTAGTAAATAATACTGATGTTGTAAATCGCTTACAGGATCAAATCAGTGATCTGAGACTAAACGAAAAAAGAGTTCTTATATCGGGCAGCTCATCCTTGAAAATAAGAGTAGATACAATCAGCAGAAATATTACTAATTTATTGAATGAGATAAAAATTTCAGATATTAATGATCAGAGTAAGGAGGAACTGGAACCAATGACAGGCCTTATTTCTGAATTTAATAAGAATTTCAATCTATACATCTCACTACTTGATTTAAAAGTTAAAGTTGCAAAGGAAAATGATTCATTATTTACTCAAATAGAACAACTAGAAGCTTTACAATTATCAAAAATCAATACATGGTTTCAGCCAGGCTCTTCAAAATTTAATGATATAAGAGCGGAATATAATTTAATCCATAGAAATCTTGTCTATATCAGAGTTATGCAAAACAAGATGCATGATGGAAGTATGAATGGGATAGAACATGATTCGTTAAATATTAAATTCGATAAGATTTTAAAGAAGTCTTTTGAGATAGAGAATATTGTAAATAACCTGGAAGTTCGAAACTACATGACAGATTTCCGTAATCTTGTCAGAGCATATGAACAATCCAATAATCAGGGTATTTCTCTTTCCGAAAGCATTAGCTCTGCTCAAAGAGGTCTTGTAGGGGCAGGCAGCGAGATGCAGAAAAGATCCAAGAAGGCTACACTTGTTCAAAGCAGTCAGCTTACCAAATGGGGTGATCTGAGCATGAATTTTTTAATTGTTCTGGTAATTGTGGCCCTTCTGGGTGCCGGTATTGTGCTGGCATTTTTCTTATACACAATCACTTCTGATGAGCGGAAAAGAAAAGATATTGAAGGAGCCATTGAAGATAACAGAAGGTTACTCGACGACATTATTAATAATAGCAAGGCCATGATCTTTGTAAAAGATCTTGAAGGCAGATATACCCTGGTCAACCATAACTGGTGTGAAGAAGTAGGCATCACAGAGTCAGAAGTAATAGGCCAGAAGGCTGATAAATTCTTTTCACCAGAAATAGTTGAGAGTTGGAAGGAGGTAGATGAGCAGGTTGTAAATAGTGGTGTTGCCATTCAGTTTGAAGAAGGAATGGAATTGCGTAAAGGGCAACGTTATTTCTTATCCAATAAATTTCCGATTCGTAATACAGAAGGGGAAATTATTGCCATCTGTAGTATTTCAACCGACATCACCGAGCTAAATGAAGCATTGCGCGATCTGGAAAGAAGCCGTGAGAATTACAGAAACATTGTAACCAATGTGCCGGGTATTGTTTATACAGGTATGATGGACGATAGTCGTTCTATGTCTTTCTTGAGTAGTGGATTTTCAAAAGTAACGGGTTTTGACCGGGAGAATTTCTTAAAAGGGATTCAGTCTTTTACCAACATGATAGTTGAAGGTGACAGAGAAAGGGTTCTTGAGACTATTAAACAAGCTGTTGCCCGCAATCATTCTTACGAAATTGAATATCGCATTGAAGATGTAAAAGGCGAAAGAAAATGGCTTCATGAGAAAGGAATGCCTATTAAATTACCGGATAATTCAGGTTATTACCTGCAAGGGGTAATGATTGATATGACTGCCCAAAAAGAAGCCATTGCTGAGGTAATGCTGAGAGATAGGTTTTTAGAAGGTGTGGCTGAGGCTGTTAAGGAGTTGATTGCCAATCAGGAGCCTGAGGAATCTATTATGAAATCATTGCGAATAGTTGCTCAAAGTGCAATGGTGGATCATTCATTTATTTTTGTAAATGATCCGGTGGGGAATGATGGACAACCCCGTTTTTCACATCATTACGAATGGCAGAAAGATCAGATTAAGCCGGTTGTTCGTCCCGATCTTCAACATGTAAGTTATCAGGAAATTGGTTCGAGATGGTATCATTTTCTTGCTGATAAAAAAGAGATTAGTGGTTTTAGGGAAGATTTTATTCAAGAAGAGCAAATGCTTTTCGATAAACTTAAACTTGAGAATATTTTAATTGTTCCGGTATTTGCCCGTGATGAGTTCTGGGGGTTTATTGGTTTCGGTAATACAACTAAAGGCGTACCCTGGGTTGAGTCTAACAGGGCTATTTTCAGAGCTTATACCGTAACTCTGGGTATTGCCATCGCCAAAGAAAGAGATGCCTTATTGCTTAAAGAGGCTAAAAATGCAGCAGAAGCTGCTACCCGTGCAAAAAGTGATTTCCTTGCCAGAATGAGTCATGAGATTCGTACTCCAATGAATGCAATTGTTGGATGGACGCATCTTGCCATTGAAAAGGAAGCAACACACGGTCATAGTGATTATCTTCATAAAATTCAGGCAAGTTCAAAATCATTATTAGGGATTATCAATGACATTCTTGATTTCTCAAAGATTGAGGCTGGTAAGCTGTCATTGGAAAATATTGATTTTGACCTGGAGCAGGTGTTTGATGATCTGAGTAATATGGTATCATATAAGGCTCATGAAAAAGGGCTTGATTTTATCTATGCACTGGATGCCGATGTGCCGCTTAATCTGATTGGTGATCCTTTACGATTATCTCAAGTTCTGATTAATCTTGTCAACAACGCCATTAAATTTACAAACGAAGGTGAAATTGTTACGAGTGTATTGGTGTTGCAGGAAGATGATAACGATGTAGAGCTTCTTTTTGAAATAAAAGATACCGGAATTGGTATTAAACCTGATTTGCAGGAGTTTTTATTTGAGTCATTTTCACAGGCCGATATATCAACTACCCGAAAATATGGAGGAACCGGATTAGGACTGGCAATTTGTAAAAGATTATCAGATCTGATGGGTGGTCGAATTTGGGTTGAAAGTGAATATGGTTCGGGTAGTTCATTTTTCTTTACCGTTAAGGTTGGTAAGAACAAAGTACAGAAACGCGATTTGCTCATTCCTCCAAAGGAATTGATTGGAAGAGATATCTTATTGGTAATCTCACATCCGGTAACTTCATACATTCAGAAAGATATGCTGGAGTTGCTTGGTTTTAAGGTGACCATGGTAAATAGCTACGATAAGGCAACGGTTAAGTTGGTTGAAAGCAAGCAAACAAAATCTTATGATTTAGTAATTGTTGACTCCGAGCTGAATGGTTTGAATAATGCAGATGCTGCCCGGGAATTGTTCAGGCATAATGAGAAAGTTGTTCCGATGATTATGCTGACTCCGGCATTCAGTCAGGAAAAGGAACTGATGTCTTTTATTGAATCACATCCTAATGTATGGTCAGTTGTTAAGCCGGTTAATTATTCCACTTTATACGACGGATGTATGGAAGCCTTAGGGAAGGAAAAATCAACCGTCTCCTGGCGAAAAAAAGAGCCTGATGTTTATCTGAAGGAATTAAAGAAATTGCAGGATGTTCTGGTCTTGCTGGTAGAAGATAATGATGCCAATCAAATGATCGGAATTGAATTACTCGAATTGGCAAATGTACATGTTGAGGTTGCTTCCAATGGAAAAGAAGCTGTGAAGTTGATTCAGAAGAGAGGGCCCAACTATTACGATCTTGTTCTGATGGATATTCAAATGCCCGTTATGGATGGATTTGATGCAACAAGAGCCATATTGAAGACTCCGGGATACAAAGAGATGTCTATTGTAGCAATGACAGCGGATGCAATGGATGGGGCCAAGCAAAAGTATTTAGAAGCCGGTATGGTTGATATGATTTCTAAACCTATTGATCCTGAGCAGGTCTATCAAAAAGTGCTGCATTGGGTAAATAAGCAAAGGGGTATCATGCAAGCCAAACGACGTCCGGTTGTTGTGAATGATAATGCGGATTTGACTGAGGTTGAGGCAACCTATGAGGATACTGAATATCCGGTTATAAAAGGGATTAATGTGGAAGAAGGAGTGAAGCGTTTTGCCAATCGCTGGGATTTCTTCAAAAGGCTGCTACAGCGGTTTTATTTTGACCATCTTAATTTTGCGAATGAGTTTAACGAGTTAAAAGAAAAAGACAGGGAAGCAGCTGAACGTATGTTACATTCATTTAAAGGAATTTCCGGAACCATTGCAGCACCTGAGTTATATGAACTGGCAATAAAAGTAGAGAAGGATTTTAAAATGGGTAATCCTGAGTTTAGTGAAAGATTTATTGAAATGAATAAGGTGTTGGCAACCATTTTAAAAGAACTAAGTATAAACAAGGACTTGGATATTGAGGGGATAACAAACCAAAACTCAAAAGAATGAGATTTCTTAGCATCGTAGTTGTGTCATTTATTCTTCTTGCCTGTCACGAAGATATGCGTTCACCGGGTAAACCTCTTATGGAGCTTGATTTCAATGGGCAGATAATCAATAAAGGAATTTATGATGTTCAAATAGAAGGTGATGCTTTGGTGAGTTATCATTACGATGTACCTGACACCTGCCTCGATCTGATGGCTTCAGCTAAATACAGAAAGCCATTGGTTATTAGTTATAATGAGGGATTTTCGTTTGATGATTATGAAGGTTATACTTTCTCTGTCTGGGTTCAAAAGACAAAGTCAGACAATGAAGACTACTGTATTTTGTCGCAACAGGAATTGGTAAATGATCGATTGTTGGGATGGGAGCTTCGTGCTGAAAACTGTGGGAGCTGGAGCTGGGTTTATAGGGATAGTTTACAAACATGGACTTATAAACCGGCATCATTAAATCAGGCAATTAACAATGGTAAATGGCATCATTTGGTTTTCAGTTACAATAAAAATATTCAGGAAGCCAGGTTGTATTTTGATGGAACCAATGTCGCTATCTATTCGATGTATGGTAATACATTTAATATCGAATCCACACCTATACGATTAGGTGTAAGTCCGTCATCTGCATCGGTAAATATGGATGTTTTCAATGGAAGGTTGGATGATCTGGCAGTATGGTCCCGTTCATTAATAGATGAAGAGGTTAAAACAATTTATGGACTTAAATATCCGCATAAGTTTACAAAACCTGTGTGTGGTGATCAATTAAAGGTGATGACCTGGGATGTTTGGCAGGGAGGTATCCATGAAGGAAAGAGAGTTGGTCCGGAGCGTATTTTAGATGTCATAAGATCAACAGAAGCTGATATAATATTACTGCAGGAAATGGCAGGTAAAGGCTCTTATCTGGCTGATGGTTTGGGTTATTACTTTTATCAGCGAAATGAAGATTTGGGTGTTTTAAGTCGGTATCCATTACAGGAGGCGAATAATGTCTACAGAAGCTACAATTCAGGTTGCATTAAAGTTGATCTGGGTGATGACAGGTATTTATTTGCAAGTCCGGTTGCTTTGAGTCAACAACCTCGCTTGGATGCATACCTTAAAAGCGGAGAAGCTGATCCGGATACCATTGTTTATCGCGAAAATGAGTTCAGAGGTAAAGAAATAACTTTTATACTGGGTGAACTAAGACATCTGATTTTTACCAACGAAAATATTCCAATGATTCTGGGAGGTGGATTCTACAGTGGGTCGCATCTCGACTGGGATGAAGCAAACAAGGATCAGCATATGGGGCTGGTGGTGAATTATCCTGTAAGTCAGCAACTGGAAAAGGCTGGTTTTATAGATACATATAAAGCTCTTAATGCTGGGGAGCCACTTGAAAAGGGTTTCACCTGGTCTACAAAGTTCAATAGTGCATTCCCTGATCGCACTGATTTTATTTATTCTTTTGGTGATCGTTTATATCCGGTTGATAGTTATGTGCTGGATGATCACCTGGTGAGTTTTCCCTCAAGTCATGCCGCTGTTGTTACCGTATTTAATTTTGAAAAAGATTAATAGCGGGTAGGGGTATTTATTTATTAAATTGTCCTTCATAAAATCGGATACTGAATGGGATCATCTTTCAATTTAGATGTGAATGAACAATCTCTCCTGATAAAAATAAAAGAGGGAGATGAGAAAGCTTTTGAATGGGTATTTAAAAGCTATTATCCTCATTTGGTTTTGTTTGCCCAGAAGTATCTGCACGATCGTGACCTTTCAGAGAGTTTTGTTCAGGATGTTTTCGTTAATATGTGGTTAAAAAGAGACGAGCTTAACATCAGATCGTTGAAAGGTTTTTTAGTTGTTGCTGTTCGTAACAAGTGCAATAATGAATTAAAGCATCAGAAGGTTGTACGTACTTATGAAAAAGCAGGAGTGGATATTCAATTGGAAGAATTGCCTCATTACCAGGATGAGCTGTATTTAAATAAGATCAATGAAGTAATTGAACAGCTTCCTGCACAACGGAAGAGAATTTTTCGAATGAGCAGGATGGATGGTTTAAAATATCGTGAGATTGCAGATAAATTAAATATATCGCCAAAGACAGTGGAGGTTCAGATGGGTAAGGCTTTAAAGTTTCTGAGAGAAAAGTTACAGCCCCTAAAACAGCAATTGCTGAGTATATTTTTATAAAATCTATTAAGGGAAAAAGAAGGGTTAAATGTCCTTTAGTTGAATTATGGAACAAAAAAGAGCACATAACATTGATTGGGATTTGGTAGCCAAAGATATGGCCGGCGAATTAAGTGCTTCGGAGCATGAACAATTAAGTCATGAATTATCCGGAGACAAAGATTTATTGGGCCAGTTGAATCAACTCTGGGGCGACACCAAATATGCTCAGGAAATTAAGTCAATTGATACTGATAAAGCCTGGACAAAAGTTAGTAGTGAAATTCATCAGAATCAGCACAAGCATATTTCTATGCATTGGAAGAAAATAGTTTCGGTTGCCGCATCTCTGATAATTATTATGGCTGCCTATGTTCTGATAAAAAATATGGTTCCCAACAACAAATTATTGCAGGTTTTAGCTCAAAATGAAATTACGCAGGTTGAACTGGAGGATGGAACATTAGTTGATTTGAATATTGGAAGTTCGTTACAATATCCAAAAAGTTTTAATACTGAAATACGGAATGTACATTTGAATGGTGAGGCTTTTTTTGATGTAGCCCGAAACGAACAGAAACCATTTATTATCGAAACACAGAATCTAAAGATTAAAGTACTCGGAACATCCTTTAATGTTAAAGCCAATGCTTTGAATGGTGATGAGAATGTTTCTGTTTCGTCTGGTCGTGTGGAGGTGTGGCATATGGGCGATCATGTTGTTTTAGAAAAAGGTGAGGCAGCTAATTTTAATTTGGAAGCAAATCTTTTGATCAAAAGCTCAGTGACAGATGTTAATTACAATGCGTGGAAAACTCGTGAGATTGAATTTGAAGATGTAACACTTACCGAAGCAATTGCAGTCATTCAGTCTGTTTATCATATAAAGATTGAGATAGATAATGAAATTAAACCAGATAGTTTGATGTTGAATGCTCAGTTTAGTCACGATGATTTAGAGCATGTTTTAAATGTTGTATGTCAAACCTTCAATCTGACATACACTCAACAAAACGATAAATATCAGATACAATCAGTTAGATAGCTGGAAAGAAAATTGTATTTTAATGCAGAGTTATCTTCGGGTAATTGTAACAATTTCAATCCTAAGTTCTAATGAATGAAGAAATCCATTAACAGGAAAATGTGTTTGTGTGTATTGATTTGTAGCTTCTTGTTACCGGTCAATGCTCAGGTCTATAACTTCCGCTACAAACCTATTACTATTTCTGCATTAATGGATTCCATCTCGGCCAAAACCAATATAAAAGTATCCTACGATGCAAGGGCTGTTCCGGTCGATAGCCTGGTTCAGGTGGATGTAAGTCAAATGCATCCATTTGATTTGCTTAAATCTGTTTTAAAAGACAGACCCTTACACATCTCTTATCGGAATAATCAAATAGTCATTAGTGAGCAGGTTCAGGAAGATGTCTCAATTTACCTGAGATTTAAGGGTAAAGTTATTGACGGTTCTGAAGGTGATGCTTTACCAATGGTAAATATTGCTGTTAAGAATAAAGCAATGGGTACCATCTCCAATATGGATGGAGAGTTTGAATTTGTGGTGCCGGCCAATTGTTTAAACGACACGCTTGTGTTTTCATTTATTGGCTATTCAAATGAGTTTTATCCAATAAAAAATATTGAAAGTACTCTGACTGTTCGTTTGAGAAGTCATGATATTAAACTGCAGGAGATTGAAGTCCGATATGAAGCAATTGAGGATATCATCAATGGAATCGTCAAAAACAGATCAAAGAATTACATAAATGAACAAACCATTCTCACAGGATTCTTCCGTGAGTCAATAAAACAGGATCAAAAATTTGTTCAGGTATCTGAAGCCATTATCGAAATTCAAAAACCATCGTATAATGAGTTTTTAAATCTTGAAAGGGTTCGGTTTGTTAAAGGTCGAAAGCTATCTGGTTTGCAGACTATGGAATCGGTCAATTTTAAATTGGAGGGTGGACCTTATCAGTTTTCGAGGATTGATGTAGCGCGATACCTGGAGTTTTTGCCAAAAGATGGTTATGACGATGTATATCAATATTCGTACGAGGGGATTGATTATTTAAATGATGAGATGGTTTATCGGATAGGCTTTCGGCCAATCGAAGATGATGGAGAACTCAAGTACGAAGGCATTATAATGGCTCATTCTCAATCGTATGCCATTGTACATGTTGACTTTGAGCTAACCAAAAGGTCCTTAAAAAATAGTCGTAAAGCATTAATTAAAAGATCAACCCGAAGAATTAAGGCCAAACCCAGAGTGGCCAGATATTACATTGATTATCGCAGGTTGAATGATAAATGGATAGTAAATAAAATAGGTGGCGAGATTGCTGTTTATATCAATGATAAGGATGAGAAAATAAATTCTGAGTTTGTGGGTATTTCCGAATTATTGGTAAGTGATTGTAAAATTGATAGAGAAGAACGGTTTAAAACTTCAGAACTTTATAAATCCAATTACATATTGGCCGATGAGATAAAAGAAACCGATCAAGAGTTTTGGGATAACTACAACATTATCAAGCCAGATGATGAGTTAGAGAAAGTTTTTAAGGACAGGAAGTAGAAGGAAATAAAAATAAGGTTGCTTTCAAAAAAGTTGATGGGACGATAAAATGAGTGGTTTTATTGCCTGTTCCGAAAGCAACCTCATGGGATTGGTCATTGAAAAAAAATCTTATGCGCAATGTTTCTGCAAATAATCAATGGTTGATTTTACAGATGTTAATTGCAATACTTCGTCGTTTTTTATATTCAAGTCAAATTTTGTTTCCAAATAAAATAAGAAACAATTCATGTCTAATTCGTCAACAAAAAGCTCATCACGAAAGGTGGCATCTTCACTAATTCGACTCTTTGGTACACCTGTTTTCCTTAAAACTTTGTACAAATTTCGTCTAATCGCTTTTGCATTCATAACTAAATTCTATTATCAATTCATCTATAGGACAAACTAATTAGCAATTGGACGTATGCATTTTTTGAATTTTTTCGAAAAAAATTCAAAAAACTTAGTATTATTTACTTAAGTAATTGTAAATCAGGTTCAAATAATTGTAAATAAAAAATGTACATTTGCAGCAGAGAAGCTAAAATTTTACAAAGGAGCATTATTGTGAATAGATGTTGGCAGAAATTGACAATGGTTGTCATTCTTCTTTTTTATATCTCGTTATCGGTGGTTGGACAGCAGGATTCGACCAACTTGATTATTAATAATATTGATTCGTTACGAATTGCGAAAATTGAGCATAAAAATTATAGGATAATGCCTTATCTGGCTCCTGCTTATACTCCAGAAACAGAGTATTTGTTGACTGCCGGAGGGTTGATTACATTCAAAACTCAGCGTTGGAATAATTTGCTGAACAGATCATCCATTCCTTTTTCTTTCGGATATAGTTCAACGGGAGCCATTTCAGTAAATATTCAGAATGTCATTTATCTGACAGATGATAAAATCAGAATGTTAGGTGAGTTTCTTTATAAAGATATGCCGGATAATTATTGGGGAGTTGGTTATGATAACGGAATCAATATAGAAAAGTCACCGGCTAATACTGGTTATCAAAGAATATACTGGCGCTTTTTTGAGAAGTTTATGTTTCGCACTTTTAGCGACCTGTTTATTGGTGCTGTTGTAGATATGAACGGAACAGAAGCAACCCAATTAAATGCCCGGATGCTAACAGATGAATATGTGCTATCCAATGGAACCGGTATTAATAACACAGGAATTGGTCTGGCTGTTGAATATGATACCCGTGATTTTGTTCAGAATGCATACAAGGGAGTTTTTCTTAGTGCCTCTATGGTGTTTTTTCAAAGTTATCTGGGTGGTAATACCAAATTTAAAGCGTTGGAAGTTGATTATCGACAATATTTGAAAATTAAAAGGGAAAGAAGAACACTTGCCTGGAATGTAAAATCACGTTTTTCGTTTGGTGATGAAGTGCCCTGGACAGATATGGCCATGCTGGGAGGGCCTTTTAATATGCGAGGTTACACCATCGGACGATTTCGCGATCAGAATGCCTTAAGCATGACTACTGAGTATCGGCATATGTTTAAGCGTCGCACCTTGAATAAAAGAGGTAATTACAATAGCCGCCTGGGATATGTGGCCTGGTTGGGAGCTGGTACCGTATCTCATTCAATCAATGAATTTAATGGCTGGTTACCCAATGGTGGATTGGGCTTGAGATTGGAACTTCAGACCAGAATGAATATGCGTTTCGATTATGGTGTAGGTAAAGGGGAAGCAGGAGCTTACGTAACGTTTTCAGAAGCTTTTTAAGCCAGCCGTGTGTTACAGAAGATGTTGATAACTTTTCTTAAACCGACTGTTTTAGAAATTTTTGCACTTCCGATTCAATCTTATCTTTGTAGCCTTAAAATAGAGAAGTATGCAAAATTTATTTGAGTGTAAGGTTAAATACGAGAAGATAGATGAACAGTCGGGTAAGGAGAAAAAAGTAAGCGAGACATACCTGATCGATGCTGTTTCATTTACCGAGGCTGAATCGAGAATATACAAGGAGATGGAAATGATGGTTCGTGGTGAGTTTATTGTTACGAACATCAGAAAAGCCAATTATACTGAGATTTTTGATAACGAAGATGGCGATCGTTGGTTTAAGAGTAAGATCTCTTTTGCTTCGATCGACGAAAAATCAGGCAAAGAGAAGAAAGTAAGTAACCAGATTCTGGTGATGGCAAGTAATGTAAAAGATGCTTATGATAAAATTCAACAGGGCATGGGTGGTATGACTGTTGACTTTGATATTAATGCCATTGCTGAGAGTCCGATAATGGATTTCTTCGCCTATTTTAGTGATGATGTCAATACCGAAATTCCTTCTCACCTTAAACCAATAGAAAGAAATGAGGTGTCAGCTGAGGTAGAAGAGGAAGACGAAGTAGAAGAAGAGGAAGTGATCGGGGATGAAATCTCGGAAGAAGAATATGAAGATTAATCAATTCATGATTTAAAATATTAAAGGAGTCCAGATTGGACTCCTTTTTTTATAGAAATGATTTAATGCGGTTATCCAGATCAGCCTGATCCTTCTCAAAAGAGTATAAACCTGCCAGGTTAAGCAAAGAATCAATTCCTACTTCGCCGTCTCTTATTTTATCTGCCCAACGCTCGTGAACAGGAATTTTTCCATCCGACCTTAAAAATTCATGCTCTTCTTTGGTAAGTATAGGAAAGATATCGTGGCATCCACGTTCGTATGCATATTCAATCAATTCCTGGGCAGTTGAAGGAGTTTTTTCATTCAATCGATGGATTACTTCTTTTTCATGTTCTTCAACTAGCCATAAATGAGGCAGACGAACTGCCTGAGTATCTGTTGTATCAAACAGAGTTGGATTATTGATGACAATATCTGATTTAGAAATTTGAATGAGATTTTGAACAGCATCAGTGGCAACACCAACCGGAATAGTAAAAGTATCGCAGCCTAATAACTGATAGAGTTGATCTTTTGAACGTATACTGGCTGCAATTAGCCTAGTATTACTAATTCCTTTGTTGGCAAGAGCCAATAAGCTTCTTTGCGATTCAAGTGTGACCTTCTCACCAATATACTGGCCGTCTCCCAGATTGTTATTTTTCAGATAAGCGCCTAATCGTCCGAGAAAAACATTGGTGTATGCCGGCTGTGCTATTACGGCAGCAAAACCATTCTGACGAACGCTAAAATCCAATGTGAAATTTACGGGTATTCCCATTTCGTGCAATTTGCGTGCACCTAATAAACCCGAAGCCGTAAACGGAACTTTAATAATAAAATGGCTGGGATTAATATCGAACAATCGCTTACCAATTGTTTCTATTCCGTTAACATCATGAGCCAGATCGGTGTGCAGTTCAACACTTACTTTGCAATTAAAGATCTTTGCAATGCGTAAACCATGTATGGCATTCAGGCAAAATGCTATTTCTTTCACTTTCTCTTCATCACTCAGGTACCTTAATTTGGATGATAACTCCGGGATGATTGTATCATAAAGCCCTTTTTGTACCTCAGCATTTAGCAATGTGTTATTGGTGGTTAATGCTGTAAAGGCACTGTTCCATAATTTTGAAGATGCTTCTATATCACCCGTATCGAGCCAAAGGTTTGTTCCGGTTTTTAAATATTGATTCCAGTAATCGGAGTTGTTCACTTTCTGGGGTTGATCGTTAAATTGATCAGCTAAATGATGAATAGTAGCAGATGAGATTGGATGTATCATATTTCCAGAGGATTGAGTTTAATTAAATTTACTAAGGATATTATCCAAAATCAACCTATCTGTCTCATTACATTGACAAACTTTTTATGGATGTGTGATAAAGAAAAGAATGGATGAATTATTCATAATTATGAAGCTAATATTACCATAGTTATGTTATCTTTATTATGAAAATAACAAACTAATCTACGACCAATGGAAATACTCTCTAATGCTGCAGTAATCTGGTTTATTGCCGGAGTAATTTTACTTCTACTCGAAATTGTAATTCCGGGTATTTTTATCATGTTTTTTGGAATTGGAGCCTGGATAACAGCTTTGTGTGTATATCTTTTTGAACCATCATTGGGTATTCAGTTTCTGATTTTTAGTGCCACCTCTATTGTTTCGCTGGTATTTCTTCGAAAAGTTATTGTGAAAAAGACGCAGAATGTAGAAGTTGATGCGGACGAAGAATTTATTGGACACCAGGGAACCTGCCTTACTCCAATTACTGAAGAGGAAGCGGGTAGAATTGAATTTAAAGGTACTCAATGGACAGCTGTATCAGATGTTGCAATTGAGGCGAATCAAAAAGTACGTATTATCTCTAAAGATGGCTTAACTCTGCGGGTTGAACCCGTTTAAATATATTTAAAATTTAAACTAAACTTTATGAATCCTTCTGCTATTGTCGCCATTGGGATTGGCGTTATTGTGTTTTTTATACTCCTTTCGTGTATTAAAATTGTTCCACAAAGATCAGCTTATATCGTTGAGCGATTGGGAAAATATACTGGTACCCTTACGGCCGGATTTCATTTTTTGATACCTCTTATTGATAAGGTAGCATACAAACATACACTGAAAGAACAGGCTATTGATGTTGCCTCGCAATCGTGTATTACTAAAGATAATATTGCGGTTGAGGTTGATGGTGTTTTGTATTTACAGGTGATTGATGCCATGAAATCATCGTATGGAATTGATAATTATGGTTTTGCTGCCATTCAAATTGCTCAAACTACCATGCGAAGTGTGATTGGTCGTTTGGATCTGGATAAAACTTTTGAAGAACGCGAAACCATTAATACAAGTATTGTTGATGCAGTAGATAAGGCCAGCGATCCATGGGGTGTTAAAGTAACCCGCTATGAGGTTAAAAACATTACACCTCCACAGAGTATTAAAGACGCTATGGAGAAACAAATGCGTGCCGAACGTGAGAAAAGAGCCATGATTGCTCAATCGGAAGGCCAGAAACAAGCTAAGATTAATGTGGCTGAAGGTGACAAACAGGAATTAATCGCACGCTCGGAAGGTGAAAAGCAAAAACGTATTAACGAAGCTGAAGGTAGAGCGGCTGAAATTGAGTTTGTGGCCAGTGCAACGGCAAAAGGTATTCGTGAAATTGCCTCGGCCATTAATGAAAAAGGTGGTGGTGATGCAGTTAATTTACGTATTGCCGAACAGTATCTGGGTGAGTTTGGTAAATTGGCCAAGGCGAATAATACAATGATCATTCCGTCTAATATGGCTGATATATCAAGTATTATTGCTACTGCAACCTCGGTACTCGACACTGCTAAGAAGAAATCATAACACATAAAGTGTTGTAATCAAAAAATCCCGGTTTTCGCCGGGATTTCTTTTTGCTCTAAAAATACAATTGTTGAATAAATCTGGTAATGATTCATTTTTACATAAATCATATGTGCAAATATAGATTTATAAATGAAACTGCCAAATGATTGATGTTATCACATTCTATTTCAAAACAAATTGATTGTTTGTGAAGCCCTAAATAATGGTTGAATACTTTTATTAATTTAAAGTGTTTAACGATTGAAGAAAGCTATGTGAAACATCAACTGCATTTTATAAACGGTTGGATATTATATCATTCATAATTCTTTTTACCTGCAAATCGCCAAATCCGTAGATGGCTTCCCTTCGGTTAAATTCTCCGAAAATTGTATTGAAATCTTCTGTTTGTAACTCTTCCATAATCTGAATTAAGGTTTTAACAGGTCTGCCAGGTGAACCATTCTGAGGTAATCTGTCAATAAGTGCGTTGATTGCTTTTTTCAGAAAAGGAAATTTATGATCCAACTTCTGGGTAATGCTCATCATTTCATCACATTCGTTCTTTTGATAAAGTGCCCATAATCTGCTTAATTCTTTTAATTCCGAAAACTCAATCCTGGTTTTATTACTATAAGCATTAAGTAATTCTTCGTTATTCATTCCTCCAAAATTATATTCTAAATGAGCTTTCGGACGGATTAAATAAATAGTTTGATTGTTGTAGTTAGTGTATATAAGATTAATAACAAACCATAAATTTATCTGACAAAACAAATCCTCTTCAAACCAAAGGTTAATTTCAGAATGTGAGGGTATGCTTTGTATTTTGGTAAATTCAGTAACCGTTTTCTCATAGTAATCCCTGATTTCAAAACCTTCTAAGTTTTGACTTATAAATAGGGCTCTTGTCTCATATAGTTCAGATAAATTTTTACCTTCTACACTACCATCCACAAGACATTCACGAGCCACTATAAGCTTACCTTTAATAGCATCAGGAAACTGATGCTTTAATGCATCTCCATTTAAAATGTGATATTGTTCTGACACAGAGAAAATAGTGTTTATAAAATTGATTTGATAAAGTAGTGATTTTTATTGAAAAATGAGTGTTGTTCAGGCTAAAGAGAAGCCTAAATATATTTACAAACACTATTTTTCTTCTTCTGATAAACGAGAAAGTAATTTCTCTACTCTTTCGCTTTCACTGGTATCAATACCCAGCCATGAAAGGGCAGCTTCAATGGTACTAAATACTTCAGGTTTAACCATTGACATATTATTATTAGTTCCTTTTAAAAGAGTGCCAAACACTACCTGGTAGGGAAGATTCGTTAAAATAGCAGATTTTCTTTGAGCATTAATTTCCTGATGATTCTTAAGATAGCTATGAATGTTTACCAAATCGTCAGAAGTTAAGGTGATTTTACCATTTCTTATATCACCTAAAACATCGTAGTAATCTTTCCAATTTGGATCCTGCATCTCCATCCTTTTGCATTCAAAAATATCTTTAAACTCATATTCTCCCGAATAGGATTCGAGAATAAGATTTAAATCAGATAATATATGATATCTAAAATGCATCTAAGATATTGTTAACACTTAACTTAAGGTACAAAATCCTGCTGAAACTATCAATGTCATGCAGACTACTTATTATTTAATAGATTGTAATGGTGACCTAAAGGGACAGTACAATAAAATAATGACTTAATTATTTAACCACTTTGATATGTTTTTCAATCTCTTCTTTCCATATGCGTCGACCATTAACCACAAATTTTTCATGTATTCCATTACTTGTATGAACGATAAGCCCGTTAGGAATAATTCCAAGTGAGTTATAGAAACTAATTTCAGTTATATCCTTTAGGTCAATGCTCAGACTATGATTTTGCACATTGAATTGATGTGATTTAAATTGAAGGTTATCCTTAAGTAAATATAGTTTTCCTCCTACACCTTCTCCATTTTTTAAATGATTGGCACCTCCGGAGTGAATAATTTCTGTATCCTCAGTAATTGCAATCTGAGTTTGTTTTTTTACAGTTTTAGAAGTGATAAATAAATATATAGTAACACCAAATATCAAACCAGATATTAAGCCAAAAATAATGCCTGTTTTAATATCGAAAAACAGTCCCAGAAACGTTCCGAATAATACTCCAAATACGATTCCTGCTATTGCTGAATTCTTTATATCAGTCATGTGTTCTTTTATTACGTTTTAAGTGTTGGATGTAAAAGCTTTAAAGCAAGTTGTTTGTGACAAATAAATGGCAAAAACTTATTTATTCAACTGTTTGTTTTCAGTGTTTTTGTATTCTTTAGCCTTATTGATAAAGTCTTCATAAGAAAGCATTAAAGTAATCTCACTTTCTAATAAATTATTTAAATATATGATGGTTAACTGTTTGCTTTCTTCGGAATCGATAAAAAGGTTTGGATATAAATAATCCATTAACTTTTCCATTTTAATATCTATGAGTTTTGATAAATATTCAAATCGAATCAATCGTGACATCATCTCAAAATCAACCGAATTGATTTCATTTTTTTTATAAAATTCCAGACCAAAATTATTTACATTGGCAGCAGGCAATCCACCTCCTTTTTCAACAATTAGATCACTTAATGTAATATGATCCGCCTTGTGAGCGTTGATGGTATCCAATAATCGGGATTGGTTTTCAATAATATCCTTCAAGATTTCATAGTTGAAGTCGATTTCATTTTTAATTGTTTCTACAGAGGCGTTGTAATATTCTTTTGCTTGTTTTTTCTCTTTGTAATTGCTAATTAATAAGGCAATTAAAACACCTATAGTAACAATCGTAAGTTCTTTTAAGTAGGATTTAATTTTGCTGATCATTGGTTTCATATTCAATTATTAGTTTGGGATAGTCAGTTATTTGATTAAGGGTAGTGAATATCTCATTTATTTCTTTTTCATCTATAATTGAGCAAACTTTAAATAAGAAATTCTGTGGAAAATTTATTCATCATATCCATGATAGAGATAGAGTGCTCCGTATGTCCAGTTTGGTCCCTGCATTCCCGGATAATTAAATCTGTCCATCATTAAGGCTACATATTTAACCGGATATCCATCCGGCAACTGAACAACATTTGGCCAAACTCTTGATCCGGAAGTTGCATCCCAGGGTGGCAGATCCATCTTTAACGTACCTGTTTCTTTCAAGTCGGGATAGCTGTATATGAAAAGTTTTTTTTCGTTACTGCCAGAGAAACAATATCGCTTATTTCCTATCTTTTGAATGGAAGTGCCGGTTGAATTATGGTTTACCGGACCTGCAATTATTTTAAAATCTCTGTTCCAGAAATCCGATTCCATTATAATTGCTTTGTATCCATCTTTGTTAATACAGGTTAGTATTCGCCATTTGTTCACCTCCGAATCATAAATGATATGAGGATCCTCAATATCTCCAACCACACCAAAGGTGCTGGCTTTCATCACTGAAAATCCAAAGCGGGGATCGTGTTTGCTTTCTATTGCAAGAAGTTGCTTTTTTTCTTTTTCGGGATTGGCATATGCACTAAATCCGGTTGTTGTTCCACGCCAGATTTTTTCGTTACGATCGTAAAAAATATGCGAGGCAATTTCATTTCTTAGAATACCATCATTACGATCAAAAACGATGATACCTTCCAGTTTCAAATCGAAAGCGCCTGGACTCATGCTAAACACACCCTGAATATGATGAGGTAGGGCACGACCACGAATTGACATGGTATACCATAAACGATCCTGGTCGAGCAATGGCTCACCGTTTTCGTAGGTAATGGCGCGGATGTCAGCTTGCCCAACACCGGTTGTAAATGCCACTGCTGCCTTATTGATCTGTACCGTTCCATTTGTTAGCTCCACAAAAAGCCGTGACTGAAAGGAATGAATGTATTTTTTTTGTCGTAAGTCGATGTATTTATTAAAATCGCATTGGCCAATTACTTTCGGAAGCCCTTTGTTATATTGGTAGAGAACAAATCCGCTTCCCAGCATTTGAAGGATAATTTTACCCTTAAGCTGATCCTTGTCGGTGAGATTTGCGGCAATGGACTGTTGATGTATTTGATTGTCATCTTTGATAACTCTTATTTTGGCATTAGTAAGGAGGCTATCTTTAAATTCTACTGTTACAATTAATTGTTCTTTTTGATCATTTGCAGTAAACTGAAAACCTATTTCTCCATCGCCAACACTAGATTTTAAATCAATTGTATAGGTTGCAAAAGGATTAAAACCACCTATCCATATTCCGGTTAGTGATGTACTTTTCGATTGAATAACCAGTTTGTTCGTATTTATTGAAACATCAGCATGGTCCGTTTTATAATTATCAACAGGGTGCATTGCCTGCAAACCAATTATTTTTTCAGGATTCAACTCTGCCAGTGGGATGGATTGATGCTCATCAAATATCATTCTTTGTACTCCTTGTCTTACAAAATTGATTTTATCAGGTGAAGGAGCTTGCCCTTGTATTGTATTGATGGCAAAAGTTAGAAGAAGGGCAGGTAATAAGAGGTAATTAAATTTTTTCATGTTATCGTTGTTATACTTCCTTTGCTGTGGCAGAATACCTAGATTAGATTACTTTCCCTAATAATACCTGATTGGATATTGTTGCACTCATTCAATTTGCTAAAAAAATGCAGTTTTGAGGCTAAGTCAAATCTTTTTCAAGTTTAATAAGTCTAATCTTTTATCTTATTAAACAGCATTTATGTTGATTCGAAGCATGAATTTATTTTGTTTTTTGTGGGTCGGGAAATCCCAAGAGGGTGTCCAAAAAGTGATTGTGCAAATAAGGAATCTTTCAAATTGTAACTTTACTTTCATTATACCCCACCAAACCTCCCCTAAAAGGGAG
>JAFMVE010000016.1 GCA_025499705.1 Carboxylicivirga caseinilyticus
AAATTGTTTTAAGATATATTGCGGGGTGGAGCAGTTGGTAGCTCGTTGGGCTCATAACCCAAAGGTCGTCCGTTCGAGTCGGGCCCCCGCTACTATAAAGCCTTGGAGATTTTTCTTCAAGGCTTTTTTTGTATTCATTAGTTAGTTTTTTAAAGTTGAGTTGAAGAAATTTTTTCTTCCGTTAACTAATGGATTTTACTAAAAACCTTATGTAACCTCACTTTACATCGCTTCTACAATAGCGTAAATTTGCAGCATATATCCCGACAAAATAAACAATCATGTTATGCAAAAAAATTTACTTCGCTTTTGCAACGGCTTTTACACTTGTTGTTAATACAATGGGACAACAGCTTCATGTCCCTGTTAATTACTCCAGCATTCAGACTGCTATCAATGCAGCAACTGAAGGTGATACTGTTTTGGTAGCTGAAGGTACCTATTACGAGAACATTAACTTTAATGGCAAACCCATTACCGTGGCCAGTCAATTTATACTAGATGGAGATACCTCGCATATTTCCAAAACCATTATTGATGGTAGTCAGCCTGCAAATACAACAAAAGCATCTGTTGTGACTATTACCAATATACCTAATGGTAAAGCAACATTAACGGGTTTAACCATAACAGGTGGCTCAGGCTCATATGTCTATTTTGTTAATGCAGGAAGATATATGGGTGGAGGCATCTATATCAATGGCAATGGTGCAATTATTTCAAACAACCATATTCAAAAAAATATCTTGTCAAGAAATGTAAATCTACATGCTGCCGGAGTTGCAGCTATTTTAAGCGAGAATGATACCTTAATTGTTGAAAATAATTTAATAGAGAAAAATGAGATAATATCTGATAAAATGTGTGGAGGTGGAGGTCTGTGGATCTTTTCTGGAAGAAATTCATTTATAAGAGTTCATGACAATACAGTTCAATTTAACAAGGTTACCAGCAGTGCCGATTATAAAGTTACTGCTGGTGGAATAGCGGTCAATACAGAGTATGCTTATGAGGCGGATGTTCAGATCTATAATAATATTGTATCGAATAATGAATTACATTGCTTATCAAGCATTGGAGCCGGAATTTATGTGACTTATAATAGATTTGATGTAACCCCATTAACTTCAACCCAAGTTAGAATTTTTAATAACATTATTTCAAATAACTATTCGCAGGACAAAGGTGGAGGTATTGGAGTCTGGAATCTGGCATACGATATGGTTTCCAATTCTTTGAATTATCCTGCCGACCCTGTCATTGTCAATAATACCTTGTATGGAAATGAAGCAACCGAAGGTTCAGGTGTATTTAATTACGATGCAAAAACTGTAATGATTAATAATATTTTATGGGATAATATTCCTTCTTTATCAGGAATGGAAATTTTTCAGGATAGTATTGATGATTATAATTTCCCAAACGGACCTTATTGGCCAATTCGCAAGAATTTTGGAACTCTGCATTTAAACAATAACTGCATAAAAGGTGGATGGCAACCCGGCCAAGAAAATGTATGGGAAGGTACATGGATTGGAGAAAATAATATTGATTCAGACCCGATACTTAACACTGAAACCTTTGAATTATCAGAAGATAGTAAATGTATTGGAGCCGGAGTAGATTCCATTCAAATTGATGATGCGTGGTATAAAGCACCACCTTATGATTTTAACGATAGTATTCGTCCACATCCAGTTGATAAATTTATGGACATTGGTGCTATTGAATCACCTTATGCAAATACACCTTATTTCTATCTCGATGAAAATGGAGTAACCATAAAATGCCTCCGTTGCCAACCAGGCGATAAAGGAATTGTAGGCGAAAAAGAATACGAAGCTGTAGACAGGGCTTTACTTGAACAACGCCGGGATGAGGACGCTGATTTAACCATACTGTGTACTTCGTTGGTCACTGATATGGGTAGTCTATTTTATAGAATGTCAGAGTTCAATCAGGATATCAGCTCCTGGGATGTGAGTAAAGTGATAAATATGTGGGGTATATTTAGCGATGCTCGTAGTTTCAATCAGGATATCAGCTATTGGGACGTAAGCAATGTATCTAATATGACTTCAATGTTCTCTTCTGCAACTTCATTTGATCAAGACATAAGTGGATGGAATGTGAGTCATGTTACAGATATGGGTGGGATGTTTAGTAACGCAGAAAACTTTAACCAGAATATTGGTTCCTGGAAAGTAAGTAATGTGACTGATATGGGTCGTATGTTCAATGCAGCAGCTTCATTTAATCAGCCCATAAGTGATTGGGATGTAAGTAATGTTACAGATATGAAAGCAATGTTTTCAGGGTATTATATACCTGATCAACCGTGGCCTGTGGTTGTAAACATGAAATTTAATCAGGATATCGGTGATTGGGATGTGGGTAAGGTTACTGATATGTACAGCATGTTTTCCTGGGCCAAAGATTTTAATCAGGATATTGGTGACTGGGATGTAAGTCAAGTAACTTATATGGGCCAAATGTTTAATAAAGCTGAGTCTTTTAACCAGGATCTTTCTAATTGGTGTGTACAAAATATTACTAGTGAACCTGATAATTTTGCAACTGATTGTCCTTTACAAACAGAATATTACCCGATTTGGGGATCCTGTCCACCTGCAACCATAATTATAAATAATAATGAGACAAAAGACAAGATTGCCGTTTCTCCCAACCCAATTAAATCAACAGCTTTAATAGAAACAGTTGCAGATAAACCAATCCAACGATTCGAACTGATCGATCTTACAGGCAAAGTGGTTCGTAATTATAGCAACATCAACAGCCATAAAACCGAAATTAACTGCAGCCAATTGAATAGCGGACTTTACCTGTTAAAAGTTTATGCTGATAAGGTTTATATTAGAAAGGTGATGATAGAATAGAAATGATAAGAATTTAAATTAATATTTAAAGTCTTGAATATCTTCTTCAAGACTTTTTTTATTTTACAACAATCACTTCTAAACCGTAGATTAAACTCATAGACTTAATACCTCTATTAAAAATAACAAATTATTCTTGTTAAAATCAATTAATCTTTTCTACTTTGTACTTCAAAGTTCTTTTTTATACCATTTACTATGAAAATAAAATTAACTAACATTCAGGCAATAGGCATATTCCTATTCATTGCTTCAATCTTTATTTATTATCTAACTTCATTAGTATCTAATAACGATGCTCCTGTCTTCTTCATTAACTATATACTAGCTTCCTTCTACTTTCTGCTTTCATTTGGAGATTTAAAAAAAGGTTCGAAAGTATATAAAATGAAAATTCCCAGATTAAACTGGCATATATTACTTTCTATCCTCGCAGTGAGTTGTTTTACATTAAATAAGACCATTGAAATTTTTACAAGTATACCAACATGGCTTGAAATTCTTCTATTCATAGGCCTATGTTCTTATATGATAATTGGAAGCCAGATTGAAATGCCAAAGTTTGCCAGCTATACATTCTCATTCTTTAGCGGCATCTCAATAACAATATTCCTCTATTATTCCATTATTTTAATCCCGTTTGCTCCTTTTGCTATTATTGGTCTATTTCTTCTTGGCTTGAGCATTCACTTACTGATTCCTTACTTCCTCTTGGCTACAACAATTGTTACTTTATACAGAAAGTTTATTAATGCACATATTAAGTCGGCCTTATTTGGAGTTTTGTTTGCCTTACTTTTCACAATCACTTACGTATCCATATACTCCTATCATCAAAAGAAAATCGAATCATCTATAATAAACATAGTACTAGAGGAAAAAGAGGATTTACCTGACTGGATTAGCTATGCCCAAAATTGCCACTCAGAATATTGGACTAAAAGAATTATTGGTCACGAACTATTATACGATGTGATTAAAAATTCATGGTGGAGTATGGGCTTTAACACAGGATCATTTTCAGAATTAAAAGTTCATGATCCTCTGGTTTCAATTTCAGCAGCATTCAACAAAACAATTTCATTAAGTAGAAAAGAGCGTATAAAAATAATCAACTCCATAACAGACTCCAGACATTACTCATACGAAAAACTATGGTCAGGAAAAGACTTAAATCAAAGCAATAAACTAACAGACATCAGAATATATCCGGAATACCGAATTGCTTATGCAGAACTTAATATCTGGACAACCAATAATAACAAATGGGAAAACAATCGACAGGAAGCCTTATATACTTTTCAATTACCTGAAGGTGCCGTTGCTACATCTCTATCACTATGGATAAATGGTAAAGAAGAAAAATCAAGGTTAACAACCCGAAAAAAAGCAGCAAATGCATACAAAACAGTTGTAGGTGTAGAGTTAAGAGATCCTGTTGTTTTACATTGGCAGGAAGGAAACAGATTAACTGCAACCATCTTCCCTTGTACTCCCAAAGAAGCACGAAGATTAAAAATCGGTTTTACCATTCCGCTTAAAAAGATTGATAACAAATTATTTTTTGATAACATAAGACTTCAAGGCCCCGACAGTAAATTTATGAGCGAAACCATTCACCTCAAAATAGTCGGAGAATCAAACAACCTTGAACTTCCTTCTTTTTTCAAACAGGAAAACAATAACCAATATATTTTTAACGGTAGTAAAAGAAATGACTGGAAGTTAAGCATGTCAGCTCCCGTTTTATCAGACAATAGCTTTAGCTTTAATAAGAAATCATTTAAGATGGTACCATTACAATACCAATCAAGTTTAAAACCTCAGTCAATATATCTCGACATAAATAAGTCGTGGAATAAAAGTATTATTAGGACTATCATTAACAAAGCCAATAACATACCCGTTTTTGTATATGATAATGAAATGCTTCAATTGACAAATGAAAACAAGGACCACATTATAGATAGGCTGTTGAAAAATAGTTTTTCAATATTTCCTGTTCATAAAGTTACCCATTCTAATGCATTGTTAATTACAGAAGGAAACATCCTATCTCCTGTTCCTTCTGAACTAAAAGGCTCTTCATTTTATAAAGTATTAACAAATTATATTGGACAAACGGAAAGTGAATTAAAAACCATTGTTATTGATGGAAAAAAATCAGCATACATAAGCACACTAGAGCAATACAAAGCTTTGGATTGTCAAAATATTTCAGAAAAAACCATTAAAGAACATTCCATAGACAAATGGTTTAAAGAATATAACATTGAAGATAAAGCTGTAACACTGTCAATGTCAGAAGTACAAATTGTTCCAGTTGATCAATCTGAAGAAGATATTACAAAAAAAGAAGCTCCGTCTCATCTCATGCGTCTTTATAATTATCATTCAATACTTCAACAGGCAGGACATCTCTTTCTTCAGGATGAAATTGAAATACCAGAAAAAATTTACGACCTGTGTCAGGAAGCATATATTGTCTCTCCAATTTCAAGCTTAATCGTTTTAGAAACCATTGAAGATTATAAACGATTTAATATTGAGAAGAATAAAAACAGCTTACAAAATGCAACATTGAAAGATTCAGGAGCGGTACCCGAACCTGAAGAGTGGGCATTGATTCTAACATTGGTTATAATAATAACTATATCATATCTGAAATTTAGAAAATAAAATCTTTTACCAGAATGATAAAAAGCACATTATTAAAACCACTCATTACCGAGCAAAAAAAGCTAATTACGTTGCTCTTAATAATTTCAGCATCAATTCCTGTTTTTCATAATTTTGGTGGATTAAGGTTTGAGCAACTTCTGTTTCTACTTGTTATACCTTTTACAACTCAAACCAGTGAAGATCTGAAAGGCCCTGCTATTTTTATTGTTGGGGCCATTCTTTTCTTTTTCATTTATTATTTAACTCACATTTATACCAGCTTTTATCTGGCGATCTGTTTTTCTGTTTTTTCAGGTATATATTACTTAGGATTCTATCCAACTAAACTTTCAGTTCTTTTAGCAGTAATTACAGCTCCTGTTGTTAAGTATTTATTAAGCATATTCAGTTTCCCGATCAGACTAAAAATTACTGAATTTGCCGGAGGCTTATTAAACTTTATATATAATGATATTGAAATATCGGGAAACTCTATATATAAGTACGGTAACGAATTTACTGTAGCTGAAGAATGTTTAGGGCTGAATATGATTAGTACCAGCTTAGTATTCTCAATCTTTATTATAGCTCTGTTTTCAAAAAAGCATAAACAAAAACCGGGCATTTCATTAAGTGTAACTATTCTGACATTAACCTTGTTTCTTGTGGTAATTTCAAACCTATCACGAATAGTTTTGACAGTGATATTTGAAGTTTACCCTGGTACTATCTTTCATGATTTAATCGGTATAATCACTATTGTAATCAACTGTTTTATTCCTATAATAATAATCACTTTTTTACTTAGAGGTTTATATATTAATAATCACACAAACAACTCATCTCATTCAAAATTCAATCCAATTTTATACATACTTCTTTTATTAACAATTGGCAGCAACGTTATCTACTCTAACAGTTTGCAACCTTCTTTAAGCACCTCAGAAATTAACATTGAAGGATTTAATAAGTCATTGAGCAAAGACGGTGTTTTAAAGTTTGAAAACGGAGATCATCTAATTTACATCAAACCACCTTCGTTTACACTTGGTTCAGATCATAGTCCGTTTATATGTTGGAAGGGAGCGGGATATAAAATTAAGAACGAATCATATATTAATATCGACAACCATGATGCACTCTCTTTTGAATTAATTAAAAACAATGATCATTTATATTCGGTATGGTGGTACAGCAATGGAGAAACAAATACAATTAGTCAATTAAACTGGAGATTAGCAACAATTAAAGGAGAAGCCCCTTTTTATTTGATAAATATTACAGGAACATCAGAAGAATCTGTACTTAAAGCATCAAAAGATTTTTTAAACAAGCAAATCATAGATTCATCCCACCAACGTATCTAGATTTGAACATATATAATACAAACTTGTTTATTATTCAAACTCTTAAAAAAGCAATACAATGAAAAGATTCGTAACTTTATTGGTAATCCTTTCTGCGATTACAATATCAAATATAAATGCTCAACAAATGGATAAATATTATTTCAGTAAAACCATAAATCTGCCATTCGAAGAGGCAAGTAATAAGATAAAAGAAGCACTTGCAGAACAAAAATTCGGCATCGTTACCGAAGTCAACATGCACGAAAAGTTTATAGAAAAAGGTATTGATGCCAATGCAAAACCCTATCGTTTATTGGGTGCATGCAATCCTAAACTGGCATACGATACTGTTTTGGCCGAAGAAAACATCGGATTATTTCTTCCGTGCAAAGTATTGGTTAAATACATTGATGATAATACAACAGAGATTGT
The DNA here is from genome assembly GCA_025499705.1 of Carboxylicivirga caseinilyticus. Lineage (GTDB taxonomy): Bacteria > Bacteroidota > Bacteroidia > Bacteroidales > Marinilabiliaceae > Carboxylicivirga > Carboxylicivirga caseinilyticus. Next base: position 7,340 of record JAFMVE010000016.1, read on the forward strand.
AATGATTGACCCAACTGTTGTAATGGGTACACTCGGTAATCCTGAATTAATTCCGGCAGCCAAGAAAGTTACTGAAAGCTTCAAGGCTGCTCTTGACAATATTTAATTTCATATTACACGCAACAATAAAACAGTGTTTCTCTCAAAAGGAACACTGTTTTTTGCTTTTATGGTTGCGTAACAACCTGCCAATCATCAGTTCTGAATGGCAAAGCTGGTAATCCAGCCGAATTCATCAGGTTACAATTTGGATTATTACCCCAGGCATACCGAACAGCAATGGGGCGGTTAACCATATCAGAACTAATAACAACCTCAGATCCTTCAATAATTGCTTCGGCCCAATAAAACATATGATCTTCTCCGGCAATAGCAAACCCCTTTACTGATTCATTATTTTTCGTAAGCAGTCCTTCAGCGGTTCCCGTAAATCGGATACGTAACTTATTACCTTCCTTTGAAAAATCTTTAAAGACAGGTCCGGAAGCAACAAGATCCATTTGATAGAAACTTTTAGCAACAACATTTGCCAATCTTTCACCCACAACTGTTTTATTTGTTGGATGAATATTATCACCCGTTCCACAATCAATAATACAGGTCATCGCTGTATTGGGTAAATGCAAAGCTTCAGTCTGCGATTCTCTTAAAACAGCCCACTTACCATCAGAAGGCTCATCATCCGTTTTCATGTAATTAGGTAATTGAACCAATACAAAGGGTAAATTGCCCTGTTTCCAATTAATGCGCCAGTCATTAATCATCAAAGGAAGCATCTCACGATATCGGTATGCTTCTCCTTCGTTATTCTCACCCTGGTACCATAAAAAACCTTTTAAACCATAGGGATGAATCGGATGAACCATTGCATTATAAATAAAATAGGGATACTGATGATAGTATTTTACTTTTGGAATTGATGGTTCAAGATCCTTTTTATATGTCCAGTTACCGGCCAGACTTATTTTCTTCTTACCATTCGACAAATAAATATCCTCTGCCGGACGATTTAATCCACCTCCTCCCCAGAGAGCAGCAATTCGTATGGCAATAACATTTTCTCCTTTCTTAATTATTGAAGCTGGTACCTTATAGTCATGAGTGAGATTGGCATTCCATTGCGTTTTACATATCCCTGTTCCATTAAAATAAACTGAATAGTTCATCTCAGGATGCCCAAGGTTTATGGTTAAATCTGTCCCTGTAAAATCCCTTTTCAAGTCCACGGTTTTACGCAGCCAGATCATACCTTCATAAAAATCATTCTCCCATTCTGAGACAACTCCAGGAACAGTCACTTCCCTCCAATCAGCATCCTTATACTGGGGCTGAGAAAATAGCGAATCTACATTATTTTTAGGGTTATAGACAATATCCCAAAAGGTATTGATATCAACCGTATCTTTTTGAAAATGGGCATAGGTTATGGTGTCGTTCTTCTGAGACAGACCTCTTGTAAAAGCATTTGTTTGCAACATTTCTTTACTTGTCCAGGCTTCTACAGGCGTTCCTCCCCAGGTACTTTGAATAATTCCGACAGGTACTCCAATCTTCGGTTGAATGTTCTTGGCAAAATAATATGCCACCGCTGAGAAATCTTTTACACTGGACGTATCACAAACTTCCCATGAAGTTTTCTGGGTGTTTTCGAGTGGTTCAAGACTGACTGCATGAGGAATCTGACAAAAACGAATGTTATTATTGAAACTATTGGGTATTTCTGTTTCAGCACCATCCGATTGCTGTACCTGCCACTCCATATTTGATTGTCCCGATGCAAACCATACATCACCAATCATTACATCTTTAAAGACTTTTGTATTTTGGTTATTGTCAGACTCTGAGATTTTCATCTCATACGGTCCACCAGCATTCATTTGAGGTAGATAAACTTCCCAACTCCCTTCTGCATTCGTTGTCACTTCAACAATTGATCCATTCAACTCAATAGTAAGGCTAATACCCGGTTCAGCCCATCCCCAAACGACTATTGGCTTTTCACGCTGCAACACCATGTGATCGCTTAAAAAATAGGGCATAGAAATTTGTGCACCAACACCTAACGGTAAAACAAGAAGTATAAAAAGAGCTACTATTTTATTCACAACAAATTGTTTAATGGGTTGTATTTACTATCAAATATAATAGGAATGAATGAGAGAATATAAAGAATATCTTAGGTCTACGAATGAAACCTAACAGAAAGAAAATCATCTATCACATTATCATTCAATTAGTAACTACCAATAAAATATAAGTCTTACACTTATCAAAGTAACATTACGAACAGAAAATAAAAACAAAAAAGGCATCAACTAATTGTTAATGCCCCTTCATTTCATCAGAATATTCAAATTTTAGAATCTGTATTGTAAGGTCGCTCCTAATCTTGCAAATGAACCATCCATCACTGTAAATCTTACTTCTGGTGCTAAATTTAAATTTTCAGTGATTGCATAATTACCTCCTACACCTAGATTTACACCAACTTCGCTACCTGTTTGATCAGGTATTGTGTATCCCATAATATCTATTCCCTCTATTTTCCAGAATGTAAGTCCCAAACCGGCAAGTCCATAAATATTAAACTTTTCGCTCAACTCATGAAACACATAATGTGCATCAAAATCAACTATATTATATGATACATAATTCTTCTTGAAAACATGAGTAAATCCGGCAGCTCCTTCCCATTGATTGGTAAAAGAATACACTCCATTAATAGCAACACCCACATTATTTATATCGGTAGCATAAACTAAACCGGCACCCACACGTAATTTTGAACCATCAATTGATTGAGCAAAAAGACCTGTTGAAAATAAAAGAGTGAATAAAATTAAAAGATTTCTTTTCATCTTAATAGTTTTAGTGTTTTACATTTATCAAATGTAATATATTCTAATAGGAAATAAAATAATATTTCTTAATTCCATTGATCACATTGATAATTCTGTTTTTTTCATTTTGATTTAACCCTGCCCTTTGTCATACCTTTTGATAACATATTGATGTAGATTTGTTACTTAGCATACATATCTAAACATATCACCATGAAAAAAATATCATTTTTCTATTTATTTGCTATTATCAGCACTTTGGTTTCGGCTCAGACTAAAGTAGAATTTAATAAGTGGAAGGCATCTAAAGTCACTCAGCTTTACAAACCAATATTTTCAGATCAAAACTCTGTTGATAACAAAGCATTTAAAAACTCAGAACTACTTAAAAATATCCAATCTGTTGAAGCTGTCCAATTGAACAATTGGGATGAGATAACTATATCCGAAGACAGTATAATCAAGCCTGTAAACAATACCAATCAGGCTATCTGGATCGAAGGATTTATTAGCAGCGACAGATACACCAAAGCTACTCTTGAGATTACTTCCAATGGAATATATGAGCTATATCTTGATGGCAAAAAATTAAAAACACAGGAGTCAGCTTCAGTAAAGGAAGTAAAAACAGAATTGACACTAAGCACTGGAAATCATTGTTTGCAGGTTAAACTTCTAAGTCTGGAAAACCAACTGAAGTACAAAGCAACGATTAATACCAAAGAGGATAGTGAAAACCAATTAAGCTGGAGCACTAATAACCTAAGAGGATTAACTATAAATGACATTCTGGATGGTAATTCTATCCAACGCTTCAGCATTTCACCATCAGGCAAATACCTGATTATAAATGAAAGTGAGGTTTTGACCGGATCGGGAAAGAGAATTAGTAGCATGAAAATTTTTGATGTCATTAAAAATAAGACATTACAAACCTACCCTGAAGGTGGCCTGTCGGGCGCCCAATGGCTTCCTCAAAGCGATAAGATTTCGTATACCATTAAAAAAGGAGATCTAAGTGATATACATGTTCTTGATGTTGTAACTGGCGAAGATAAATTAGTTGCTGAAAAGATTGATGATTTAGGCTATATCAACTGGTCACCCAATGAGGAATATGTAATTTTTAGCCGATCACTGCAAGCAGATAAACCAGGTGACCTAAAACGTATTTTCGGGAATGATGATCGCCTCCCATATTTCCGCAGCCGAAGTTTTTTGTACAAACTGGATCTTAACAGCGGAACCGTTCAACAATTGACAGCCGGCTTTTTGTCGACCAGTCTGCACGATATCAAACCAGATGGTTCAAAAATATTATTTTCAACCCGTAACATGGATTATACAGTTGTGCCGTTCTCAAAACAAACCTTGTTTGAAATGGACATCACTACGTTTGAACTGGATACCATCTGGAAAGATAAATTATACGGTGGTAGCTGTCAGTATTCGCCGGATGGAATAAAGTTATTGGTAAGTGGATCACCCGAAACATTTGGCGAACTTGGGGTTGATGTCAACAACGATCATTTGCCTAATTCGTACGACGGACAGCTTTACATCTACGATCTAAAGACTCAACAAGCAGAAGCCATCACCAAAAAATTTGATCCTTCAGCTGGAACGGCTATCTGGAAATCTAATAATGAAATTTATTTGACTGCCAGTGACAAAGACCTGGTAAAACTTTTCAAATACGATCTAAAAACCAAAACATATAAAGCATTTTCGCTACCTGTGGAGGTAATAAGCCGCATTGACATTGCTAAAAAAAGTTTGATGGCCGCGTTTAATGGCACAAGCATCAGTACTGCAGATAAACTGTACACCATCAACTTAAAAAATGGCGAATCAAAACTGGTATCCTTCCCTAAGGAAAAAGAACTGAGCGAAGTTACTTTTGGCAATACTGAAAGATGGGATTTTGTAAATAAAACCGGAACCAACATCACGGGCAGTGTTTATTACCCCAAAGACTACGATCCTGCTAAAAAATATCCTTTGATTGTTTATTACTACGGTGGAACCTCTCCTACCTCCAGAAGTTTTGGTGGAAGATATCCGAAAAACATTTGGGCTGCCAATGGTTATATGGTATATGTTTTGCAACCGAGTGGAGCAACTGGTTTTGGACAGAGTTTCTCGGCTTTACATGTAAATGGTTGGGGAACCGACGCCATTGATGATATTATTGATGGAACCAAACAGTTCCTTGCTGCTCATCCAACAGCAGATTCCGAAAATGTAGGTTGCATAGGTGCTTCTTACGGAGGTTTTACTACCATGATGCTTCAAACACGAACCGATATTTTTAAAACAGCAATTGCTCATGCAGGTATCAGCGACATCAGCAGTTACTGGGGAGAAGGTTACTGGGGTTATTCCTACAGTGCAGGGGCCACCAAAAACAGCTACCCATGGAATCGTCGCGATATTTATGTGGATAACAGTCCGTTATTTAATGCTGATAAGTTTCAAAACTCCATTTTGCTTCTACATGGAACATCCGATACTAATGTTCCTGTGGGTGAGAGTTTGCAGTTTTACGCTGCCTTGAAGATTTTAAATAAAGATGTTGAAATGGTTTTGATCGATGGTGAAAATCATCACATACTGGACTATTCAAAGCGCATTAAGTGGCACAATACCATTATTGCCTGGTTCGATAAGATGTTAAAAGATCAACCTGAGCAATTCAATGAAATGTATCCGGATAAAAACCTATAGCTACTTTTAAAAAATATGATATACTTCTGAGGCTGTCCGATAAGGATAGCCTCTTTTTTTTAACAAGTTTCAATAAAACTTTTGATCCATAAATCGACATAAATAAATTGCATATCATAACTTTAGCTTTTAATAACCATTCTTCAGGTTTTTAAAATGTATTTAAAATGATATCCGCATGATGAAACTGAATCGTTTAACCAAAATTTATGCGTTCTCTTTAATTACGATATGTGCAGTATCCTGTCATACTTCTTTAAAAGAAGAGAGTAAGCAGATGGATACATCAAAGCCCAATGTGGTAATATTTTTTCTCGATGATAGCGCATACGGCGACCTGGAACATAATGGAAATCCAACCATCAAAACTCCTAACATTACTAAACTAGCCGACGAAGGCATTAATTTCACTCAGTTTTATGTAGCAAGTCCTGCCTGCTCTGCTTCCCGATATAGTTTAATGACCGGACGCTACCCCAGCCGTTCAGGATTTGGCAGCTGGGTGCTTTCTCCAGATAGTAAAAGATATCTCCACGAAAATGAGTTTACTCTGGCTGATGGACTTAAGTCTATTGGCTACCAAACGGGTTTATTTGGCAAATGGCATCTGGGCTCGCCCAATAAAAATAACAACATGGCCGAAAAATCGCTTCCGCTTGCCCATGGTTTTGATGAGTGGCTTGGCACAAACGTCTCTCACGATTACAATGATGCCATGTTATTAAAGAGTAATCCTAAAGAGAACAAACCCATTAGCGGATATGAGACTCTTGCTACCAACCTGCCTTATGACACACTAACGATGGAGTCGTTAACGGATATTTGCACGCAGGAAGCCATAAGCTTCATCAGGCGAAACCAAAACAAACCTTTTTTTGCTTACATCCCTTACAACATGCCCCATCTCGGCTTATTTGTAAATAAAAAGTTCAAGGGTGTATCACGCAATGGTATATTGGGAGATGTTATGGAAGAGTTGGATGCAGCTATTGGTGATGTATGCAACACATTGACTGAGCTGGGCATCCGCGAAAACACCATTATTATTTTTTCATCAGACAATGGTCCATGGGTAAAATACAGTAACACTTCAGAAAGCAAATACGGTGATACCCGTTTACAGGTGGGGTATGCAGCACCATTCCGCGATGGTAAAGGCTCAACATATGAAGGCGGCTTACGTGTTCCGGGTATTATTAGCTGGCCTGCCTGCATCCAGGGAAATCGAAACGAACAAACACCAATTTCAACCCTTGATATTCTACCAACATTATTCGCCATTACAGGAGTTAAAGTGCCTGTTGATCATATTATTGATGGACGTGACATCAGACCCTTATTAATACCAGACCAATACAAAGAAGATCTGGGAGAATTCAAATTTTTCTATTCCTATGATGTTAATCAGCCCAATGCTGTTCGCAAAGGTCCATGGAAACTGCATATCAGAATTGGATCTCAAACAGGCAACAATTACGGTTACGAAGCTTCAAGAGAAGATCCACTTTTATTTCAGATAGAAGAAGACTTAAACGAAAAAGTTAACGTGGCTGATCAACAACCTGAAATAGTGGCAGACCTCCTCAACCAAATAGAGACCTATGAGAAACAAATTCAAGAAGAGGGGACTTATTGGGATAAAAAATAAACGCACCCTTTTATAAGCACATCCTCACCTATCTCAAAACGAATGTTTTATTTTCTGCATAAACGAGATACTTCCATTTGATTAATATTTCCATCACAAAAAATTTATGAGCAATGTCCTACATATTAATATCCGTCGATAAACACTAAAACCTGTTTAGTTGTTAATTTATAAACTCCTTTTGAGTGGGAGGCAAATACACCTGATAATACTTGCCTATGAAAAAGAAATTAAACAAAGAACTGGGATTGTTTGATGTTTTTGCCATTAGCACCGGAGCCATGTTCAGCTCGGGTTTCTTTTTACTTCCGGGTATAGCTTCACACTACACAGGCCCTTCCGTTTTCCTGGCATATATGGTTGCAGGCGTGTTGATTTTACCAACCATGTTCAGTATTGCTGAAATATCAACAGCCCTGCCACGATCCGGTGGAGCATACTTTTTTCTTGATCGTAGTCTGGGACCTTTATTTGGCACCATTGGAGGATTAGGAACTTACTTCGCATTGATGCTGAAAACGACCTTTGCCATTATTGGTATTGGTGCTTATGCTGCACTTTTCTGGAATGTTCCGACCAAGCTAGTTGCCATTGTTGCCACAATTTTCTTTATGGGCTTAAACCTGATTGGCGCAAAAAAGACTTCTGCCTTTCAAAAAATATTTGTTGTTTTTTTATTGGTCATATTAGTCACTTTTATTGCTGACGGACTTTATTCAATCTTCTTTAATGAATCTGTTAGCCAGACTTCCTTTGAAAGTCAGTTTACTCCGTTTATGTCTAACGGATTGGGTGGTTTATTTACATCAGCTGGATTTGTTTTTGTTTCATACCTGGGATTAACTCAGATAGCCAGTGTTGCTGAAGAAATAAAAAACCCTGAACGAAACATACCACTAGGTATGACTTTATCCTTGATTGTTACAGGACTTATTTACGGTGTCGGCGTTTTTCTGATGGTTGGCCTAATCGACACGGAATCATTTTCTCAGGAAATGGCACCTGCTGCAGTAGCTGCTTCCAAAATATTTAGCTGGCTTCCCGAAAATACTGGAGTAATACTAATGTCGATTGCCGCTTTGGCAGCATTTGCTTCCACGGGTAATGCCGGTCTTTTATCGGCCTCACGGTATCCATTTGCCATGGGAAGAGATAAATTACTGCCAGCCGTTTTGTCTAAAATATGGGGAAAAGGAACTCCTGCTGTTGCCATCTTATTCACAACCATCTTTATCATTTTATTTATTCTACTATTGTCGGAAGAAGGCATTGTAAAACTGGCCAGTACCTTTCAATTGCTGATTTTTATATTTATCAATTTCTCAGTTATCGTATTCCGAAACAGTAAAATTGAATCATACGATCCGGGATATACTTCACCTTTATATCCTTTTATGCAGGTAATTGGCATTATCATTTCCTTCTTATTAATAATCTATTTGGGTTGGATGCCTATTCTTTTCACTGCCGGAATTATTGTGATGGCTGTGATTTGGTATCATGTTCATTCGCGTGGAAAAGTTAAACGCGAAGGAGCAATTTTTCACTGGTTCGCCCTGCTGGGACAATACCAATACGATGAGTTGGAAAACGAACTTATGACCATTTTAAAAGAAAAAGGACTAAGAGAAGGTGATCCTTTTGACGAAACCGTTATTAACTCAAGAATAAGCATTGTAAAAACACCTACCAATCTGGGTGAGATTCTGGATAAGGTAACTGATTATTTTAGAACTGAATTGCAGTGTGATAAGCAAACCTTACGCGACAGGTTTGTACATTCTTTAGATGAAGATTCAGTAGTTGCTTTGCCCGGAGTATTGGTTTTTCATGTCAAAAGCAAAAATGTACTGCACCCTTCGATCTATACCATCGTTAGTAAAGAGGTGATTAAAGATGTAACTCCGTTTAAAAATCCGGAACCCTTTGCGCCTATACATATTTGCTGCTTTCTGATTAACTCCGATGAAAATCCAAAACAGCAATTACGCATGCTTTCCCGCTTGGTTGACATTATGGAAAGACCGGATATGGTGCAACACCTTATTAAAATGGACAGCCACCGTGCTATTAAGGAGTATATGTTACAAAACGAACGTTTTATCAGCATAAAACTATTGAAAGAAACAGCTCAGTCATCAATGATCGGACTTCAACTGAAAGAAGTAACGCTACCTAAAGATGTTTTGGTTGCCTTAATTGAAAGAGACAACAAAACATTTGCTCCAAACGGATCTACTGTTTTGCAGGAAGATGATATACTTACTATTCTGGGTGAAGAAAAATCAATATCCAAACTATTTAAAAGTTATATCAGCAATAATCTTTAAAACCGAATAAGAAATTATGAAAAACGTATTGAGAGCCTACACTTAACGGTTCTTAATTTGTTATGTGTTTTAAGATGCTTCTTTACAAATCGTAAATATTAATGGCAACTTAAAAGTCAAAACTGATTGATTTTTCATAAACCTCATCAATCACCTTAATAACGAATAATTACCCCTTCATCAACTCATTTTATCCATCCATCAAAAGCACTAAATAAGAGCATTTTACGCCCACCAATAGCTCAATCTTCCATTCATTGCGCGTCACTTATTGTTTAATCAAAAGAAGACTACCATTCATGTAAATCGGATTACATTATTTCTGTCATCGACGTTAAAATAAATAAGATTGACAACCTGTTAAGTATTATTTGCTGCATTATGAAAACAAAAAGAACATTTATCATTTACATTCTACTTTTAATAAGTAGCACGTATACGTATTCACAATATGAGCAATTCTTTAGAGTTGATGACAATTCATTATTAGCTATTGATTTACAAACAAATGCAAACTATGATGGAACCTGTCAACAATATTTCAATAATGATCAGATTGCATGGCAAATGACTTTAAAGGATGGTAAACCTGTTGAAATGAAAAACTGGTGTAAGAATGGGCAACTGTCTGACAGCACCATCTATATTAATGGATTTAATCTTTTTAAAAGATTTACTTTCGACCGTAAGGGCCGAATTGTTGCAGAAGAAATACTGGAGATGAAAAGTATCGCTCAAAGCAATGACAAACAGGTTTTGAAAATGGCTGGTAAAAAGAAATATGCTTATTCCACTGTTTACGAAGATTGCCTGTCGTATAAAAGTATTACGTATACCAGGGACGATACACCTCAATTCGTTTATGAAACCAGGTATGACAAAGCACAAACATTGTTGGTTCAGTATCATAAAAACGGAAACGTTAGCGATTCTACATTCTTCACCAATAAGTCAGTGAGTGAATCGAAATACATTCCTGTGAAGAATGGCAACAGTGTAGAATATGACCTGGCAGGAAATAAAAGCTCAGAAAGACGATTTGAAAATGATAAATTAGTGAAAGAAACCTTGTTTGAAAATGAAAATACAACCCTGGAATTGAATTATAACAAAGGCAAACTTACCAAAGATGCAATGTTAATTTCTGAAAATGGTGAAAATCAAAAAGTCTTTGTCAAACTGGATTGGCAGGGAAATCCCAAAGTTTACAATTAAGATTAATTAGCCTCAATAATAAATATATAGACTCCCTTGTTAATTTTTTACAAGGGAGTTTTTATTTCTATTGATATTATCATTCGTAAACAGATACCTTGCATTAGCTGGCTATACCTCCGAAATAATGCACAATAAAATTTCAAAATTCTCATTTTATTAATATAAAATAACCTTTGTTAACTAACAGTGTTTTTATAGTTTTATAATATCTATATGCGATCATTATTATATATTATAAAGAATGCAGTTTTTGGGATAGAATGAGTACTCAGTATATACAATAGTTGGGTTTAATTTTGAACGAAAGATACAAAGTGTATAATGAAAAGATTCTGGTTCATATTTTTTATCTTATTTCTGTCCATCAATGTTATTGGACAAGAAACTATCATAAAAACAGAATACTATAATAATTCAAAACAAGTTAGATCTCATTCATATGTTCTAAAGAGTGATTCTACAATAAAACATGGAGAAGCAATATATTACAAGAAGATAGACGAGCAAGATTACAAATATTTTAAAGGCAAAAATCATGATCGTTTAGTTGTTGCAAATGGTCAATTTTACAATAATATAAAAGTTGGCATATGGGAATTTTTCTTGAATCCCAAGTTTTATTACGACTTCAATAAGAACAAATTAATTACATTTCAATTACATAATTATCCAATATTAGCTTATGAATTAGGCATTCAAGGAGATGTAATAATTAAGTATGACATTGATGCGTCAGGACGGCTGAAAAATATTATAGGAATTCAAGGTGATTCTATTTTGATAAAAGGTACCATCAATAACTTTAATAAACTCAATTTGGGACAAGCCGAAAACCTAAAAATAATTGCTGAAATACTTGAAAATTGGGAAAGGAAAAACATAATTGATACTTTAAAGTATAGGTTAGAATAAAAAAAACATATACTGGAACAAAACAGGGCACAGCTTGCCCGTCCTTTAAACGGCAGACAAACACGCTTAAATCAAACTATATTAACCCATTATTAAACTTAAATGACTAACGCTAATAAGAACATTCGAGCTGGAAACTTCTTTATTGACTATCTTTTAGTTTTTATATTGACTTACATTTTTGATTCATTAACTCAGCATTATCTTGATTTAAGATTAGCACTGATGTTCTTTTATTTTGCATACTATCTAATTTTGGAATCAATATTTGGAAAGACTATTGGAAAAATAATTACAAAATCTGTTGTTGCTAATCAATCGGGTACAAAACCTAACTTCCTGCAGATTTTTGTTAGGACTTTACTACGGTTGGTTCCTTTTGATTTATTATCATATTTATTTGGTAGCGATAGAGGTATTCACGACATATTATCTAAAACTAAAGTAATAATGACAGAATAATAAACGTACACTAACTATTGGGATTAAGTATAGCTAGGTTTGCTCGTTCAGCAAAAGTTGTAACACATTATTATTTGAAAATATCGGTAAAATATTAGATTTATAAAGGATTTAAAGAATTAAGAAGTGACTTATATAGCCAAAGATTTTTATAGCTATTTCAAAGAGTGTTACAAACTGGATTACAAAGAGTTTACTATAGATAACATTTTAGCACAGAAATATTCATTTAAATGGTTTGTTTCCCAAAATGAAGAGTTAATTGGAGATGATCTTCCAATAATTCCGTACATCAATAATAAAATTACAGCTTGAGAAAGAGATTGAATTGTACAAGCTTGAAAAAAAATTGTTTTACGCTTGTCTATTTGTTTTAGGCAGTAATGAAAATCCTTTAATAACCGATAAGAGAATTTGTGCGCCATTACTTTTGTATCCAGCAAATATTCAAACCATTAATAATGAGAAGTTTTTAGAAATAGATAAAACCTCTTTTGTTATAAATAAATCGGTTTTAACAAAACTTGAATCAAGAAACGAAAAACTTTCAAAAGATTTGTTTATCAAGGATCTATCAGATTTGCTTTTAAGTGATATTAACAACTTGATTGGAGCTAAAAGTATATTTGATAAGTATTTTTCAAACCTTGATTCAGAAGAATTATTGCTATATCCAAGAGTTTGGTCTGTAAACAAAATAAGAAAGCATTTATCAGATAATCAATATCAAGATCATCAGTATAAAATTATTCCAGCTGCCGGTACCATTTTAGTTGATAAATCAGAATCATCATTGAGAGTTATAAGCGATTTAGGTGAAATGGCCAATAAGTCAATTCTTAATTCAAGTACTAATGAACTTTTAAGTAAAAGCGAAAAACAAAACAAGTTTGACTTTAGCTTTTATAAATCAAGATTGAATTCAGATCAATATAAAGCATTACAAAATGCTTATCAGTTTTCGAATTCCATTATTGTAGGCCCTCCCGGAACAGGCAAATCATACACAATTACCTCAATAATTTCTGATGCTGTAATTAAAAATCAATCCGTTTTAGTTGTTTCAAAAACAAAACAAGCAGTGGAGGTTTTAAGAACAATGTTACAGGATGATTTTAAACTGAAAGATTATTTAATTCATACCACTGGTACACATTATAAAATAAGTTTAAAGTCAAAAATTCGCAAATATTTGAGTGGAATTGCTTCAAGGCAAAACATTAGATTAAATGAATCTGCAATTAACAGGTTATTTGAGCGACTTGAGATGCAGGAGAATAAGTTTAATAAATTCATAGAAAGAGAATTAGAAAAATCTGATTTAGAATTCAGTTATGATTTAAACTTGTATGAGAAGTGGAGAAAGGTTTATTTAAAAAGTTTGACTTTTAATGGTGCAAAACTTTGGAATATTTTTGAAGAAATAGAAAGATTGTTAGTTCAATTAGATAAAGAAGTCAGCTCTTATTCAAAAAGAAAGATCCAAACTAATATTAAAAACAATTCGAGGACTTACAGAAGAGATATTGCATTGTTTTTCGATGCCCTTGATTCATCGAGTTTTACGGAGTATAAGAAAATACTTAATGGTGTTAAGCAACAAAATGTATTAAAAGTTTTTCCAATATGGCTTGCCAATCTTTCAGATCTAAACTCCGTTCTTCCATTGCAACCTGACTTATTTGATTTAGTAATAATTGATGAGGCTACTCAATGTGATATTGCTTCAGCCTTACCTGCGATTTACAGAGCTAAACGTTCTGTTATTGTTGGAGATCCGAATCAATTAAGACATTATTCATTTGTTTCAAAAGCACAACAGGAAAATCTTCAACAAAAGTTTAACCTTCCAGCCGACAAAATATTTGATTATAGAAACAGAAGTATACTTGATTTATTTGTATCAAAATTACAAAACCAAGATCAAGTAACTTTTTTAAGAGAGCATTTCAGATCATCTCCGTCGCTAATTGAGTTTAGTAACAAACAATTCTATGAAGGTCAGCTTGAAGTCTTGAAATCTACCCCCAAGCATACAACCCATAAACAAATTGAATTATTTGAAATAAAAGGAAAACGCAATGACAAGGGGATTAATGAAATAGAAGCAAGAGAAGTAATAAAAAAATTAGATGAACTAATTAAGGAATATTCTAAAGATAAAATAGCTCCTTCAATCGGTATAATATCTCCATTCAGTAGTCAAGTAAATTATATCAATAAGCTATTAAAAGAAAAATATGAATTAGATACTCTGAAAAAGTTCAATTTATTATGTGGTTCACCTTATAACTTTCAGGGTTCAGAGCGAGAGGTCATTTTAATTTCATTTTGTTTATGTGATAACACTCATCCATCAGCATTTATCCATGCAAATAAACCTGAGGTACTTAATGTAGCAATCACCAGAGCTAAATCATTTCAGTATATTTTTAAGTCCGTGTCTGATTCTGCTCTAAAAAAAGACTCTTTACTATACCAATATTTTAAATTTATTAAAGACTTCTCTCATACAAGTAATGAAGATATAGAATTAGATGAATTTCAGAAAGAAGTAATTACCGAATTAAATAAGAAGAAATATGAAAGTGTAAAATGTGGATATCCTCTGGCTGGCTGCTTATTAGATATTCTTGTAACTAATAAAGACCAAAACTATTTTATTGATCTTATTGGATATCCAGGAATGTTTAAAGAAGCATTTTCATTAGAACGATACAAGACTTTAGCCAGAACAGGAATAAAAAGTATGCCTTTACACTATAGTTATTGGAAAAAGAATAAATCAGAAGCAATTAAGAAATTAAATGATTTTATTCAATAAAACTCCGTTATCACACATACAAAAGCCTGCTAATCAATAGACTGCAGGCTTTATTGTGACCCTAAGTGGTCAAATTTCGAACTACATACTCGAAGATTTAGAGGCAATTTCTAATGTAATCCGTAGCGGAGTACTTGATTAACTTATTTAAAGTCCGAGATATGTTAATCAATCCACTTCAAATAAATTCAAACGAAAACTTTCAGCAATTTTCAGCTAAAATTATATATTTGTCTTTGCTAATTGTCAAGGGTGTAATTTTTATAATTATGCCGAAAATACATGTCGATTCTTTTAAAACAAGCTCCGTTCAGGGGCTTTTCGTGTTTATAGTCCCTAAGTGTTTTTTGATTTGTTGCCTTATGTTTCGATTTGTTTTCCGAAATATCAAGGTTCAACACTTGCATTCTATTCTCACCGTCAATTCCTCTAAAAATATATCAGTTATCTAAATAAAATTCATCGCTATGATAAATCGCAGAACAATATTAAAGCAAGAGTTAGTTACAAAGTTATATCCTAATAGTGTCTCAATTAAATCTGCCATGCAGCATCTGAGGCGTGAGATAGATACATGCCCTGATTTAAAAAGGCAAATTGCTAAAGCTGGTCATACCAAACGTCACTACTATAACAAACAGCAACTTTTATTAATACTCGACCATTTTTGTGTTGAGCCGGAAGAGTTTGAGGAGCTGTAATACTCCATATTAGACAATACTCCATCCCCCGAAATGAGTAGTCAATTTTTTGTTTAATTAAAATTTAAAATTATGAAGATTAGAACATTTAATGTTTCGGCAGATTTGATGGTTGAATTTGCCGGGTTATTGGGAGAGTATGAACTTGAAGGTGCAATCATTGGCACTAATGAAGATGATGAAATCCTTGTTAAAGTAGAATACGAACCAGAGGAACACAGCCAGGCGATTCTTGAAATGATTGACCATTTAGAAGACCTGGACGAAGATTACTCACAAGAAGATGATGAGTAAGGTAATGGTAAGTTATGGGTTAATATTATTAGCCCATAGCTTAAAACTAATACGTTCAGAATCCCTCTCTTTTGCTCTATGGAACTGAAAAGTCTATTAGAAGTAGGTCTGAGTTAAAATCACAAAAGGAGTTTTTAAAAAATAATAGATGAGTAGTAACTATTAATAACTGCAACACTTAAAAAAGTAGCTGTTTAGTAGAATTTAATTGCTCACAAAAGGTAATAATAGCTGCAAAGTTGGTCATAATAGCTTTTTATAGAAAGATGTACCTGACCAATAGCTGATAATACCATAAGAATTAAGTACAACATAAAAAATGCAACAATGAAGGAAAAACATAGCAATTTACAAGATGCCATTTATCGGAATTTGCAAGAAAACGCAACTTACGCTTATGAAATATTAGTCGAAGACAATTCAGGACATATACTGATTGTACCCCGAACCAATAATATCGAGGCTTTTAATGAGAATATGAAATCGGCTAAAGATATTGTCAATCAAGATGGCGGTAATATCAAAGTAGATATTTATCGTGGTAAAAGTCCAAAAGCCGGATTAGTTACACGGTACAACATTGGTTTAGAGGAGAACAGGAAAGCTGAGAAACCTGTATCAAATCTGGCGCAGATAGAACAGGCGGTTGATATGGCCATTAAAAAATACCAATTCAGTAATAATATTGGTGGATTGGGAAGTATTGAAAACCTCAATATGCTATTCGGTGCATTAACAGGTAATGAAACTGAGAATGAAAACAATGGTAATGCTCTAAATGGTTTAGCAGGATTATTGGGGGCTGTCAATAATTCCAGGTATGAAAACACTTTGATGCAGTTTGAGAGAAAACTTAGCGATTACAAACAGGAAACCGAACTCAATACACAGAAAAAACAGTTGCATGAAATAACTACTGAACGAGATAGCCTAAAAAACCAAAATCAGGAATTAGAAAAAGCGAATACGGCGTACAAAACTGAGATATCAGAGCTGGAAACCCGACTTGCAGGGTATTCAAACACGGAATTATTAAAACGTGTAGCAACGGGTGTACTATCAGGAATTGGAAGTAAGATACTAGGAAATAGTCCAAAGGCTGCTGAATTAATGGGCTTATCAAAAGATGAGCTACAAGCTGCCCTGGGTTTTGTTGAAGAGGATGAAGAATTGCAAGGACATTCTTCCATTAGTCAACACGATGTTGACGTAGAAGAGATGCCAGTCCCAAAAACAGAGCAGCAAAAACAAATCTTTAATGCCATAAACGATACTGCAAAAGCACTAAAACAAAGCGATATTCAATTTGCTATTTATATGATAACAATAATTGGCAATTGCATGGAAAGCAAAGAGTTGACTAAGAGCATGGTTCAGCATCTCGAAAAGGAAAAACAACGTTTGAGCATTGAGGAAGATGATGAAAGCGCAGGGGAAGAAGAATAAAAGGATTTAAACAGCCAGGTTATGGCTCAATAACAATACAGATGCAAACAATTGAAAAAGTAAAGCAAATTGATATAAAAGCACTTATTGAAAAGGAAACCGGAACTTGCTTCAATAAAACTAATCAACTGGAAAAATGTCCTTTTTGTGGTAGCGGTAAAGGCACGAATCATTCTCCGGCTTTTAGCATTAAAAAGAAAAACAATTTCTTCAAATGTTTTTCATGTGGTTCCGGTGGCAGCACCATTGATTTCTTGATTTCTCTAAATTCAGGTTGGAACGAACATAAGGCTATCAAATATTTACAGGAGGAATATCTCGGCATTAAAGAGACGTTCCAACCATCACAGAATGTTACAAGTGCTTTCGACAAAATGCTTTTTGCCATAAAAAACAATACTAAAGAAACTGCTACTGATTACCTAAAATCTCGTGGAATTAGTTTTATTGATGATTTGCCTGACAATAGTTATTGGTACGATTCACACGCTAATGCCATTGTCTTTATTGATGCCAATAATCAACTTATTAACCGTAGGATGATTAATCCTGAAAAGGGTAAGTCGAAAGCCAAAAATAACGGAACGTTAAACGGCAGCATCTATGATAAAATGTACAATCCTGATTATGATGTTGTTTTCATACAGGAAGGCGTTGTAAATGCATTATCAATGAAAGGCTGTTCATCCATAGCTTTGTTTTCCACAGAGAATAAAATCAAGAATCCTAAAATCCTTCAAAAGTATATTGAAGGGAAAATCGTTGTTTTAGCAATGGATAACGATAGTGCAGGAAATAAATGTGCAGAGTATTATCAAGATTATATTTTATCCAACCGATTTGACATTAAATCACTACGTAGGTTAATATTACCGGAGAATAAGGATGCCAATGATTTACTTCAAGACAAAACAATTGTTGATTTTCTTCAAAACAAGAACAATTACCAATTGCTTTGGGAAGATATTATTAATAAGCCTATTCCAAAATTCAGCATTGATGAACTGGCCGACATCGAAGAATACAACTTTTATAAGAAAAATGGATGCTACTATGCCAATGAGTTTCATAAAAGTAAACCTGTTGAAAGAAAGCTATCCAACTTCCTGATGGATTCGGTTTATCACTTAATGGATGGCACAAAAGAAAGTAAACGGTTAATTAAGTTTCAACGAAATACAGGAGAGATTACAGTAAATGAAATAACAAGTTCGGAGCTTAACCTCGATAAGTTTAAGAAAGTAATTCGTAGCATATCAGGGCGTGGCTTAACTTTCTTTGGGAACACACAAAATCTTGACACTATCCTGACTTACCTGTACGATAACGAGAAAAATGCCATTGCTGTAAATCAGCTGGGTTATCAGCAAGAATCAAAAAACTATTGTTTTGCAGATGCTACAATAACCCATGATAATAAATTGCTTTATCCTGATAAGCTCGGCATTGTGAATCATGGCAAATCCGCCTATTATTTGCCTCCATTTGCATACACAAACCTTGACGATAAAAGTTATTCCGGACAACGTAAATTTACATACAAAGCAGGAAACCTGAACTTTAAGAATGGTCGGAACTGATTTATAATGCTTATGGTATTAATGGCGCAATTGGTATATCCTTCATCATACTTGCCTTGTATCGTGATTTCATACTTGAACTGACAGGCTTTTTCCCATTCCTGTTCCTATTTGGTGACCAGGGTGCTGGTAAATCAAATTTTGTCAACTTTTTTCTACATCTGTTTGGCGAACCGAATCATGGCATATCATTACTAAACTCAACTGATAAAGGTTTTTCTCGTTCGCTTACACAACGAAATAATGCACTTTATTATCTGAAGGAATACACCAATGCCATTGATAAGAAAACGGTTGATGTGTTTAAAACTGGTTACGATGGAGAGCTTTACACTATGGCTCAAAAAAGCAATGACAATAAAACTACAACGCTTGAAATCAGTTCTGCATGTATGGTAGATGGTAACGAGCTGCCTACATCAGAAGCTGCATTATTTGCCAGAATGATAGTACTACATTTTGAGGACAATAAGTTTTCAGATGAAAGCACCCAAGCTTATAAAATCCTTTTAAAAGAAAAAGAACAAGGTTTTTGCAACATAACCAGGGAACTTCTAAAATACCGGAATGTAATTGAATCGAGGTTTAAAACGGTGTTTGATTCTATCTTTTACGAACTAAAACCGGAAATAACAGCTGTTACAGAAATATCTGACCGACAGATTAAACACATAGCCTTATTGCTAACTCCTGTTCAGCTTTTACAAAACTATTTGGAGCTTCCATTCGATTATTCAACATACAAACAGTCCGTTATTGAGAATACAATTAAGCAAAATGAGATGGCCAGTACCATTAAAGATGTCTCCTTATTTTGGGAAGCCATTGCTTTTAAACTGAGCCAACCAAAAAGTGAGATTAAAGTAAACACGCATTACTTAAAAGACCCGGTAAATAAGAACCTGTTTATTAAATTTCCTCTCCTGTTTCCATATTACAAGGAATATGTAAAAAAGAATGGATTTAATGATTTAGATGCGAACTCATTGAAATCATTGCTCACATCAAAAGGCAATACATCTTTCATTCAAAATACAACACAGAAATCGAGAGATAAGGCAATTAATAAAAAACCTTTGGGAAGCTGTTATCGGTTTAAATATGAAGATATACCCGAAAGTATGGGGATAATAATAAATGATGTTGAACTGAACTTATAATACCGTTTTAATCGGTATTTTTTTTGTCCTTATTAAACTTGAAAAGATGTTGAACTAAAAACTTTGTTAACTATGTTAACCGTGTTAACCAAATATCTTATTATTCAGTACTACAACTCTTTAGCGGTTAACATGAGGTAAACATGGTTAACATATTTCCCTTTGTACCGACTTGTAGACAATGTAATATAGAATTAAAAAAAAGAATCAATAAATTTTTATAATGAGATATATCTCATTATATTTGTAGTGAGAATATTCTCATTTAAATATTTAGTTGTCTGTATGCCAAGGCGTAGAAGGTTAAGAAAAGTGATTGCTCCTCCTGGATTTAAAGGATATAAACCTTATGGGGCAAATCATTCTAAAAATGAATTTATTGAATTGCTTTATGAAGAATACGAAGCAATAAAATTGTCGGATTATGATTTTATGAACCACGAAACAGCAGCAAAAGTGATGGGCATTTCCCGTCCAACCTTTGCAAGAATTTACGAAAGCGCAAGAAGAAAAATTGCAAAGGCAATGGTTGAGGTAAAAGAAATCAGAACGGTTTATGGAAACGCATTATTAGATAAAAACTGGTATGAATGCCATGTATGCAATGCACGATTTACTATACCTAAAACACAAAACAAGCACTGCTGTGCAATATGTTCATCTATTAATATTAATCTTTTAAAAAATGATATATGAAAACAATAATAACATCATCTGGAAATATAACAACTGCGGTTTTTGATAAGCGTTTTGGAAGGGCCGCATGGTTTTGTATTTACGATGATCAAACCGGAGAAGCAGAGTTCATTGAAAACGTGAATCTCAATGCATCTAATGGTGCAGGTACGAAGGCTGCTGAAAAGGCTATTGAATTAAATGTTAAAAAAATAATCTCAGGCGACTTTGGCCCAAAAGCTAAAGAGCTGTTGGATAAGTTTGAAATTCAAATGGTCATCTTACAAGATGACAACTTAACAATTGAAAATATCATTAATAAACTTAAAAATTAGAATTATGCCAAGATTTGATAGAACAGGCCCAGAAGGACAAGGTTCTCAGACAGGCCGTAAAATGGGGAAATGTAATCCCAACAATCGGGAAACTACCGAACAAATTGATGTTAGTGAAACTTCTCGTGGATTAGGAAGAGGGTTTGGCAGAAGAACAGGTAGAGGTGCAGGTAAAGGTTTGGGTAGAAGGAATGGAAGGGGGAACGCTTGATTTCAGGTAGTTTAAAACTCAGTTTTAGATAATCGTGTATCCTTCAGGTATGCGATTATTTAATTCAAATAACGGGTATTCCAAGGTAAAAGCATTGACATTTAATCTTTTATCGGGGTTACTACCTATTTAGGTAGGTTGTTAGCAGAAAATAAACCAATTCTTTATGTATTGGCTTTTTCCGAAGCAATCTTTATTTATATAACATTGGAAGACCTTGTACCGCAAATACACAGAAAAACCAATTTCAAAGATTCTTTAGCACAAGTAAGCCTGATTTTAACAGGTATGTTAATCATTTATACATTAGAAAAAATTTAATAAACATGACAAAAAAAATTGCTTTGCCTGTTAACGAAACAGGAATACTGGATGCTCATTTTGGGCATTGTAAGTTTTTCGCATTGGTAAATACCGATGGCGATAAAGTTATTTCAGAAGAAAAAGTTGTGCCTCCCCCACACGAACCTGGTTTGTTACCTCAATGGTTAGGTGGGAAAGGCGTAACAGACATTATAGCCGGAGGGATGGGACAAAAAGCTATTCAACTGTTTAACCAAAACGGAGTAAATGCTTTTGTTGGTGCGCCCCAACTAAATGCCATTGAATTAGTGAAAGGACACTTAGACGGCACATTAAATTTTACGGCTAATTATTGCAATCATGATGCAGATCATGAATGTGGTGGACATTAATATAAAATTTGAATGAGACCAGAGTGTTATTTTTGTCACATAAAAACTGTGAAAAATCTGCTTGCTAAGTTTAATCCTCCAAAAACTGTTTCGGAGGATTTCATCTTTTCAGTGCATGAAATATTGGGGGATAATCGCAGTATGATTAATCCCAAATTAGCAACTAATATTCAACGCATTGCAAAACAAAAGTTGAATAACAAAGATTTGTATGCTAGTGAGAAACTAAGTGCTAATAAATTATTATTAGCTGATTATGAGTATTGGAGGAACTATATCGACAACAGTAATAATCCTTTTTATACAGCAGTTAGACTTGCCGTAGCAGGAAATATTATAGACTATGGGGCGCACAGCGTAAATGGAGATATTAAGGAACAAATAAAAGATTTAATTAACACTCCCTTTGCTATTGACAAATCAAAAGAGTTCAAGAAAGCTATTGATAAAGCTGAACGGATATTATATCTAGGTGACAATGCCGGGGAAGTATTTTTCGACCGATTACTGCTTGAAACTATACGTCATCCTAAAGTAACTTTTGTAACAAGAGGAGCGCCTGTAATTAACGATGTTACAATAGAAGACGCCAAACAGGTTGGTATTGATAATATATGCGAGATAATTGATAATGGGTTCGATGCACCATCAACTTTGTTGGAGTTTTGTTCTGATGAATTTAAACTGGCATATAATAGTGCAGACTTAATCATTTCAAAAGGCCAGGGCAATTTTGAGGGATTAATGAACGAGAAACACCCAAACACATTTTTTCTGCTTATGGCAAAATGTGAACCAATGGCAGAAATGCTGGGGTGTAGTATGAATGACCTTATAGTAACTCAGTTAAATTAATATTGACATGTCATACAAAATTGCAATAGCAAGTGGAAAAGGCGGAACCGGAAAAACAACAGTTGCAGTAAACTTATATGCCATGCTACATAAAGTATTAGGCAATAAAATAGAACTGGTTGATTGTGATGTGGAAGAACCCAATGATCTTATATTCTTTGAGGGTGCGATTAAGGAAAAACAGGAAGAGGTTTTTCAATTAATACCTCATATTGATACAGATAAATGTACTTTTTGTCGTGAGTGTGTTGATTATTGCGAGTTTAATGCCATTGTTGTAATACCACCTGTAAATTTTGCCGAAGTAAACAAAAGCCTGTGCCATTCCTGTGGTGCTTGTATGGTTGCTTGCAAGCATAACGCAATAACTGAGAATCCTGAAACAATTGGCTGGGTAAACTCATACCGGACAAAAAATATCAATGGCTTAAAAGAAGGCAGGCTCAAAATTGGTTCTGCTATGCAAACTATGCTGATTAAAGACCTCAAAAAAAGAGTGTCGGAAAATAATGAAATTGTAATTTTTGATGCCCCTCCGGGAACGAGCTGTCCTGTGGTAGAAACTATTAGCGATGCAAATTACGTGATACTTGTCACAGAGCCAACCCTTTTTGGTTTACATGATTTAAAATTAATGGTAAACCTTATGAAAGAAGTAGAAATACCTTTTGGGGTTATTGTGAACAAAGCTGGTTTAGGCAGTAATGAAGTATATAAATATTTAAAAAATGAAGGCATTAAACTTTTGGGTGAATTGCCTTTTAGTCGGGACTATGCAAGCATTTACGCAAAAGGAAATATTGTTGAAAACACACCTGATAACATAAAACTCAGTTATGAAAAAATAGTTGAGAATTTATCACATAAACTAATGAAATGAACATGAATTATGAAGGAGATAACTATTTTAAGTGGTAAAGGTGGAACAGGAAAGACAACCATTGCAGCTGCTTTGGCTTCGGTAGCTAAAAATGCTGTTTATTGCGATAATGATGTGGATGCTGCCGACCTTCATTTGCTTTTCAATCCAACAATACAGGAAAAATACGATTTTTCAAGTGGGTGGGCAGTTAGCATTGATAGCGAGAAATGTAATGCCTGTAGTTTATGTTTACAACATTGTCGTTTTGATGCGATTCATCAGCATGACAATGGAGAAATATATATTAATTCCCTGCAATGCGAAGGTTGTCGGTTATGTGAACGTGTATGTCCGAATGATGCTATATCTTCAATTGAAAATACAAACAATCACTGGTTTATTTCTACCTCCCGGTTTGGAACCTTAGTTCATGCAGAAATGGGGCCGGGTGAAGAAAATTCAGGTAAACTGGTTAGTCAAGTTCGTAAAAAGGCAAAGGAAATTGGATTAGCTTCTAATCTCAATTTCATTCTTAATGATGGCCCTCCCGGAATTGGTTGTGCAACTATAGCTTCAATATCGGGTACTAATAGGGTTTTACTTGTTATTGAACCTACAAAATCAGGATTACATGATGCTATTCGTCTTATTGAACTAATCAACTCGTTCAATATCGAAACCTATGCTATCATTAACAAATTTGATATTAACGAAGAAGTTGTAGAGGAAATTAAGACTTTTCTCAATGATAATAACATCCCCTTGTTGGCTCAGATTCCTTTTGATGAGAAAATGGTTGAAGCAATGACTTTAGGGCAAACTATTGTTGAGTATCAACCTGAATCAGAAATTACAGAAATCATCAAAACGGTATGGAAAAGATTGATAAACTAACAAATAAAGCCTTGCCGATTATAGCCTATGGCAATCCTGTTTTGAGGCAAAAAAGCCGGAACATCTACGATAGGGATATTTTGGTAGATAAACTTATTGAGGATTTATGGAATACGCTTGAAATATCAGGTGGAGTTGGGTTAGCTGCTCCTCAAATTGATAGCCAGCTTAACGCATTTGTTGTAAAAAGTACCTTAATGTATGATGAACTGGAAACAAATTACCGTAAGAAGTTATTTTGTGGCGACAAGGGTATTGAAGAAGTTTTTATAAATGCCAATATATTAGAATATTCCGAAGAAACAAACAAACTGACCGAGGGTTGCCTTAGTATCCCAGGAATAAGTGAAGATATAAAACGACCATGGGATATTATTGTTGAATATCTTGACAAAGATTTTGTTTTACATCGAAAAATGTTTTCCGGCTATACGGCAAGGGTTATTCAACATGAATTTGACCACACAAAAGGTTTGCTTTTTATTGACCATCTATCTGCTTTAAACAAAAAACTTACGAGAAATAAACTTAAGCAAATAAAACAAGGCAAAATACCAACTGATTATCCCATTCAATATTTAAAATACAGATAGCATGTTACAGCATATAGCTTTTGAAATAAAAGATAAGTAGAAGTAATTATGGCAAATTATTTAGATAAAGTAAAACACATAATCCTTGTTGCGTCAGGTAAAGGAGGGGTTGGAAAATCAACTGTTGCAACTAACCTTGCCGTTGCATTAACAAGAGAAGGCTTTTCTGCCGGGCTTTTAGATGCCGATTTATATGGACCATCTGTGCCTTTAACACTTGGCGTAAGTGACCAACACCCTCAAGTAGAAAAAAAGAAGAGGAAGAAGCAATTATACCAATTTCTAGATATGGTGTAAAAACCATGTCGCTTGGTCTGATAATGAAAAAGGAAGATGCTATAATCTGGCGTGGGCCAATGGCTTCAAAAGTTTTAACACAGTTGCTTGAAAATACCG
This sequence comes from Carboxylicivirga caseinilyticus, assembly GCA_025499705.1. Taxonomy (GTDB): domain Bacteria; phylum Bacteroidota; class Bacteroidia; order Bacteroidales; family Marinilabiliaceae; genus Carboxylicivirga; species Carboxylicivirga caseinilyticus. Next base: position 32,998 of record JAFMVE010000016.1, read on the forward strand.
TTTGGGGCGAACTGGATTACCTTGTAATTGATATGCCTCCAGGAACAGGAGATATCTGTATTACCCTTTCACAGAAATTGCCACAAGCAAAGGCTATTATAGTAATTACTCCGCAACAAATGGCTGTTGCTGATGGGCGAAAAGCTGCCAATATGTTCAAAACCGAAAAAATTGATATTGAAATATTGGGTATTGTAGAAAACATGTCGTGGTTCACACCCGAAAAACATCCCGATGAAAAATACTATTTATTTGGAAATGGAGGAGGTATTGAACTTGCCAAAGAGCTTCGTTGTCCTTTGTTGACTGAAATACCGCTTGTAAGTGATGTTTGCGAACTTGGTGATACTGGTAAAACGGTATTTGCATCAAACAGCAAATTAATTGTACAGGCTTTTGAAAAGCTGGTAAATAAAATAAGCAAATAATATGTTAACATAAAAATTAAAATTATGGAGTATCCGGTAGTAAATAAAGAAGAATGCACTGGTTGCGGTGTATGCGTAGAGGTGTGTCCTATGGCCGCTATAGAATTAATTGATGGTAAAGCGCAAATTAACAATGAGAAATGTCGTAACTGCGGCTTATGTTTAGGAGAATGTCCTGTTGGAGCTATTAAAGATTAATACTATGAAAATCAACAAACCAAAATTAAATTTATCAATAGACATACTCATGTTTATGTTAATGATACCAATTGCTGGTATTGGTTTTCTGATTAAATACGTGCTTGTTCCTGGCTTTAAACGAAATGATATTTATGGACGTGATGTTGAACTTTACTATTGGGGTATTGACCGACACCAGTGGGGAACAATTCATTTAATCCTGAGTTTTGTCCTGCTCTTTTTATTGGTACTTCACATTGTATTTCATTGGAAACAGATTATTGGAATTTTTAAAAAGATGGTACCAGCAAAAGCATTGCGAGTTATCCTAGGCTCATTATTGGTATTATTCACGTTTGTTTTTGGTATTGTTCCTTTTTTTCTTAATCCCGAAGATGATGAAAGTGTCTTAAACCATGCTCACAATAGTAAGCATGGTAAAGGCTATTCTTTTGAAGAAAGGCAATATAAAAACAAAGTTGAAGCAAAACCTGACATAGGACAAGACCAAGAAAAAATACCAGATGTAGAGCATCATACGGAGCTCAAACATGCTCACCAATCAGATATCGAAATATATGGGAACATGACTATTAATGAAGTTGCAGAAAAGTACAATGTTTCTGCACATGAACTGGCTAAAAGCATTAATGTACCTACTGCTAACAATAATAAAAGATTGGGAAGATTGCGTAAACAATATAATTTTCAGTTAAATGATATACGAGATTACATAGAGAGCAAAAACATGAAGGAATGATAAATGAACTAAAACATCAAATAATGGATATGCAACAACAATTTTCATCGAAAAGCCATTTAATTTCAAGGAATAAAAATGGAAATATTGATACCGTTTTAGTTGGCGAAGAAATAATTCTTGAAACATCTGTCGGAAATCTTATTCCAAGATATACCTTTGATGATGACTCTGGGAGAAAAAAGGAAGCCCCTGTAAAATTTTATAAAACAGGTGAATTAAAATCGTTGCCTTTAGAAAAGTTAACAGAAATACCCACTTCGGTTGGAACTATAAAATCCGAGTTGGTAATATTTTATAAAAGCGGTGCTTTGTATCGTACCTTCCCTTTAAATGGAAAAGTTACTGGTTTTTGGACGGAAGAGAATGAATGTGAATTGGCAGAAATCATTGATATACAAACGGCTGTGGGTGAAATTAAAGTTAAGCCAATCTATTTGCAGTTTTATGAAACAGGTGAGCTAGAAAGCTTACTGTTTTGGCCTAATGAGCATGTGAAAATAACAACAGATATGGGCGAAATGCTTATTCGAAAGGGTATTTCTTTTTATAAAAACGGAAAGGTAAAAGGCTTTGAACCCCTAGAAGAACTTGCCGTTAACAGTCCTATTGGCAAATTAAAAGTATTTGACCCCGACCCAAACGGCATTCAGGCAGAAAGTCATTCTTTATGTTTGAACGAAGACGGTTCTGTACAAAGTGTTATCACCTCATCTAACCAAATAGTAGTTAAAAAAGGTAGTGTTGAATACAAAAGGTTTTCACCCAAACTTGTAACAAGTTATTGCAATGAGAATGCTTTTTTTATATCGCCCCTAAAAATAGTATTTGGTGACAATTCATTGGTATTTAACAACATTAATGAATCTACCGAAAGTGTCTCCAAGGAATTGAATTACAAAATAATAGATTTTGTGCCCGATAAACCCATTTCGTGTTTTGGATGCGAATAATAATGTAAATATTTAATACAGACTTAAACAAATGATTTATTTCACAGAAACAGATATTGACCGTTTAATTGAAGACGATGTGCCTGCTGGCGATATGACATCTTATTTAATGGATTTTAAAGGAGAAACAGGACGTATTTCATTATTTGCCCGTCACTCCATGGTTGTATGCTGCATTGAAGAGGCAGAAAGAATGTATCGGAAAAACGGCTTACAAATAATGCATAGTGTTCCTTCCGGGACAAAACTATCAGAAGGAGATAAAATGCTTGAAGCGGAAGGAAATGCCGAAGCCATTCACTTAATTTGGCGCACAGGGCTTGCCATGATTGAATTTGCATCTGGAATTGCTACACGAACCAATTCCTTAGTTGAGGCAGCTCATGCTGTAAACCAGAATATTCAGGTAGCCGGAACCAGGAAACATCCACCGTATCTAAAAAAAATTGCATTAAAGGCTCTCATGGCGGGCGGAGGAATACCTCATCGTACAGGTTTATCTGATACAATCCTTATTTTCAGGGAACACCTCTTGTTTTCAGGGGGATATGAAAATATTGAAAACGTAATTACAAAAATCAGGAACAAGCAAAAAGAACGCAAGATAGTTGTGGAAGCACATAATATTTCCGAAGCTAAACTAATTGCAAGCTCAGGAGCTGATGTAATTCAAATGGATAAGCTTCCACCGAATGATTTTCCCATTTGTAAAAAAGAATGCGAAAAGATAAATCCATCAATTTGCATTATTGCTGCCGGAGGTGTTAATGCATCTAACGCTGCTGAATATGCCAAAGCTGGTGCAGAAGTATTGGTTACATCATGGATGTATTTTGCTCCTCCGGCAGACATTAAAGCGGTTATTGAGAAAATCTAACCATATAAAGTAAATGATGGATATAAAACTGGTAGATAAATGAATGATAATATAGAAAAAGGAGAGTGTGTTGAGTTGCCTAGTAAGTATGGCCACTTTAGGTTAATTCCTTTTTTAGAGAAGCAAACAGGACTTGAGCATGTTGCCTTGTTAAAAGGCTCCTTTGTGGAAAATGATATTGTGTTAACCCGAATCCATTCTGCCTGTGCAACAGGTGATTTATTTGGCTCGCTCAGGTGTGATTGTGGAGAACAGCTCGAAAAAGCCATGACTATAATTGAACAAAATGGACAAGGGCTACTCCTCTACCTGCAACAAGAAGGAAGAGGCATCGGCTTAATGAACAAAATAATGGCTTACAAACTCCAGGAAGAGGGTTTAGATACAGTTGAAGCTAATATTCAACTGGGCTTTGCCCCCGATGAAAGAAATTACCACATCGCTTCTTCAATTCTTCAACTGCTGGAGATTAAGAAGGTAAACCTGCTTACAAATAATCCTGAAAAGATATCGGGACTTGAATTAAATAACATACAAGTTGTTGAGCGTATTCCTTTGGTTATAAAACCAAATAAATACAATAAAAAATATATGAATACCAAACAGGAACGGATGAATCATCTGTATAATATTTTAGAAATTTAATAAGTAAAAATGAGGATAAATAACATACTAAATTTACTATTAATTGGTTGCCGGATATTTATAGGTCTTGTATTTATGTTTTCCGGTTTTGTGAAAGGTATAGACCCTTTGGGAACAACATACAAGCTAATAGATTATTTTAATGCATTTAACTTGGGATTTCTTGAACCTCTGTCTTTGGCTTTCTCAATCCTGCTGAATATGTCGGAGTTCCTGTTAGGTGTAGGTTTGGTATTTGGTGTTTTTCAACGTTTTTTTATATGGATGGTATCGGTGTATATGCTTGTTTTTACACCGCTTACTTTCATATTAGCCATTTATAATCCTGTTACTGATTGTGGTTGTTTTGGGGATGCCATTGTTATGACTAATTGGCAAACCTTTTTCAAAAATCTGGTTATTGTTGCTATTCTCTTTCCTGTTTTTCTAAACCGAAACAAATTAATAAGTTCATTAGGGTTAAAAAAACAATGGGTAATTACAGGAGTGGCAATTACCGGGTTTTTATTTATTTCAGCGCAAACCTATCATCACCTTCCTTATATCGACTTCCGCCCTTATAAAACAGGAACTTTTATTCCTGATGCAATGACCATTCCGGAAGGAATGCCAACCGATTCTTTTACATATTCTGTTATGTATAAAAAAGGTGATCAACTTAGAGAATTTGCCCTCGAAGATATTGCAAGTATTGATTCTACCTGGCAATGGGTAGAAACCAAATCGAAACTGGTAAGAAGAGGATATCACCCACCAATTCATGATTTTTATTTTACTAATAACGAAGGTGAAAATATTACAGATTCTATCTTACACAATTCCTCTTATGTATTTCTTGCTATCTCTCACAAACTAAATAAAGCAAATATGAAAGGACTGGAAAAACTAAAGACCAACTTTGATTTTAGCAGACAACACAACTATAACTTTTATTTGGCAACAGCATCGATAAGCGAAGAAATTGACTTTTGCACTTCGAAATATCAATTGCCTTTTCACTTTTATGCAGCAGATGACATTATGCTTAAAACGATTGTGCGGTCGAATCCTGGTCTGGTATTAATAAAGGATGGCACAATAATCAAAAAATGGCATCATAACGACTTTCCAAATAAAGAAGAATTACAACAATTGACCAGTAATTAATAGAGATGACAAAAATACTTAGTGAAATGCAGAGGGCTGAAAAAGGCATTATAAAGCAAATTAGGGGTGGTAAAGAATTGTTGGCAAGAATGGACAGTCTTTCGCTTTATATAGGAAAAGAAATAGAATTGGTTTCAAAACAATCAAAACGGGGCCCGGTAGTTGTGAAATTAGGAAACACTCAGGTAGCCATAGGTTCGGGAATTGCTCAAAAAATAATAGTTGATGTAAAATGAAACGAAACATGGCCAAATAATTAATAAGATATTCATAATAATTATTTGATTATGTGAAGTTCCATCTGGCAAATTAAAATATTAAATAAACAGATGAACATATTACTAATAGGTAATCCGAATGTCGGGAAAAGCGTAATCTTTAACAGGCTTACCGGGGTTGATGTAATATCATCGAACTACCCGGGAACTTCTGTTGATTACACCAGGGGTTTTCTATCAATTAGCGGAAAAAGGCATCAACTTATTGATGTTCCTGGTACATACACACTTGAACCTACTTGCAAAGCAGAGGAAATAGCCGTTGAATTACTGAAAGAAGGAGACGTTGTTATTAACGTTATCGATGCAACTAATCTGGAGCGCAGCTTAAACCTTACCCTTCAGCTTATAAAGCAGAAAATTCCGTTTGTAGCAGCCCTTAATTTGTTTGACGAAGCTGAACACACAGGTATTTTTATTGATGTTGAAAAGCTTGAGTGTATTCTTAATGTTACATGCATACCAACCTGTGCGTTAACCGGGGTAGGGATTAGTAAACTTGTTAATTCATTAGAAGAAGTTAAAGTGTCTGATTTTGACTTTGATAATGAAGATCGTTGGAATACAATTGGAAATATATTACAGGAAATACAGCATATCAAGCATAAACATCATACTTTTTTAGAAGCCCTGCGTGATTATTCTATTAAACCGGTTACCGGTATTCCTATTTTACTTATAATCCTGGTGTTAATGTTCTTATCTATTCGTTTTGTTAGCGAGGGCATAATTGAGCATATATCAAATCCGTTGTTTAATTCCTTGTGGACACCCGTTTTGGGTAAGTTGTCTGCCCTACTTCAAAACAATGAGTTGTTATCTAAACTATTATTTGGTGAGTTTAATACAGTACTAAATTATGAAACATCTTTCGGCTTACTTACAACAGGGTTATATATCCCAATAGGTATCGTATTGCCATATGTATTTTCTTTTTATACCATTCTGGCACTCATGGAAGATTCCGGGTATTTGCCAAGGGTGGCTGTAATGATGGATACCACCATGCATAAGGCAGGTATACACGGCCTTTCAATAATACCTATGCTTTTAGGGTTGGGGTGTAATGTACCAGGAGCTCTTGCCACAAGAATTCTTGAAACACGTAAAGAGAAATTTATTACCGCCACATTATTGTCAATAGCAATACCATGTATGGCTCTACAGGCAATGCTGTTTGGCTTGTTAGGTAGTTATGGCTATAAAGGTTTATTAATTGTGTTTACCACTCTTGTGATTGTATGGTTTATTGTTGGAAACATATTAAAACATACGGTCAAAGGCACTTCTCCCGAAATATTTATGGAGATACCGCCTTATCGCCTGCCATATTTTAAAGGGATTACTAAAAAAGTGTTTATGCGCATAAAATGGTTTATTAAAGAAGCCATCCCTTTTATGTTATTTGGTGTTTTGCTAGCTAATGTTCTATATGCTTTTAACATTTTACACGGCATTGAAAAAGTCGCATCTCCATTATTCGTGCACTGTTTAGGATTGCCCAAAGAGGCTGTTGGCGTATTGATATTAGGATTGTTGAGAAAAGACCTGGCTGTTGGTATGTTAATCCCATTACAACTAGAACTTAATCAACTCATTGTGGCTTCGGTGGTGTTGGCAATTTATTTTCCATGTGTAGCAACCTTTTCTGTTTTAATTAAAGAGTTGGGTATTAGGGATATGCTAAAGTCTGTTCTAATCATGCTAATTACTGCCATACTTGTAGGAACAATATTAAATCAGGTACTTAATCTAATATGATAAAAATACAATAGGAGACAAAATATGATAACTGCAAAAATTTCAGGAATAGAGGCATACTTGCCAGATTACAAATTAACCAACGAAAAACTAAGTGAAATGGTAGATACTTCCGATGAATGGATTACCAAACGGGTTGGTATTAAAGAACGAAGGATTTTAAAAGGAGAAGGTCTGGCAACATCCGATATGGGTGCAGAAGCCGTTAAAAAGCTTCTACAAAAAACCAATACATCAGCCGAAGAAATTGACTTGATAATTACCGCTACCGTTACTCCCGATATGTTTTTTCCGTCAACATCCTGTTTAATTGCTGATAAAGCAGGGATAAAAAATGCATGGGGATTTGATATAAGTGCTGCCTGTTCGGGTTTTCTTTTTTCCCTTCAAACAGCATCACAATTTATTGAAACTGGCAAACACAAAAAAGTAGTACTTGTGGCAGCCGATAAAATGTCGTCAATAACAGATTATACTGACCGCACAACCTGTGTTTTATTTGGCGATGCTGCCGTTGCCATGCTGTTAGAGCCCACTGAAGAAAAAACAGGGGTACTTGACCACGATTTGCATATTGACGGTTCAGGAAAAGACTTTTTGTATATGAAAGCAGGAGGTTCTCTCAGACCCGCCTCACACGAAACTGTCGATGCAAAAGAACATTTTATATACCAGGAAGGAAAATCGGTTTTTAAAGTTGCTGTTACAAGTATGGCTGATACTTCTGTTGGTATGATGAAAAAACATAATATAAGTGCTGAAGAACTGGCATGGTTTGTTCCCCATCAGGCAAATCTCCGCATTATTGAAGCTGTAGGTAAAAGAATGGGGCTAACGAAAGATAAGATTAAAATAAACATTGAACGTTACGGCAATACTACGGCTGCCACTATCCCTTTATGCTTGTGGGAGCTTGAAAAAGACCTAAAAAAAGGCGATAAGCTTATTTTATCAGCTTTTGGAGGCGGTTTTACCTGGGGTTCGATATACTTAAAATGGGCTTATGATAATTAACTACATAAAATATTTACAAGATGAATTTTAAAGAACTATTCGCAACAGATCCGCAAGATTTTGAAGGTTATAACACCCAAAAAATCAGGGATAAATTTCTTCTTGAAACCATTCTCGAAGATGATGAGATATACATTGTATATTCCCACAACGACCGTTTTATAGTAGGCGGAGCAGTACCAATTTCCAAAGAACTGAAACTGGAAACAGTAGATGCACTTAAAGCCGAATTCTTTTTAGCTCGTAGGGAACTTGGCGTAATAAATGTAGGAAAAGGAACAGGTGTTGTTAGTGTTGATGGAACTGAATACGAACTTAAATTCAAAGAAGCGCTGTATATTGGTTCAGGAAATAAAGAGGTTATATTTAAAAGTTCTGACAAGAAGACACCTGCCCGGTTTTACTTAAATTCAGCTCCTGCACACGCATCGTACCCGGTTAAAAAAATAACCCTTGATGATGCTGAATGTATCGATTTAGGTTCATTGGAAGAATCGAATGCTCGAAGAATTAATAAGCTTATTGTAAACAGCAATGTGCAAACCTGCCAATTACAAATGGGCATGACCGAATTAAAACCAGGAAGTGTTTGGAATACCATGCCTGCCCATACACATAGCCGCCGTATGGAAGCCTATTTTTATTTTGAAGTACCTGAAAAACAAGCAGTATGCCATTATATGGGTAAACCCGACGAAACAAGGCATATTTGGATGAAAAACGAACAAGCTGTAATCTCTCCCGCATGGTCAATCCATAGCGCATCCGGTACTTCTAATTATATTTTTGTTTGGGGTATGGCAGGCGAAAACCTTGATTATGGTGATATGGATGTGCATTTACCAACAGACTTAAAATAACGGACGAATAAATATGACTGGATTATACACGAAAGAATTTAGGGCAATCATGCAATCAAATGCCGATTGCTCTAAATTAAGAACAAACAGAATTGAAGAAATAAAAAACTTTGCTCAAAGTACTAATTTCAAACGGATAGGTATTGCTCATTGCATTTCTTTTTCTCACGAAGCAAAAGTGTTAAGTGATTATTTATCAAAATATTTCAACGTATATTCTGTTGATTGTAAATACGGCAACCTAACTAAAAAGGAGCTGTTAGGAGGTGAAAGTAAGCGTATATTATGCAATCCTGCCGGACAGGCTGATTTTTTAAATAATCATAAAACAGAACTTAACATTTCAATGGGATTGTGTGTAGGACACGATATGATATTTAGTAAACTATCCGAAGGTTTAGTAACCAATTTATTCGACAAGGACTTTACCAATAAACACAACTCTTTAAAAGCAATTAAAGAGTTAGAACATTATAACTAAAAGAAAATTACAAAATGATAACAATACCGGAATTAATAAAAAAAGAATGGAGCAATAAACAAGATGCTATAGTTTTAACTACAGTTTCTGAGGCAGGTATTCCAAATTCAATTTATGCTACACAGGCAGCATTATTCAATGATAACAAAGTACTAATTGCGAATAACAAGTTTAAAAAGACACTTGAAAACATTGAAAACAGTAAAAAAGTAACTGTATTATTTATTACAAAAGAGACAAAATCATATCAATTAAAAGGAAGCGTGTGTTACAAAACGGAAGGCGATGAGTTCAACGACATGAAAAAATGGAACAGAGCTGATTTGCCAGGTTATGGTGTTGCTGTTGTTGAAGTACAGGAAATTTTCTCCGGGGCAGAAAAAATAGTATAAACCAAAACATTGAATTATAAAACTCATAAGAATTATCATCATTCTAAATTTATTAAGTAGGCTATGAAAATTCTTATGGGTTCCATATGACAATTAATAGTAAAAATTACACGTATGAAACGAGTAGTAGTAACAGGTATGGGAGCATTAACGCCAATTGGTAATAATGTAAACGATTTTTGGAACAATCTTATTAAAGGTAAAAACGGAATATCAAAGATTACCAGGTTCGATGCCTCTAATTTAAAAACACAGATTGCAGCAGAAGTAAAAAATTTCGATCCTTTACAATATCTGGAAAAAGCAGAAGTCCGCAAACAAGATGCTTTTGTACACTATGCCATTGCAGTTATGGAAGAATGCTTGGCTGATGCAAAAATTCAATTAGACGAAACAGACTTAAAACGAACCGGGGTAATATGGGGTTCGGGTATAGGAGGGATAAAAACTTTCGAAGACGAAGTGACAAGCTTTAACCGTAACCCGGAGATATCACGGTTTAGTCCCTTCTTTATTACCAAGCTTATTTCTAATATGGCAGCCGGGTATATCTCCATACGTTATGGTTTAAAAGGTGTTAGTTATGTTACTACATCTGCTTGCGCATCAAGTAATAATGCCATAATTGATGCTTTTAACCTTATTCGTTTAGGCAAGGCCAATGCTATTTTTGCAGGTGGTTCAGAAGCCTGTGTAACACAATCTGGTATTGGTGGTTTTAGTTCTATGAGAGCTATATCTGCGCGAAACGACAGTCCCGAAACGGCTTCTCGTCCTTTCGATAAAACCCGTGATGGTTTTGTAATGGGTGAAGGTGCAGGCGTACTATTATTAGAAGAACTGGAACATGCCAAACAGCGAGGAGCAAAAATATATTGCGAATTAGCCGGAGGTGGTTTTAGTTCCGATGCTTATCACATTGCAGCACCACATCCCGAAGGTGAAGGAGCTGTTACAGCAATGCTTGATGCCATCAATGAAGCCGGGCTTGCACCTTCTGACATTGATTATATCAGCGCACACGGAACGTCAACCCCTGTGGGTGATTTAAGCGAATGTAAAGCTATCTGCAATGTGTTTTCCAATAACCTGGAAAGTCTACATGTAAGTGCAAACAAGTCGATGATTGGTCATTTATTGGGTGCTGCCGGGGCTGTTGAAGCAGTAGCGTGTGTTATGGCAATTAAAGAAGGTGTTGTCCCTCCAACAATGAACCTTAACGAAACCGACCCTGATATAGACAATGCCCTGAATTTAACCCCAAACAAAGCGGTTAATAAAGAAATAAATACGGCGTTGAACAACACCTTTGGCTTTGGAGGTCATATTTTTACTTCTCTGTTTAAACGATTTATTTAATTTGCTATGATAATTTTTGGGCCAGTACCTTCAAGAAGGTTAATTACAAGTTTAGGAATTAACAATATTTTACCACCAAAACAGTGTTCTTATTCCTGTGTGTACTGCCAGGTTGGAGAAACCTCCAATAAGTCGATGTTCAGGACTGAACTTTACAAACCACAGCACATTTACGAGAAAGTTAAATCGCATTTAAAAAAATTAGACCTTACACACCGACCGAAATACCTTACCATTGTTGCCAATGGAGAACCTACCCTTGATATAAACCTGGGTACTTTAATCAGGCAATTGCAGCAATTAGGTTTGCCTGTTGCGGTAATTACCAATGCAAGTTTATTAGACAAAGAACATACCCGTAACGATTTATATAATGCCGATTGGGTTTCGGTTAAAATAGATTCGGTTAATGAAGCATCCTGGAAAAAAATTAACCGCCCGTATATTTGGCTAAATCTTGATGCAATTCTTGAAGGGATTAAAATCTTTAGCAATGATTATAAAGGAATCTTAAACACTGAGACTATGCTAGTTGAAGGGTATAACGATAGTATATCTGATATTCAGAATACCGCAAAATTTATTTCAGGATTAAAACCAAATAAAGCATATATATCAATCCCTACTCGTCCACCTGTTGAAAAGGGAGTAAAACCTGTTTCGGAGGCTCGGATTGCGGAAGCATGGCAGATATTTAAAAACCACAACATTAATGTAGAAACCCTTACGGGGTTTGAAGGGACAGACACAGGATACACTGGCGATGCTCAGGCAGATATTCTTACAATTTCATCCGTTCACCCTTTAAGGGAAGATACCATTGACGAATTACTTGAAAAAGATTCCGCTGATCACTCTGTGCTTGAACAACTTATACAAAACGGTAAAATAAAGAAGTCGAGTTTTAATGGATTTAATTATTACACGAGAACTTATAACACTTAGCCAATGAAAGGGTTTATTCAGGTTTATACAGGCAATGGAAAAGGAAAAACAACCGCAGCTATAGGTTTGTCAATCAGGGCAGTTGGCGCTGGGAAAAAGGTGTTTTTTGCCCAATTCGTAAAAGGCAAGCCTTATTCTGAAATCACTGTACTGCAAAAGCTTTCGCCTACAATTACTCTAAAACAATACGGTTTAGGTTGTTTTATAGAAAAAGAGCCAACAAAAGCAGATATTGAAAGCGCACAAAAAGGATTACAGGAAATCAAAAAATTTATTCAAGCAGTATCCTATGATGTAATTGTATTGGATGAAGCCAATATTGCACTTTTCTTCAACCTTTTCTCTGTAAAGGATTTGATTAAAATAGTGCAATCTAAACCTCCCGAAACAGAGATAATAATAACTGGACGATATGCCCCCGAAGAAATTATTGCTATTGCCGATCTGGTAACTGAAATGAAAGAAGTTAAACATTACTATAATTCGGGCATTGAAGCTCGAAAAGGAATAGAATTTTAAAATGATGATGATAACAGACGAAATACAATTACGCCCCAGATATGGAGAGGTTGACCAGATGGGATATGTTTACCATGCCAATTATGTTAGCTATTGCCATCTGGCTCGTACTGAATTACTACGAAAGATGGGTATTTCGACTGTTGTTTTTGTCGATAGTAAAAACTGGTATCCAATGGGTGTACCTGATTTTGTTGAAGAAGCTTTAAACATTCATCTTAATGAAAAAACCACATGCAATTAACCGTATTAACTGACAATTGTGCAGGAGCAAGTTTCCTTGCCGAGCATGGACTTTCTTATCTTATCGAAATAAAAGAGCATAAAATTCTTTTCGATACAGGGCACAGCGATGTATTTCTCAAAAATGCAACAAAGCTTGGTATTGATTTGTATAAAGAAGTAAGTACCATTATTCTAAGTCATGGACACTGGGATCACGGTAACGGATTAGCAAACCTTAAAGACAAAGCTCTAATCACCCACCCTTTATCTTTTATGGAAAGGTTTCGAGGAAATGATAACAGTTATATTGGTTTAGGCTTAACAGAGGGTGAAGTTAAGCACAAATATAACTTGATAACCACAGAGCAACCTTATATAGTTTTTAAAGATATTTATTTTCTTGGTGAAATTCCACGACTAACTGAATTTGAATCAAAAACTACTCCTTTTATTGATAAACAAAATCAACCTGATTATGTGCCAGATGATTCTGCCATAGTCGTAGTGCAAAATGATGAACTTATCATTATTAGCGGATGTGCACATTCAGGTATTTGTAATACTATCCTACATGCACAAAAAGTAACAGGTATAACAAAAGTAAAAGCAGTTATAGGCGGTTTCCACCTAAAAACAGACAATAAACAGACCAAAGAAACCATTCGCTTTTTAAAGAATCAGAATATTCAAAACATATATCCAGCGCATTGTACACAATTAGATGCACTAATTGCATTTCGCAAGGAATTTAGTTTTCCTCAAATTAAAACAGGGATGATTTTAAAATTTTAAAACTAATATGATAAGATTAATTATAAGCATATCGTTAATAGTTGTACTTACAGGGTGTAAACAAACCCCATGCGAAAACCTTATACTTTTCGCCGGAGTTGGTATGACAGATGCCGTAAAGGAAATCGCTAAAAAATTTAGAGAAGAAACTAGCATTGAAGTTAAGTTAAGTCTGGCAAGTTCTGCAATACTTGTTATGCAACTTGAATCGGGAGCACCTGCTGATATGATAATATTGGCCAGCAAACAATGGGCTGACTATGCAGAGGAAAAGCAATTAGTTATAGATAGCACATCTTATACCGTAGCACAGAACGAACTTGTTTTAGTTGCTCCTAAAAACAGTAAGCTGCAATCCATAGAAATTAATCAACAAACAGATTTACCAAATATTATTCAGGGTAAAATTGGCATTGGTAATCCTGAAACAGTTCCGGCAGGCAGATACTTAATGCAAAGTTTGGAATACTTTGGTTGGGATTCTGCTTTTAGAGGTCGTTTTATAAATGCCAGAGATGTTAGGGCAGCTTTAAGCTATGCCGAGCTGGGTGAGGTAAGCGCAAGTGTTGTTTTTGCCTCTGATGCTATTAAATCCACAAAAGTTAAGGTTATTGGTACATTCCCTCAAAACTCACATAAGCCTATTGAATTTATAAGTTATATGGTTGTCGATAACCCGAAAGTGAATAAACTTTATGAATATATTACTTCTGAAAAAGGATTGAAAATTTGGGAGAAACATGGTTTTCTTACTGTAAAATAATTAATTATAATCGGCTCAAACTAAATCATAGAACCATTCATGACTTTGAGATAGATTTAATTAAACGATGTTGAAACTTGTGAATTCAAATTTTAAAATAAAAGGAACAGTAATTAATAAAAAAGGTTAATATGATGGCAAAAAAGATAATTGTAATTGGTGGGTCAGCTGCCGGCCCCAAAGCAGCTGCAAGGGCAAGAAGAATGGACGAAAATGCAGAAATAACAATATTTCAGAAAAGTCCCGATTTATCAATGGCATCCTGTGGATACCCATATTTTGTTGGTGGTTTTTTCGATGACCGCAACAAATTACTTTGCACTCCCACAGGTGCGGTTCGCGACCCTAAGTTTTATTGGAACGCCAAAGGTATTTTAGCTAAAGTAAATACCGAGGTTACAAAAATAGATATCAAAAACAAGAAGATTGAATTTAAGGATTTAACAAGTGGAGAACAAGGCTCTCAGGAATATGATAAGTTAATCATTACTACAGGAGCGACAGCAAATATGCCTCCAATACCCGGAACAAACCTTAATGGGATAACAACTTTACAGTCGATGCAAGATGCTGATTACTTGCGCAAAATCCGAGATGAAGGTAAGATTAAAAAAGCCGTTGTTATTGGTGGAGGATTAATAGGTATTGAAACACTTGAAGCTTTACACTTAGCAGGCATCGAACTTACCATGATTGAATTGCTTCCTCAGCTTCTTACATTTCTCGATTGGAAGATGGCTAAGTTGGTTGAGAACTACCTCAAGACTAAGGCTAATGTTATTACCCAAAATGGGGTTGCTGAATTTCTTGGAGAAAACGGTAAACTTACAGGTGTAAAACTTCAAAACGGAACTGAAATCCCGTGCGAATTAGCTGTGGTAGCCATAGGTGTAAAACCCAATGTTAAACTAGCAAAAGAGGCAGGGCTAAAAATTGGAGCATTAGGTGGTATTCTTGTCGATGAACACATGCAAACGTCTACCTCTGACGTTTATGCAGCAGGCGATTGTTGCGAAATTAAAAATATCATTACAAGAAATAGCGTACTTGCTCCCTATGGCGACCTTGCAAACCTTGAGGGACGTGTGGCTGGCGAAAATGTTATTAAAGGAAATGTTGCTACTTTTCCCGGAACACA
This sequence comes from Carboxylicivirga caseinilyticus, assembly GCA_025499705.1. Classification (GTDB taxonomy): domain Bacteria; phylum Bacteroidota; class Bacteroidia; order Bacteroidales; family Marinilabiliaceae; genus Carboxylicivirga; species Carboxylicivirga caseinilyticus. Next base: position 48,514 of record JAFMVE010000016.1, read on the forward strand.
ACAAACAGGTATTTGTAAATTGTTTGATTATGGCATTGGGATAACCGGATTATCAGAATCCAAAGCAAAGGAAGCAGGAATGGATTTTGAGAAAGTTGTAAATGCTAGTCCTGATAAACCTGGCTTTATGGATGGTAAATTGCTAATAACTAAATTGCTTGCAGAAAAAACTACTGGCAAAATTCTGGGAGCGCAATGCCTTGGTCCAGGCGATGTAAGCAAACAACTGGCTATTTGGGCTACTGCCATAAAAGGTGGTTTAACGGTTGATGACATGGTAAATGCCGACCTTCCCTATGCACCTCCGTTTTCTTTAGCTATTGACCATAGCATAGCATCAGCACATATATTACAAAATAAAATGCACGGTATTTTTAATGGAATATCTTCATTAGAATTAAAAGAAAAACTGGATAACAAAGAAGACCTGTTTATACTGGATGTCCGTGGAGCTGATGAGTACGAACAAACACGCTTAGGTATTGGAGAGACATTAATCCCGATAGGAATGCTCCGTATAAGGCTAAATGAACTACCGGAAGATAAAAACAAAGAGATTATCACTTATTGTAAAATTTCACTACGTGGTTATGAAGCAGCAGTTTTATTACAAGCACATGGATACACTAACGTAAAAGTGCTTGAAGGTGGAGTTGCTGCATGGCCATTTGAGAAAGAAAAATAACACTGAAGGTATCTAAAAAATGTAATAAACATGCGTTTGTGATAAACTATAAAAATAGAGAGATATGAAAATATTACAATTTCTTCAAAAAAACTTGGTTTTTACGATTCCCGCTTTTATGGTGCTTGGTTTAATATATGGTGCAAACATAGATGCCGTAAGATTAAAAACAACAATACTACCGTTGACATTTCTCATGGTTTATCCGATGATGGTAAACTTGAATATTAAAAAAGTCTTTTCGAAAGGAGACAATAAAGTTCAGGTTACAACTCAACTTATTAATTTTATATTAATCCCTTTTATTGGGTATATACTTGGTCGTTTATTTTTTCCTGAAAATCCAATTTTAATGCTGGGTTTGTTGTTAACTTCTTTATTGCCTACTTCTGGAATGACTATTTCTTGGACAGGATTTGCTAAAGGTAATATGGTAGAAGCTGTAAAAATGACAGTAATAGGTCTTATTTTAGGTTCTGCAATTACTCCATTGTATTTGCAACTTTTATTAGGTGCAAAAATAGAAATTCCTTTGGCTAAAGTATTTCAACAAATTATAGTGGTCGTTTTTCTTCCGATGCTATTTGGTTACATAACTCAGCAATTCATCATAAAAAAGTATGGAATGGCTAAATACCAAAAAGATATAAAAAAGATATTTCCACCTATATCTACTCTTGGAGTGTTAAGTATAGTATTTGTAGCAATGGCATTAAAAGCAAAGTCAATAGTTGCCGACCCAACAGTCTTAATAAAGTATGCTATTCCATTAGCTATATTGTATATTGCAAACTTTGCTATAAGTACTCTAATTGGAAAGTATTTCTTTACACGTGCAAATGGAATTGCCTTGGTATATGGAAGTGTTTTGCGTAACCTTTCTATTGCCTTGGCAATTGCAATGACTGTGTTTGGCTCTGAGGGTTCAGAAATTGCGCTAATAATTGCAGTAGCTTATATTATTCAAACGCAATCGGCTGCATGGTATGTTAAATTTACCAATGTAATATTTGGACAAGCACCACCAGATGTAGCTGGCGATGTAATGAGTAAAGGAGTCTTTACTATAAATGATGATAAAAGTATTAAGGAAGCCATAGAATTATTTGAAGAAGAACATATTCATTCTTTAGTAGTAATGGACTCAACTAATAAGCCAATAGGTATACTCAATACAAGAAACTTGTTTGACCATATAATAAACAACAGCACAGATATTTCTCAGAAAATATCGAATATTGATCTTAAACCAATTCTCATTTTCAATGAAACTGACCCATTAATATTAATTGGAAAAGAAATGAAAGATAATAATGTGTACAAGGTACTGGTCAAGGATGTCAAACAACAACTCTGTGGCGTAATTACCGAAACAACCTACTTTAAAAGAATTGTGAAAAGCAAATAAACTAAAATGCTTTCTAAAAAATGGATATTAAAAAAATATAAATCTGTTTTCTTATTAAAATCGTAAACATTTCGTAATTTTATTTGTTCTTTGATAAGAATATTTCTCCGAAAAGAAATTATATAATGAAGAAGTTGACAGAACAAATAAGCGAAAAGATTAAAAGCGAAGGATTAAAAGTAACCCCTCAGCGAATGGCTGTGTTAAAAGCTGTTTATGAGCTTAATAATCATCCAACAGCGGATAACATACTCGCCTATGTGAGAAAGGAAAATCCCAATGTTGCGATGGGTACAATTTACAAAGTGCTTGATACGCTAATCGAAAATAAACTTGTCAAGAAGGTTACAACAGATAATGGAGTTATGCGATACGATGGAATTATGGAAAATCACCATCATTTGTATTGTGTGGAGTGTGATTTAATAGAGGATTACAACGATAAAGAACTTGACAAGCTGTTAACTGATTATTTCAAGAAAAAAAACATTAAAGGGTTTAAACTAAAAAATTTTGTATTGCAAATAAATGGAACTTTTAATAAATGTTGAATTTAAAAATTAAAAAATGGAAGAAAATCAAGAATTACAAGCAGTGAGTATGCCACGTATTGGTGACCCTGCACCGGAATTTAAAGCAGTAACCACACAAGGTGAAATCAATTTTCCCTCTGATTATAAAGGCAAATGGTCAATTTTATTCAGCCATCCTGCTGATTTTACACCTGTATGTACATCAGAATTTATGACTTTTGCTCATATGGAGAAGCAATTCAATGAAGCTAATTGTGAGCTTATCGGTCTTTCTATTGACGGCTTGTACAGTCATATTGCATGGCTACGCACCATTAAAGAAAAAATTGAATATAAAGGGATGAAAGACATAGAAGTTACTTTTCCTTTGATTGAAGATATTAAAATGGATGTTGCTAAGAAATATGGCATGATTCAACCCAATGAAGACTCAACTAAAGCTGTTCGCGCCGTTTTCTTTGTTGATCCAAAAGGAATTATTCGTGCTATCATTTATTATCCTTTAAGTTTAGGCAGAAACTTTGATGAGCTATACCGTGCATTAATTGCAATGCAAGCTGCTGATGAATTTGGAGTAGCAACTCCTGCTGATTGGAGACCAGGAGACGATGTGATTATTAGCCCAGCGGGTTCATGTGGTACAGCAAAAGATAGAATGGAAGATAGTGAAATAGATTGTAAGGATTGGTTCTTCTGTACCAAGAAGCTAGATAAAGACGAAGTTTTGAAGAAGGTGTTAAAAAAGTAAGCTTTTATTCTCTAAAATAGGAAGTCGGTGAATAGCCGACTTTTTTCGTTTATTACATTTTTTTCGCATAATTAATGGTTAACACAGGTTAACATAGAGACCAACAGCTTGTTAACCATTAAGTGACAGAATTTCTATTATTTACAAGCATAGTTAACAAAGTTAACAAGGTTAACGTGTTTTTTTGAGTATTTGGTTTTCAAAGTTTGTTTAGGCCTTCAATAATAAAAATATTTTCCAATTTAATTCCAAATTAATATATTTACAGAACAATTTACCAAAGGGTGTAATACTATGAATTGTGCCTAAAGAAATACATATAACACTTAAAATAAGCCTCTTACAGAGGCTTTTCGTGTTTATAGACCCTTTGTGTTTTTTGATTTATTACGATATACTTTGTTTTATTAGTAATAGAATCCTGTTTAATTCCACGCATGCTTTTCAAAATGCTTTTTGTTTCAAAAAAGTATTCATTTCTCGCAAATTTTTTCAAATATGATAATACGAAGAACAATATTAAAACAAGACATTGTAAAGAAGTTATATCCCAATAGTATTTCTATAAGGTCGGCAATGCAGCAACTCAGATGTGAAATTGAAATTTGCCCTCCATTAAAAGAACAAATTGCAAAAGCCGGAAATACCAGATGCCATTATTACAACAAACAGCAACTCCTTTTAATCCTGGAACACTTTAGTATATCACTTGAAGAATTTGAACAGCTATGAAGTATTTTCAGGGTATTACTAATGTGGAGCAAGCCAAACTACGTTATCGTCATTTAGCAAAGCAACTCCATCCTGATGCCGGGGGAACTGTACTTGAGTTTCAAAAAATGCAGGATGAATATAGAATTACACTTTCAAGATTGCAAGAATGTCACAATCCCGTTAGTAGTCATTTTTCAAAGGCTACACCCAATGACTTTTTTCAAGGTGAATCACCTGAAAAAGAATTGTTGATTATTTTAGGGAAAATGGCAAAGGTGCTTATTAAAAAGCAAGTGCCACAAAATTATCTACGTCGGAAGATTACAACGACAAATTCTTCGATAAAGAAAGATGTGCTAAATGAAATAGTGGACATCTTGAATGAGTTATAAGGGATTGAATAATGCTAAAAAATAGTTCTTTTTAGAACTCACACAGTTCTAATTCTAATATTCTTTATAGTCCTTAAGCTATAATTCTTGCTATATTACCAATGATTTATAAGATAAAATGACCAATTCTTTTAGCAAATTCGCTCATCAAGTTACCATTGGCAACCTTACAAATAGACAAATACAAACAAAAATAACCACATTTAGCATATTCAAGACAATTATAAAAAAATCTGAGCAAAACCAGCCAGAGCAGACTACGCAATAGGTATAGGTTTGTAGCATAATTTTTATAGCAATTATGCAAAAGCCGGATTCACATACTATTCAGGAAGCTACTCAGAGGGCAAAACAACGCCTTCCCATAGGGGAACTGCAAAGAAGAAATAAATACAAGGATATTACAGAACAGGAATACAATGACCTTTTTGATTGCGCTGAAACCTTTTCTTTATTGATTCTTGAGTCCTTATCAAAGGAAAAAGTTGTGGAGCAAGAGATATAGTGTTATGTAAAATCCAGGGAATCAGTATATTTGTAGAGAGTAAGTCTAAAAATGTAGTTTATGAGCAACTTATCCCTTTTTCAACAATTTGCACCGAAAGTCCCTGAAAAATTCAAGGAGGGTAACAATGCGGTAATTTATACAAGAGTTTCATCGGCAGACCAGGAAGATAATACAAGTCTTGGTTCTCAGAAAAAGCATTGCGAAAAGTTTGCTGAACGAAGGGGATTAAATGTTGTAGGCTATTTTGGTGGGACTTACGAATCAGCCAAAACTGATGACCGTAAAGAATTCAACAAGATGCTAACCTTTGTAAAGAGGTCAAAAAGCATTAATTACGTAATCGTATATTCTTATGAGCGCTTTTCTCGCTCAGGTATTAATGGAGCTTCTATTGCAAATGACTTAATCAAAAAGCATGGGATTATTACATTAGCAGTTACGCAAGAATTAGACCCAACAACTCCTGCTGGCTCGTTCCAACAAAATATTCTTTTCCTTGTAGGGCAAATGGACAATGAATTGAGGCGAGATAAGGTAGTAACCGGAATGAAAGAACTGCTAATAAAAGGACATTGGGTTTGGGCTGCTCCAAGAGGTTATACTGACCTCAATAAAGGAAAAGCAACTGAGCGTAATTTAGTAATAAATGACGAAGGTAAAATATTAAAGAAGGCTTTCGAATGGAAAGCATATAAACAAACTCCTAATGCAGAAATATCTCGTAAATTAAAAACATTGGGTGTTGATATCTCTGAAAAAAGATTACACAACCTATTTACAAATCCGTTTTACTGTGGTTTAATTACAAGCAAAATGCTACCGGGTGAGGTTATTGAGGGTCGTCATGAACCAATGGTCACTCGTGATTTGTTTTTACAAGTAAATAATATTCGACAGGAAAATAGAGTTCATGGCTTTGTGCATGACAAAGACAATGAGAATCTGCCATTAAAAGTATTTACAAAGTGTGAGAAATGTGGAAAGCCAATGACCGGATATTTGGTTAAAAAGAAAGGAATTTACTATTACAAATGCAGAACGAAAGGTTGCAGAGTGAATAAAAGTGCCAAATCATTGCACCAAATGTTTCAGAATTTAGTTTCTGCTTTTCATATCGACAAAGATGAGCAAGAAGTAATCAAGGTCGTACTATCAGAACAAATGAATGTATTTTTCAAATCGAAGAGTGAAGACTCAAAAAAACTAAAAGCTCAAAAAAGTGAAGTACAAAAGAAACTGGATGCAATCGAAGAAAGGTTTGTTATCGGAGAAATAGACCGTTCATTATATAATAAGTTTAAGCCTAAATTCGAGAAAGAAATTATCGAAATTGAGCAGGAATTAAATTCAATGGGCAATTATAGTTCGAACCTCAATAAAGCTTTGAAATTTGTCACTAAAATAAGTTCTAATTTATTGAATATGTGGGAATCACTTAGTATTGACAGTAAGAAAGTATTCCAAAAAATGCTATTCCCCGAAGGAATTTACTACAATCACGAAAACAACCAAGTTCGAACCCCTCGTGTAAATTCTTTTTTCTCTCTAATCCCTGAACTGGCAAGGTACACAGAAGGACATAAAAAAGGGGATTTTATCAATAATGACAAAATCCCCGCTTTTGTGATCCCGAAGGGACTCTTTAAATTTCGTAATCTATTTTGTTTTAAATAGTTGTAAAGCACTTAAAATCAAGGTCTCGATATAGTCTCTTCTGATATTGAGAACTTTTGATTACAAATATACAATGAATGTATGCAATGTGAAAAAATACTTGGATTATATTTTAAAACCACCCTTTACTGATACAATTCTCCCCTTTACTTTCTACGCGGGCTTTGACAGTCTTAAAAATCAGGTTATTATTGAGTCTCATGTTATAACCTTAAATGTGACAATTATGAAAATTGGTTATGCAAGGGTAAATGGCAAATATCAGAATTTGGAGATGCAAATTGAAACATTGAATAAAACAGGTTGTACTAAAATCTTTCAGAGAACAAAAAGTGTATTAAAAGAATGTCCGTAACATGAGAAAATGGTTATTCTTTTATAGGAAATTGTACATTTGAATCAGTTTAAAAGGGTAATGCTTATGATTGATAATAAGTAAAGAAAGAATCTGATTATTAATTTTTTATAAGTATCAATAATAATTTTGTGTTAATAGATTATACTAAATATGGAAAAAATTGACAATATAGAACTTGTTTATTTAAAACCAAGTGATTATGATGAATTAAAAAATGCAATGTTGGAGGCATATGCTAATTTACAAAATGCATACTGGAAGCCCAACCATATTGACACATTAGTTGCTAAATTTCCTGAAGGGCAGGTAGTAATAAAAATAAATGATGAATTTGCTGGATGTGCGTTGTCAATAATTGTTGATTATGATAAGTTTGATAATAAGCATACTTATAAAGAAATTACAGGCAATTACTCATTTGATACCCATACTAATGATGGAGATATATTATATGGCATAGATGTTTTTGTTCGCCCCAAGTTTCGAGGATTGAGACTTGGAAGAAGACTATATGATTATAGAAAGGAACTCTGTGAGAGATTAAATCTGAAAGGAATTGTTTTTGGAGGGCGAATCCCGAATTACTACAAATACATTTCAGACTTAACACCTAAAGAGTATATTGATAAAGTTAGAAGAAAAGAAATTCATGATCCAGTTCTTGACTTTCAGATGTCTAATGATTTTCATCCGGCTAAAGTATTAAAAGGATATTTAGAAGGCGATCACGAATCAAATGAGTACGCTGTATTATTAGAATGGGATAATGTTTATTATGAAAAACCAACTAAGAAGGCGGCTATAAAAAAGAGTATTGTTCGATTAGGATTGGTCCAATGGCAAATGAGATTATATAAAGATTTACATGAAGTTATGCAGCAAGCTGAATACTTTGTAGATGCAGTTTCTGGTTATAGAGCTGATTTTGCATTGTTTCCAGAATTTTTTAATGCTCCATTGATGGCAAAGGCAAATCATTTATCAGAACCTGATGCAATAAGATATTTAGCTCAATTTACATCTGAAATTGTTAATAAATTCTCGAAATTATCCATATCATATAATATTAATATAATTACTGGCAGTATGCCAGAATTAATTGATAATGAGTTGTATAATGTTGGATATTTATGCAAGAGGGATGGAGGAGTTGAAAGATTTGAGAAAATACATGTTACACCTGATGAAGCAAAGGTTTGGGGGTTACAAGGAGGAAATACATTAAAAACTTTTGATACAGATTGTGGTAAAATTGGAATCTTGATTTGTTATGATGTTGAGTTTCCTGAATTGAGTCGATTATTAGCTGATGATGGTATGGATATTCTTTTTGTACCATTTTTAACTGATACACAAAATGGTTATTCAAGAGTACGAAATTGTGCACAGGCAAGAGCAATTGAAAATGAATGTTTTGTTGCCATTGCTGGAAGTGTAGGGAATCTTCCAAAAGTTCATAATATGGATATTCAATATGCACAATCAATGGTATTTACACCATGTGATTTTTCATTTCCAACAAATGGTATAAAGGCAGAAGCAACGCCAAATACCGAAATGATATTGCTTGCTGATGTTGATATTAATTCTTTAAGAGAATTAAACCAGTTTGGAAGTGTAAGAAATTTAAAGGATAGAAGAACAGATATATTCAAATTAGAAAGAAATAGTAAGTAAGTTTTTAAGTTCTTAAGATTATGGCTAAAGCTAAAAAATTTGGGACATTTAGTGGTGTTTTTACACCATCAATTTTGACCATTTTAGGTGTAATAATGTACCTAAGGTTTCCTGCCATAATCGGGCAGGCAGGTTTAATAAATACTATTGGAATAATAGTTATTGCACATATCATATCAATAACTACAAGTTTAAGTGTAGCCTCCCTTTCAACAGACAAACCTGTTCAAACAGGTGGAACATACTTTATGATTTCACGAAGTCTTGGGTTACCCATTGGAGGAACACTTGGATTAGCCTTGTTTGTAGGTCTATCATTTAGTGTGAGTCTTTATTTAATAGGTTTTGCAGAAAGTTTTCTTCAATATTGGGGTATGGATGTCAATATTAATACCATTAGAATTACAGGTTCAATTGTATTATTTATTGTTACAACCATTACATTTATTAGTACTTCATTAGCAATTAAATCCCAATATTTTATTATGGCAGCAATTGGTCTGTCATTATTGTCTATTTTTTTAGGGAAACATGAGTTCGTTCCTGAAGCAGTACACTTGACTCCATTGGATAGCGCTGCTCCTTTTATGGTCTTATTCGGTATATTCTTCCCTGCTGTTACAGGCTTTGAAGCAGGGGTTTCTATGTCAGGTGATTTAAAAGATCCGAAAAAATCATTGCCCGTGGGTGCAATGTTGGCAGTAGGAATTGGGTTTGTTGTATATCTTGGTTTGGCATTATTTTATTCATTTACAGTAGATGCTAATGCTCTCGTAAACGATCCTCAAATCCTATTTAAGATTTCATTGGTTCCTTCATTAGTAATTGCAGGAATATGGGGAGCAACTTTATCATCAGCGTTAGGAAGTATATTGGGGGCTCCAAGAATACTTCAAGCTATTGCAATGGATAAAATTGCACCTCGTTTTTTATCAAAAGGAACAGGTAAAACGAATGAACCTAGAAATGCTCTACTACTTGCTTTTGTAATAGCAGAAGCAGGTATTTTAATTGGAGAACTTGATCTTATAGCGCGTATTGTATCAATGTTTTTTATTACTACATACGGCTTCCTAAATTTGGCTTCTGCAATCGAAAGTTGGTCTAGTTCTGACTTTCGTCCTGCATTTAAAATCCCCCGATTTATTAGCTTAATTGGAGCTTTATCAGCCTTTATCGTTATGATCCTATTGGATTTTCTGGCTCTGGCTGGGGCAACCATTGTATTAGGCTTGTTGTATTTTTATCTTCAGCGAAAAGAATTAATTCTTGAAAGTGGTGATGCGTGGAGCAGTTTTTGGACTAATATGGCAAAAAGGTCTTTACTTAAACTTAGTTATAGAAAGGATAATAAGAGAAATTGGAGGCCAAACATTATTCTATTTAGTGGTGGAGAGAAGGCTAGACCTCACTTAGTTGAATTAGGTATGGCATTAACCGGTAAATTAGGAGCATTAACTGACTTTAATTTATCAACCGGTAAAAGAGTTAACGTTACAGATATTAAAAAAGACTCTCAAAAAAAGAATAAAAGCAAAGGATATTTTGAACGAGAATTAAAATGCACAGATTTACCAGATGGAATAAAAACTGTAACCAGTATTTATGGTTTTAGTGGATTTGAACCTAATACCGTTTTACTGGGTTGGACTAAGAACCTCGATAATACAGTTTTTCTAACTGAGATACTAAAAGATCTAAGGAAGAAAATGTTGAATGGCTTATTTCTTGATTATGATATAAATAAAGGGTTTGGCAATAAAGAAACAATTGATATTTGGTGGAACGGTAAAGGTTCTCACCTGTCATTATCTCTTAATATTCTACGATTTTTGTTGTCAGATTATCAATGGAGAGACGCATTTGTTCGAATAATTATCATAAATAATGACACTGCTCTTGAAGATTCTATTTATCGAAACACTTATGCCTTACTTCAAGATAAACGTATGCAAGCGGAAGTAAAGGTTTTAAGTAACGATTTTGGAACTAGAAAGCTTGAAGAAATAATACAAACTGAGTCGGCTAATACTGATTTATTATTTTTAGGTTTATCTCCTAAAGAAAAATCATACAAACCAGAGTATATTGAAAAAATTAATTCAATATGTCAGTTACCCTGCAGTGTATTAATTCTAAGTCCATCTCCAGAGTTTGAGGAAACAAATATTGTTGACAAATCTAAAAATAGTCCTTCATTAATTTCTTATGAAAATTTGGAATTGAGAGAACTTCCCTCAATTGATGTTAGTCTTTTAAAAAATAAGATTGAGAATCTTGATATTGAGTTGATGTCTATTGGTCAGGATTTTTATAGCAAAACATTCGTTGGATCTTTGCAGCAATTTAATACTTATTTAACAACATTAAAGGATTTAGTAACTCAGGTTCTTAAATCATATCGCAAAGATTTGAGTATTGCAAAAAGCTATGAGTATGAAAAAGTTGTGAGTAGATTTCAAACTGCCTTCTTAAAAAACACTTTAGATGTATTGAGGAATGAAAGTCTTCAGTATATGAAAGAAACTGAAAGTATTTTACAAAGAGGATTAAGTGATTTATTGACTAAACTTGGAAATTTTGTTTATGAATCACCTGAGAATATCTCAATACCTTTTTCTTCATCAATAAATAAAAAACAAAAGCTTGTAAATTTCCCGTTAAGAAAAGCAATATCATTTTATTTCGAGTACGATTTAAAATCTAAAATTAATGACATATTATTTTCATTTGAGGAACAATCAAAAGACATTCATGAAGAATTGCGTAAGTTGATTTTTGCAACGAACGATATTTTTGAAAAGGTTGATTTAGATCAAATAGTCGGAAATAATGAGCAAGTTTCTGAAATTGCTCAATTGCTCGAAGGATTCAATTCAGTTAAATCAAAAATAGAATTTAATGAAATCAGTTTGTTAAAGGAACTTCAAAATGAAATTCGTGAGATAGTTATAAGTTTAGCAAATGACCTCCAATCGCAAGAAAATATTAAACATGCTAAAAAGAAATACAAGCAAAGACCAATTTTAGCTGACGAAAATATAGACAGTTTTACTGAAAATTGGAGCCTTGGAATTCACCTTTTAAACAATTCATTCTATTTCGATATTTTAGTTCTTTCAAAAAAAATTGTTTTTAGTAATATTATTAGTAAAGGAAGTATTAAGCTTTCTAAAATTGTAAATGAGCAATTCTTTAATAAGCAAAGAATACTTATCGAAAATATTAGAAAAATAATAAATGACCCTAAAAGTGTAACAGAACCTGTACTTTTTGAAGAGAATTCAAACCTTAAATCTCTCTTAAATGAATCTTACGAAAAGGCGGTATCTGTTTTTGATGATTTACCAGAGGAATACTTTTTGCCAGAAAAGGTTTATAAGGATGGTAAATTTATTCCTTTTAATGATTTTTCACAGGTTAATGTAGACTTGTATAAATCATCTAGGTATAACATAGATGTTTATTTTCATGAATCTCTTTATCGAGAAATTGAAGAGTTGGAATTTGCTATTCGAAATGCGATTATTGAATCAAAAGAAGCTAATAGTATGCAATTGTTTCATAGTAATAATACTCAGGAAGATTCAATTGATTATGACAGAGAGATAGACAAAAAAATATTTCAAAAATTTTTAAAACAACTAGAACAAGATAATACAAAAATAGAAAAATTAATAGAGCGAATTAATCGTTCAACAGACAACTATTTGAGCGATGCTTTTTCTAAGATATTTTCACATTCTATTGTTGACCTAGATAAGGATGGGCACTCTGATTATATGAGAAGCCAAAGTGGTGTAAGGTTATATAGAAATAAGATTAAAGAATTCATTAACAGGCATGTGAAAAGTGTTTTAGTCTTTATTTTAAACAGAAGTAGCAGAGGAATTATTTTGTCAAAGAAATATCTGGAGGAAAAAACAAGTTCTGGAATTCAAACTAAGGAAATACTTGATTTGATAGACCAATTAGTCCCTGATCGTAAATATTATAATTCTATTCCTGTATTTTATAGAAACCTAATGAGTAGCAGTGCAAAAATTAGCGATGAATTTTGGATTACCAGAGAAGAAGAAATGAAAATTATTAAGGACTCATTAAATAGACATAGAAAGGGATATGGTGGAGCTGTGTTTATTACAGGTGTTCATGGAGCTGGCAAATCTACAATCTCACGTTACGCTGTTAACCGATTGTTTAAGTCGCATAATGTAATCTGGATTAATGCACCGATTGAAGGTTCAAGTAACTCTGAAGTTTTATTGAATGAGATTAAAAAGCATACAGGTGAATTAGAAGATTTTTCCGGCATATTCAATAATCTTCCTTATGAGACAGTAATTGTATTTAATGATCTTGAACTATGGTGGGAACGAAGAAACGGAGGAGGAGAAGTCATTGATCAGATAATTGAATTAATAAAACTTTATAGTCAAAAAATATTTTTCATACTTAATATTAATACTTATGCGTATGATATTCTGAAGCAAATTTACCCTATTGAAGAATATAGTTTGGCAAACGTTAAGTGTGTTCCATTTAACTCTGCTGAGATACAACAAATGATCTTACAGAGACATAAATCAAGCGGCATAAATTTAACTTATATGGGAAAGCAAGAGCAATCTATTTCTCAATTAACATACTCGCTTTTATACAATCGTTATTTTACAATGAGTGATGGTATTCCTGGAGTTGCAATTAATATTTGGAAAGCTAACATTAGAAGTCTTAACAATGATAATATTGAAATAAGAAAACCGCAGAAGATCAACTATGATGTGTTGTTTGATATGCCAAAAGAGTGGATGATTGTTTTGGCAATAATGATACATCACAAAAACATTGGAATTGAGAAGTTAGCTAGAATTACTAATTATACTTCTGATAAAGCAAAACATATAATTTTCGCCTTGGAGAATTCGGGTTTAATTGTTAAAAAGTCAGAGGTGGTTTATACAATAGGTCGAAATATCGAACCGTTTGTGGTGGAAGTTTGTAAAACGAAAGGTTTAATTTAATTCTTTGTGAAAATGATAGTCAGTTTTGTAATAGTATCAGCGGTTATTTTTGGCTTTTATAGGTTACTAAATTTAGTTTTAAGCAAATCATCCCGTAAGCTTAAAATAAAATATCATTTAAAAGAAATTTTAATGATCTCTGAGTTAATGATATGGTTCTCACTGTTGGTTTGGATTGCCAAGGATTATTATGAAGTGCAAAATTATTTTGCACTAGCATCTATTCTGAGTGTTTTTCTTTTATTAATAATTCTACTATTTCCATTATTGAAAAATTTAATTTCCGGAATTATTTTTAAATGGCAGAATAAAATAACGGAGGGTGTATTTATTGAAGCTGATGAGATAGTAGGTTTTGTAAAAAAGGCCGGGCATTTAAATATGGAAATTGAAGATAATCATGGAGATATTTATAATGTGTTGTACACAAAAATCAATCAAAAAACTATTTCTAAACCTAGTAATAATCATAATCTTATTAAAACAACATTAACTTTTTCTTTTTCTACTTTTGTAAGTAAAAATGAAGTGCTTTCAAAGTTGAAACGTGAATTAATGAATACACCTTGGACAGCAGTATCACAACCTCCGATAATTGAAAGCTCCCAAATAACAGAAGGAACATTAACTATAGAGGTGGCTGTTTTTTTAATTGATCTGGTTTATGTCGAAGATGTAAAATCTGCGGTTGATAATTATTTCAAGATGAATTCTGGTTTGTAATTAGTTGTATATTAACAAATATAATTGGATGAAACTTCTTTGAGATTTTCAAGTTGTTGATTCATCCAATTATCATCTTTATGTAATTCAAGAGCAATAATCCGAGTAACTTTTTCTGCCATTTCAAGACTTGCTTTTGAGTCTAAAAACAACATTCTGGTTCTTCGTGCCAAAAAGTCTTCAGTTGTTCTGGCCATTTCATATCGAACTGCCCAAAGAACTTCTGCTTCTGTTATTGAGTAATCATTGTGAAGTAAATTTTTTAGACTGTCGTTTTCGTTAAAAAGTTGTTGTATTTCGGGTGCATCACTTCCATATTGAGATAGATTACCAAATACCTCGGAGTTAGAATGATAACCGTGAATTTGTAGATTTTCTGTAACACACGGTTTGTAGTCTAAGTCAGCAAGTGCAATTGCTTGCTCTATTACATCTTCTGCCATTTTTCTGTATGTTGTCCATTTTCCTCCGGCAATAGTAACAAGCCCACTATTTGAAATATTAATAGTATGTTCTCTTGATATTGCTGATGTGTTGGATTTTTCATTATCATTTACAAGTGGTCTTAACCCTGTAAATACACTCATTATATCTTCTTGTTTTGGATCTTTTACTAGATATCGACCAATATGTTGGAGTAAAAAATCAACTTCCTCTTTTTGAGCCCTGGGTTCAAGTTTAAACTCATCGACAGGAGTATCGGTTGTACCAACAATTATTTTATCATGCCAGGGAACAGCAAATAAAACTCTACCATCATCAGTATGTGGAACCATGATTGCGCTTTCGCCAGGCAGGAATGATTTATCTAATACAATATGTACACCTTGGCTGCTTGTCATTATTTGATCAGCATTGATATTATCCATTTTGCGTATTGTATCAACAAATACTCCGGTAGCGTTAATCACTACTTTTGTATTTATTTTATATTTCTTTTCGTTTTCTAAATCCTCTAATTCAATGCCCTGAATAATGTCATTCTTTTTTATCAAAGAAATAGCTTTCATATAATTAATTACGGTTGCTCCTTGTTTATAAGCTGTCTGTGCCAGATTTATTAACATTCTTGCATCGTCAAACTGTCCATCGTGATAAATTACTCCTCCCTTTAATCCCTCTTGTTCGATTGTTGGTAATTTATCGATAGTCTCTTCTTTGGTAAGTAATTTAGAAGGGCCTAACCCAAGTTTCCCTGCCAACATATCGTACAGTTTAAGTCCTACTCCATAAAATGGACCTTCCCACCAATCGTAGACCGGAACAATAAATGATAAGTCATGTACAAGGTGAGGTGCATTCTTGTGCATAATGCCTCTCTCTTTTAATGCCTCAAGAACAAGTGAAATATTGCCTTGTTGTAAATATCTAACACCGCCGTGAACAAGTTTGGTGCTTCTACTCGAAGTTCCTTTTCCGAAATCAGATTGTTCAACTAACAATACCTTGTATCCTCTGGAAGAGGCATCAACAGCTATACCCATACCCGTAGCTCCACCACCTATAATGACGATGTCCCAAAGTGTTTGATTATTAATCAGGTCAGAAATCATTTTTTCCCTATTCATACCAATTTAATATTAGAGTTGGATTTATCTGCTTTAAATTTTATTTGGTTATCTGTTCCAATTATTTGATTCTTCAATTCATTAGAATTATCACTAATGAAATTTCTTAAAACAGATGAAAACTCAGGAGTTCTAAGATAACCGAATGATTTATGGGGATTTAATTGTCCGTTTACCTGATAATCATTAGAAACTAAGATGTCAATAGGTTTTATTCCACTTTTATTAGGTTCGTATATTTCAGATAAATTGTGGTTTATTGCAACTTTGTCCAATAAGTCAGCTTGATTATACCATTTGTTTTGAATACAATCAGGTGATTTAATCAAGTTTGACTCAAGGTTTATACGTTCTTTTTCTTTTGCAATTTCGCTAATTACAATAGGAAAACCCAAAGGAGAACCTATTGTTATAAATGTGTTAATTGTTATAGGATGTATCTTACTTAAAACATCAAAGGCTATTATAGATCCCATTGAATGAGCAACCAACATTATATCATAGCCTTTATATTTATGTAAGATAGAATACAGCCTCTTTTGTATTAATCTTTTTGCCTTGAAATTAAAATCAGAACCTTCATTGTTTTTTTCAGAATAATAAACTTCAAGTTCAAAGAAGTATTTCTGAATGATAAAATCAGAAATAAATCGATGCTTTTGTGTTTTATCTTTTTTTAAAAAAACTGAATTAAAGAATTCCAAAATTCTTGCGTTCAAATTTTTCCTATGCAATGTATCTTTAAAATGTTTATTACCAGATGATTTAATATATGGTTCGTCAAGGTAATACGAACTACTAATATCTTTCATCCAATAATCTAAAGGCATTTCGTATAAAATATCTGCCCAGTAAACAAGTTCAAAAGTTGGGATTTGTGATTTATATTCAGAATTGATTAAACCTTCTTCCATTGCTTCAAGCCACCATTTTTCAAGTAAATATTTTGGTGGTTTGTTTCCTAAACCGTGGATGCCGATTATTATTTTTTTCATATTTTATTAAGTTGCTGTTTTAACCATGCAGCCCTGTCAGTTGTTATTGCATCAATACCATTGTTTAATAATTCTTTGGCTTTAAGTGGATCATTTACAGTCCAAGAATAAACAGCATAGTTGTGATTCTTAAAAAAAAAGATAAATCTTTTATTCAGTTTTTTGCCAGCCCAACAATTAATCCCATCAAGATTATTCTTTTTTAATTTTCTTAAAATTCTCCCTTTATTTCCTATTACTAACCACGATGGCCAATAATAATCCAAATCAAGAAGCCAAAGCATTTTATAATTTGGTAATTTTTCTTTAAGTTTTGATAAAGTGTTTAAATTGAATGCAATAAACTCAATTTTCTTTTCGGTGTTCTCATGTTTTTTTAGGAGTTCAACAATATGTGGAATTATTTTTTTGTCACACTTAATTTCAATAATTAGTTTGCCATTTTTGGGTATAGTATTGAAAACTTCTTCAAGACTAGGGATTCTTTCTCCAACATATTTTTTGGAATATTTGATTCCGATATCAATTGTTTTAATTTCTTTTAAGGTGGACTCCGAAATTTTTATTTTTCTATTGCCAGTGCGGTGAGTGTTTGCATCATGGATAACAGCAATATGATTATCAGATGTCAAATGGACATCAATTTCAACTGCTTCAGCTCCTTCATTCCATGCCTTATTTATAGCCTTTAGTGAATTTTCCGGAGTGTCAAAAGATTCACCTCTATGTGCAATGATCATCTAATATTATTCTATTTTATAATTCAAAAATATCCAATAAGATACTTTTATGACCGATATGAATAAAATAAATATTAACTAAATGATATAATTAATTTTTAAGTTGGCTGTTAGTATTTAAAAAATACAATTTTAGTTTTTTATTAGGTAAAACAAATACGACAGGTACAGTACAAGTAATATAGCTGCCTCCCATCTATCAAGTTTCTTTCTAATGCCTGTAAACATTGCTAGTAAAAGAAAAACTGTACCTGAAATCAAGACGACTAGGTCGAGATTAAAGTTGGGTTTAAAACTAATGGGATTAATAAAAGAACTAACTGAAAGAATGAGTAAAAGGTTAAATATATTTGAACCTATAACATTACCAATTGCAATATCACTATTTCGTTTTAATGCCGCCACAACTGAAGTTACAAGTTCGGGTAATGAAGTACCGGCTGCGACAATGGTTAATCCAATTATTTTTTCGCTAACACCTATAAGACTTGCAATTTTTACACTGTTATCAACTACTAATTGACCACCCAAAATTAAACCTGCTAGTCCAATAATTATAAATCCCCAAATTTTTAAATTGGAAGTAATTTCTGGTTTGCTAGTATCTAAGGTGTTGCTTTGTTCTTTTCTCATTTGCCAAAATACGTAATAGAGAAAAGCCGCAAATGTTAAAAGCAATAAAATCCCATCCAGCCTGCTGATAAGCAAATTATCTGAACCAATGAAGTAGTTGTTGGCAAATAGTATTACCAATACAGAAGCTAATAAGGATAGAGGTATTTCTTTCCATGCTGTTGATGATTGAACTTTAATTGGATAGATTAACCCGGCAATACCAAGTATAATAAATAGATTGAAATTGTTGCTACCAATCACGTTGCCTAAAACAATATCGGAATAACCTTGAGCTGATGCAATAGAATTGACAACAAGCTCCGGAGCAGAGGTACCAAAAGCAACTATTGTAAGCCCAATTACTAAATCAGAAACGTTATACTTTTTTGCTAACGAAGAAGCTCCGTCAACCAACCAATTCGCCCCAAATATTAAGGCTGCAAAACCAAGGAATACAAAAAGAATTGACATTATCATTTTTTAAAGATTTAAATAAGACAAAAATTGATAATAGTGAATTTGTTGTTTTAAATGATTAGAATAAATCAGAGTTTTCTATTGTAATTTAATTGCTTATAAAGTACAGTTAATTATAGAAATAGTCTGTATTAGAAATAATTAATAAACTAGGGTACAATTAAAATGAAGTTAGTATTTAAATTAAGATCGGCAAGTTTTCTAATTTTATTATTGTTTGCATAAGAATAATAATAGGATTGTTTTTTTAACATAAAAAATACATTTAGGATACTGGAATTCATGCTTGGTATAGATTGAGGATCACAATAAACATATCTTACCATATTTCTTTTTTTATCTTTCATTAATTCTTTTATTTTTTCTAATAATTCGGTAGAACTGTATTCTAATTCAAGTGGCATTTTCAATTTCTCAGATAATTTTGTAATGTTTGAAATAATGTTCTGAAAATTAGATTCGGATTCTATATGTTGTGGTAAAGCAACTTTAATTGAATGGCATAAATAAAAATCTTCTTTTAGGTTACAAGAGTATATGGTAAAAGGACTATCCAAAATTTGTTCAAAGATAGTTCCGAATATTCTTTTCGAAGTGTTAGATTTTGAACTCCATCCAATAATTATCTGTGTTGTGAAATGTTCTTTTGCTGTTCTGATAATACCGTTAGCTATATTCACATCAACTCTTGTTAGAATTGAGGCTCCCTCTGTAAAATTAGTTGCAGATATTTTTGTTAGTGCTTGTTTTAAGGTGGTAATATTATTTTGTGTATTACTATCATCTTTAATGACACTTAAAATATACAATGAATTGAAATCAGACTCTTGATGTAAAATGCCAGCGATTCGAACAAGTTTTGAAATGTTGTTGGAATTCGAAACCGGTAGTAATGTGTTGATAGGTTTGTTTACATGGCTAAAGTCTTGAATTGTTTTTGCTAGTTCCTTACCAAATTTTGAAGTGATGATTGAAGAAATAATGGTACTACAGAATATAACTAGTATGGTTGAATTAAATATTGTTTGATTAATAATTTGGTTATTTAATCCTAAAAGAATGATAGCAATTGTTGCAGCAGCGTGAGAGGTTGTTAATCCAAATAATACTTTACTTTGAGTTGGATTGAAGTTTAAAGTGTATTTTGTAATAATTGCAGCGATCCATTTGCTAATGATAGCCGTTGATGTTAAAATTAACGCAATTATCCAGGTTTGATTATCAGTAAAAATTAGTTTAACATTAATCATCAGACCTATCTGCACTAGAAAAAATGGTATGAAAATGGTATTACCGATGAATTCAAGTCTATTCATCAGTAATGAATTTTTTGGTATGCTTCTACTTAATGATAAACCTGCGATAAACGCCCCGATTATAGGTTCTATATTTATTAATTTGGCAATAACTGATGCACTTGAGACCAAAAAAAGAAGAAATACAAATTGAACTGAATTTTCTTGTTTTACATATTGGAAAAACCACTTTGCAATTCTAGGGATAAAAAAAAATGTTAAGAGGATAAAAACAATGAAATATAACGGATTGAGAAGTTGCTCAATAATATTGGATTGTAAACCGTCACTTGTAATAAATGAGATAAGTATAAGTACCAGTGTATCGGTAATTATTGTTCCTCCAACTGCTGTAATAATACTAATATCTTTATTTATTCCAAGTTTTCTTACAATTGGATATGAAATCAATGTATGTGTAGAAAACATTAATGAAACCAATAATGTTCCTTTTATGCTTAATTTTAAAAAAAAATGGGAAATTAAAAATCCAAGTATAAAAGGTATTAAAAAAGTAAATGATCCGAATATTATACTATTCTTTCTGTTTGAATTGAATTTTTTAGTGTCTAGATCAATGCCTGCTAAAAACATAATATAGAGCAACCCAATTGTCCCAAGAAGTTCAATACTTGAATCTTGAGGTATAAGTTTTAATACATGTGGACCCAATAAGATTCCTGCAATAATGTAGGAAGCAATATCTGGTATTTTTATAAATTTTAATATTTGAGGAAAAAGGAAAATAGCTCCAAATAGAACCATGAATGAAATCACAGGTTCCGACCAAGAGAAACCATTAGCTATGGCGATTGTCATGGGATTAGCTATAATTATTTCACTATGTTTATAAATTTAATAAAAGATTTATTGTATCACATCTTAATAGCTATTAAAGTATTAGTTGGTATAGCTCTGTATATGGATCTGATATCTTCAGTAGGTAATTCTATAATTATTGTTGGAATATATTCCTGTCTTCTAAAAGTTAAAAAATTCGATGCTGATTCTTTGAGATTCTCAAATCTTAAATGATTACGAAACTTTAATTTCACACGATTAAAAAAAGAAGGTTCATTCTCAAATTGTTCAATAATTATTCTGAAGTTATATTCAGTTTGAAGCATTATATAAGCCGGGTTTTGAATTAATGTATCAGGTTTCCATGCATTTAGAGATGCTTCTAATGTATCTTTAGGAGCTTCCCTTACAACTACAGGTTCTTTCACAATTGTAGTATATATTGATTGGACCATTAACGGCCTTGAAAATAGTTTTAGTTCTTCTTTAATTGAAAGTGAGTTCCAGAATTTATCTGTTTTCAGATTAGCAATTTTTGCCTGATGAATAAAAATTCCTTTAATACTTAAGTTAACAGTGCTATCAACTAGATTAATAGCCAAATGTATTGAGTCATTTTCAGACAGCTTTAATAATGACTCTTTATAGATTTTATCTTTTATCAGGCTTTCTAATTCATTATGGTAGTATATATTGTCGAATTTATCATTAAGAGAAGAGTCCTGATTCGTTATCTTTTGTATTTCATTTAATTTATGGTATGGAGCGACAGCGATACTTATGAGCCAAATTAAAAGTATAACTGCTGAAAAAAGGAAAATAAATTTCAATGTTTTTATTTTTATATTTTTCATTTTAGGATTTGTTATTTTTTTAATAATTAAGCTAGTATATATAAACCCTGGAACCTGTTGTTAATGATCTATAAACAAGTTCTAAGTTTTCGTCATTGAGCCTGATACATCCATGTGTTACTGGAAGACCCAGAAATCTTTGATAAAGAGTTCCATGAATGAGATATCCGTTTCCAAGGCTTAAGGCATAGTCTCCTAGAACACCAGATTCATATCGAGAGTGATGATTTAGAGAAGGAACAGGTAAACCTTCTTCAATAAAAGCCCAATCAGGTTTTTTCCATACCGGTGAAGTTGTTTTACCAAGTATTTTAAATTCTCCTTTTGGTGTTTTAAACATCCATTGTTGATCTTCTCCGTTTTTAAGAAGAATATAGCTTCCCGTTGAGCATTTATCTTCCTTTACTAATTCATTATTTTTATACAACCTGAAAATATTAGATGAACTATTGATTACCAGGTAATTTGATTTTGGTTTTTTATTTGCAAGTTTTTTATCAAGCATTAAAATTTCTTTAGTAAGCATCTGTTTTACTGAGGTTAATTGTATCTCTTCTACCTGAAGTGTTTTATTGTTATTGGTAATTGTCATCCATACTATTCCTCTTATTGAAAGTGGAATTAAAATTAGGAGTACTAAACTTAAAATATATAAATTGTATTGTTTTGTATGACGGCTTATTGTATAGAATATCAATCGATTATACTTGGATAATGTAATTGAGTTATGAATATTCTTTAATAATTTTAAGTTCAGAGGCTTATTTGTTTTCATTTTGAATAGATAGATAGTTTATTTAAAGCGTTAACAGAACCGACGATTACAACTCTTGTCCCAACTGGACATATATTAAATATTTTATCCATATCAGCGTCTTTTAAGGCTATGCAACCATCTGTCCAATCAATTCCTTTTCCTCCATTTCCATGAATCTCGATTAGGTTTCCAATCTTTGCATCACTTTTTATAGTACCATTTTGTTTATTGAGAAAGAATCGAACCTTATCTTCTGCATTAGGGTAATCTATGAGAAAGGCTTTATAGTATTTTGTTTCACCTTTTTGTTTTTTCTGCAATACTTTATATAATCCTTCAGGAGTGGTTTTGTCGCCTTGATGTTTTTTATCTCCAATCCAATTAAGTCCTAGTTCAATTGTGTAGCTGTTTATTTCGTTACCATTCTTATAAATAAGCAACTCTCTCGCAATTTTATCTATAACTATAGCATAACTGTTATTCCTTCTGGAGTGAGAGATGGTTTGTTCTGTTAATCTCTGCCACTGTGGATAATCATGAAAATAAATATTTAGCTTAATGGTGTAGTAATCAAGTATTTTGTCTAAAGCTAAATCAACAGAGTCAAGTTGTTGATTACATAATTGGTAATTATTGTTCTTGTATGTAAGGTCACTTTCAAAAGTTAGTAGCTTACATTTAACCAATTCTTCCCTATGATCTTGAAGTAGAGGAAAATTTCCAAACTTTTTCTCGAATTCATTAATTTTAAAATGTATTTGTGCTAATCTCTTTCTTAGATATTGTTCAAAATCAGCTTTTATGTTTTTTGAATTTTCGATAGCTATATTGGAGGTTTCGATTGATTTGAAGGATAACTCAAAAACTTTGTCATATTTTCTAAGTAAGAAAAACTTTGCATTTTGATACTTCCATTCAATCATAGCAGAATCATAATAGTTTTCCGATTTCTCAAATGCAATGGTGGCATACTCAGAACATTTTTCATATCGGGCTTGTGATAACAAAGTGCCTGCCCTCATAAGTTCTGATTCTGGTGTTTTTATGGAATAAATTTTAATCAAAACAAGTAGAAGCAAAATACCTGTCAGCATGAATAAAAGAAGAAAATGTTTAGTTCTCATTGACAATTTAGTGTAAATAAAACCCCGATTCCGTTATTGGAATCGGGGTTCTGCAGGTTTAATTTTCCCCGATTATGACTTTTTACCTTTATTGTATTTAGCAATTACTTCAGAAAGCTCGGTATTGATAGCTGATGCCTTCTCTTTGATTGCTTTTGTTTTATCTAATGTAGCAATGTAATCGCCAGAGGCTAATTGAGTTGTTGCGTCATTTAGTGATATTTCAATCGCATCAATCTCACCTTTAATTGCAATCAATGCAGTTGTTCCTTCTTTACCTTTAGGTGCTTCAAGTATCAAGTTTCTGTTTGATTCAATAAGACCTTTTACTTCTGTTATAGTTTTCTGTATTTCTACGTTCAATTCTTCTTTTCGAACTTCAGAAAGATTCTTTACTTCAACAGCGTAAAGTGCGACATTTGCTAATTGCTCTTTAACAGCTGTGTAGTTTTTGAATAGTTTTGTTTTTTCCGATTCTACATTAATCATTACGTGATCCATTGAGTCTTGTAATGCAATGAAATTTTCATGAACATACACTTCTGCTCCAGCAGCTTTTGCTTGCTCTATAGCTTCTTTGGTTGTGTCAATTTCGGCTTGAGGAACACTTGAACAACTTGATAAAATAATGCTTGATAAACCTACTAATGTAATACCAAAAAAGAATCTGTTTTTCATTTTTTTAATTGTTAATTGTTTTTATTTGTTTAATCTTAAAAGTGTCTTCTTATTGTTAGAAAACATACTGTTTTGTTTTTAATTCGATATTATGACGCGCAATTGAAATTAAGTAACAGGAAATTTTAAAATATTTTCTATCGTGTTAATATTGAGTGTTATATAAAGGTGTTTTTATCTTACCTTTATATAGCCTACAATGATTTGAGTAATATAAATCTTAGAATATGGATAAATTATCTAATTTAAAAGATGATGAAATAATCACTTTAATTATAGATGAAAATTCTTCTAAATATTTTGGAATATTGTATAAAAGGTATTATTCAAAAGTTTTAGATAAATGCTATTCATTTGTAAAAAACAAGCAATTAGCAGAAGAGATAACAGAAGATATTTTTTCTAAGGTTTATGAAAAATTAGCCTCCTTTAAGAATCGCTCTTCTTTTTCTTCCTGGCTTTATTCAATAACATACAATCATTGCATAGATTATCTTAGAGAAAAAAAGAAGTTGCACTATCCCAGTTGGGATAAAGAGAATGAAATTCCTGAAATAATTGATGATACCGATGAAATTATTGAAGATATTAATTATGAAAATCTGCTTGTAGTGTTGAAGCTTATTCATCCTGAAGAAGAAGCTTTGTTATTAATGAAATATAAGGATGATTTATCAATGAAACAGATAGCGACTGCATTAAGAATAAGTGAAGATGCAGCTAAAATGAGATTAAAAAGGGCCAGAGCCAGAGTTCTGTTTTTATACACCCAAAAATTTCTTTTATAATGATGTTGTTACTTTATTAATTAATCTCGTCAAAATGATTGAGCAATTTTAAATTATGGAAAACTTTTTAAAAAAAATTGTACAAGGTAGCAGTTTTACACCTCCCGGTTTGTGTGAACAAGCACTTAAAGAAAATTTTACAGAAGCAATAAATGTTGAATGGATTAATAAAGAAGAGTATTATGAAGCTATTTTTTATAAAAATAACATTGAACATATTGCCTTAATTGATAGGAATGGAAACCTATTAGAATATAGACAAAATATACCTAAGGATTTTCTTCCAGAACAAATTAAAACAATTGCTCAATCTAAAGGAGAAATCATGAATTCGGTATTGAAAAACAAAGGGAATAATATTGAATATGAAATTATTCTTAAAGACCAATCGCTAAAAAGGTATCTAGTGTTATTTTCTGAAATAGGAGTAATAAAAGATGAAAAGAAACTTTAACCAGTTATTTTAAAGCAAATAACGAGTCCCAAATAAGTCAATTTATCTTCAATAAAAATTTTATGAACTTGTCTCTTGTAGTTTCTATTATTGGGTTTATGCTGGCTGCATATTCCGTAATAGCCAATGATGTTATTCAAACATTAGGAACGTTTTTATCTTCAAATTCGAAGAGAAATTGGTTCTACTTATGGTTGTATGCAGCTCTTATTTTAAGTATTACCTTAATAATTGGCTGGCAACTAAATGATGGTGATGTTACTTATGGTAGATTATCAAAAATACCTTTACCTGAAGAAATAACATGGTGGTATATTTTGCCTCCTCTAATTTTGATGTTAATTACTCAATTTGGATTACCTGTAAGTACAACTTTTATGATTCTTAGTGTCTTTTCTTCAAGTCAGGTAATTGAAAAAATGGTAATTAAGTCTGTTACAGGTTATGCCGTTGCTTTCGCTTTTGCATTTGGTATTTATTTATTGATTGCAAAGAAGTTTGAGTCAAAGTCGGAATTGGATAAAGATCATGTTAAAAAGCAAGAAAAATATTGGATGATCGCTCAATGGTTTTCAACTGGTTTTTTATGGTCGCAATGGTTAATACAGGATTTTGCAAATATTTATGTGTATTTACCACGTTCACTTGACTTATCATCTTTGTTACTTTCGTTGTCCTTTATTTTAATTTTACTTGCCTATGTATTTAGAAAACGTGGAGGAAAAATACAGGATGTAGTGAAGCAAAAAACAAATTCTGCTAATATAAGGTCAGCAACCCTCATTGATTTAACATATGGTGTAGTTCTGTATGTATTTACGGTTTTAAATCCCATCCCGATGAGTACCACCTGGACATTTGTTGGAATTTTAGCCGGGAGAGAATATGCAATCACTTATTTACTAAATAAAGGTGCCATAAATGAAACTTATAAAAAACTTTTTAAGGATTTATACAAAGTTAACATAGGTCTTGTTGTGAGTATTATTATTGCAGTAATCCTTCAAAGTTTGAAATAGATTTAAGTTGTTAAGCAATATTTTAAAGAAGAAATGCGGAGTAGGAAGTTCATAGTAATAGCAGTTTTTATTTATTTACTAACATGTATTGGAATAAATACTGAAAGTTCAGCATATGAGAGAGAGGAAGGTGAGATATTGCCGTATAATTTACCTTTACCAATTCAACCTTTTGGATTACCAATTGTAATAAGTGACTCTCTTTTTAAACCTTTAAGGAATCAAATTGATGAGGAATTTCAGGAACAGTTACAAGATATTGTTTCCGCTAATAAAAAATGGAACAGATTAATAAGTGCACAACAATTATCTATTGGAGTGGTGGATTTAAGCTCACCTCTTAATCCAAGATTCGCACGGATTAATGGTAATCATATGATGTATGCTGCCAGCTTACCAAAAATTGCAGTTCTGTTAGCTATGGAAGATGCATTAGAGAATGGAGAAATTGAAGAAAATGATTCAATAAGAAGAGATATGAGACTTATGATGAGTAAGTCGAATAATCAATCAACCACTCGCCTAATTGATTTAATTGGTTTTAATAAAATAGCTAATGTATTACAGGATCCGAAATATAATTTGTATGATGAAGAAAGAGGAGGTGGTATTTGGGTAGGTAAAAGATATGCCAAAACAGGTCAGCGAATACCAGATCCTTTAGAGGGGATCAGCCATGGTGCTACGGCGACTCAGGTTTGTAGATTTTATTATATGTTGGCCTATGGTAAGTTGGTAAATTTTGAAAGATCTAAAGAAATGTTGTGGTATATGTCAGATCCAGAATTACATCATAAATTTGTCAATACTTTAGATCGAATAGCACCCAAAGCCAAATTATTTCGTAAGTCAGGTTCCTGGAAGGAGTATCATTCTGATTCAGTACTTGTTTGGGGGCCTCAATGGCGAAGGTATATTGTAGTTGCATTAGTACATGATGCAGAAGGTGAAAATATTTTAAGAGAGTTAATTGCAGAGATTGATAATATGATGATGCCCAAATAAATAATTTTTGAGCACAACCAATTTAGGAAATTAATGGAGTTAAGAACAGAAGGAAGAAAGTACCTTGATTATTTTGTAAATGCTTTTTTTGATATTAAGCCTGGAGAGGTAAAGAAGGTTTTCATGATGCAGTTGAATATCTTTATTACTGTTACTACTTTGTTAATGATTAAACCTGTTGCTAATGCACTTTTTCTTGCAAATGTGGGTGTGGAAAAATTGCCATACAGCTTTGTATTGGTTGCTATTGCTGCACTTCTTTTATCTAAATTGTATTCATCAACCATTGTTCGAAAATCATTTATCAAAGTTATTAACCGTACATTTATTGTTTCGGCACTTATTTTAATTCTCATTTCTGTTTTTTTATCTTTCGATTTTCTTGAAACATGGATTCTTTATCTTTTTTATATTGGAGTTGCTATTTTTGGTTTAATTACAACCTCGCAATTTTGGATTTTATCTAATCTTGTTTTTAATGCTCGTCAGGCAAAAAGATTATTTGGTATTGTAGGTGCCGGTGCAATTGCTGGTGGAATTTTTGGTGGGTATTTAACAACCATCTTAACACCCATCATTTCTGCTGAAAATATGTTGTATCTATCAGCTATAATCTTACTGTTTAATGTAAGGTTGAATAGTAAAATATGGCATTTATTTATTGAAAAGTTAAATGTTTATCAACAACATAAAAGAATTGAGCTTGAAGGAAAGCATCCTTTGCAGATCATTCGCCAATCAAAACATTTAACTTATCTAGCAATAATAGTGGGATTAGGGGTTGTAGTTTCAAAGTTGGTTGATTATCAGTTTAGTGCATTAGCGTCTGATTATTACACTGAACCAGATCAATTGGCTGCATTTTTTGGGTTTTGGTTTTCTAATTTTAACTTAATATCGCTTGTTATTCAGTTGTTTATAACAAGGCGTGTAGTTGGAACTTTTGGAGTTGGCACATCACTGTTTATATTGCCTTCATTTCTTCTTTTTTCAATCTCGCTCTTTTTTATATTTCCGGTTTTAGCTGTCGCTGTTTTATTAAAAATGTTTGATGTATCAATAAAACAGAGTATCAACAAAGCCGCAACAGAGTTATTGGCGTTACCCATACCATCTGGTATTAAGACTCAAACTAAAAGCTTCATTGATATTTTTGTGGATACAGCAGCAACAGGTATCAGTGGTTTATTATTAATTTTTGTTATTCAAGGACTTGATTTATCATTGATTGCGGTTAGCTTGTTGATTTGTGTCATAGTTGTGATATGGATTTATGTTGCTAAAAAAGTCCGGTTTGAGTATTTACTTGCATTTAAACAAAAACTAATTAAAACGAATAAGAAAATAACAAAATTAGATATTGATTTTAGCAAAAAGTCGGTCGTTGCGGGTTTGCAAAAGGTATTAGAGCATGGCGATGAGCAGCAGAAGCTTTTTGTTTTAAGGAAAGTTGATGAACTAAAAGATATTCGTTTTTCAAAACAAGTTATTGATTTATTGGATAGTGATAATGATGAAGTACGGATTGCAGCCATGCGTTGTCTTTATTTTATGCCAATGATTTTTAATGAGTCAACTTTATTTAGGTTTTTAAAGGACGATAATATTGACATCAGGCTCCTGACTTTTGATATTCTGTTAAGATACTCTACTGAAGGAAGAGTTGAATTTATTCAACGCTATTTACAAAATGAGGATCCGTTAATTAGTAATACTGCATTAGTTGCTTTGGCTACAGAGTCGCGAGATAATGCAGAAATGAAAAGACTTTTTCAAATAAATAATCTTATTCAGGATAAAATTGATTATTTGAAGTTAATTAAGGATAATAAAGAGTGTGAATTGTATAAAATAATGATATTAAGGTCTATAGGGGCTGGAAACCTTTCTCAATATTATACTTTTATTATTTCGTGCTTACATGATGAGAAAGATATTGTAATTGTTAAGGAAGCCATAAAGTCAGCCGGGAATACAATCAATGATTACTTTATTCCAATCTTATTATCATTTCTGCAAAACTCGGCCTATTCACATGTCTCAGCACTTGCTTTAGCAAATTATGGTCCGGCAATATTATCCGATCTTCAGAAAGTATGTGAAAACTCAACTGTAAGTCTTAAAGAGAAAGAACTGATACTAATCGTTGTGGAGAATATTAATTCAGTTAGTTCAGTCCGGTTTTTAATGAATCTTTTAATTGATCCATATCTTCACAAAGTATCGCTTAACTCACTTAATAAGCTCAGATTAAATTATCCTCATTTGATGGTTAATCAGAAAACGGTTGTTAATCTCGTTTCAGATCAAACCCAGCTTTTACAGGAAATCTTAACTGTTTTATATTTGCAACAGAAGGAATCAAATACCAAACAAACAGAGCAAAATAAGATAGATGAATTAAGAATCAGGTTAATAGGATTATTGGAGAATATGTTGGATGATACTTTAGAGCACATATTTAAATTATTAGGTTTACATTATCCACCCAACGATATCTACACTATATATAACGGAATACAAAGTAAGAATAAAGAACAGAGGTATCTGGCCATTGAGTATCTTGAAGGTACATTAAATAATAATCTCAAAAGAGTACTGTTGCCACTACTTGAAATGGCAGTATTAGAAAATTATACTGATCAAATAGTTAAATCGTTGAGTCTTAATAAACTTACTGAATATGAATGTTATGATATGATTTTAAGCCGTTTTGATGGCGAAATAATTCAAATACTTAGACAAATAATCAGCTTAAGTGAGGATGATTCATACCAATCACTTTTAACGAAATATAATTTAAAGTAAAAGATTACAATTTTTTTCTCATTATTCGATCTATATATGTAGCAAGTGTTTGGTGATCAATATTTGAGTTTTTCTTTAATACATTAGACATTAGTACTACCAAATAGGTAGTGCCATCCGGATGTTCAACTATACAAACAGAATTCATATAATTATCAACATTACCTTTGTATTTTGCACATTCATACCCCTCTTCTGGTTTGCATTTATATAAACTGCCTGATTTGAAATAAACTGCAGCATTGGTGAGTGCTGGTGAAGACGCATATCTAATCCTTCTGTCAGTCATATATAGTAACTTTTTAATTTCAAGGCTGGAGAATTCATCAATTACGATTCCTCTTTCCAGCGAGATTAGGTACTTCATTAAAGCATATGGTGTCGCAGTACTACCTCCTTGTCCAAAAATATATGAGCTTGCTCCTTTTGTAAAAAAAGTACCCAGGCGCCATTCGTTCTTATCAATTCCAATCTCTCGCAATGGATTATTGACAACACCATTAGCGAGGTCACTTAAACTTTGTTTTGGTGTGCTGGTAAAATATAGTTCAGCCTGTTCTTGAGTCAAGGTCGCATAATCAGACCCAAATACATGAAGTAATATTGTTTCTCTCCATATAACACTTGCTGCTCCATTATTGCTAACTGATAACATATGGTCGAGCCATTCATACAATGTGAAAACATCGTCAGCTTTTACTGTTCTTTTCAGAAAAGTTTGGTTTTCAATATTAAAAAAAGGAACTGTATGCTCGTCATAAAGTGCCCATTTGCCCGCTATTACTTTTTTTGATTTTAGAAGTTTTATTCTGTTTTCAACTGAGTTAGGATATAAGCGAGCTAATTCATTAAAGAAACCTGTTGCAACAGCAATTTTTCCAACACTTCCCGGTTGATATTGTCTGTGTTCTTTAAGGCAGGCATATCTAATCGGTTTGTTTTTTGTGATATCTAAAACAGCTATTGAATAACTTTCATCCAGCAATGGAAATAAAGAAGATATGGCTTTTTGAAGTGGAGGGTTTGTATTAGGAATACTATTTAAGCTATCACCTTTTATACCCAATAAATTTAATTGAATACTTGCTGACGTTTTTAGAGCACCACTAATGGGTTTAGCCTCTTTTATAGTCCCATCAATTATTAGCTGTAATCTTTTTAATCTTCTGATTCCGGTACTATCATAACCGTCAATGGGATAGGGGTTGGTCGAAGCTGTTGTTAATAAAAAACAAACAAAAAATATAAAGATATGTCTTAAGGATTTCATCACATTAAGTTAATTTATTTGAATATACTCATTTGATAATTTCGTTCAGTGGTAATTTCAAGTTGTTATTGGACACTGAGGATTTAATAAGGTATTCAGTAGCATTAGCTTTTTTATTCTCAACAAATGGGCGGACTTGAAATAACCATATTTTGTCATCTTTAATTCCTAATTCGATATCATAAGCCATATCTTTTTCAGTTTTTCCTGCATTGTTAAGTTCCTTAGTAACTGTATTTGCAATATTCATAACCATCGAAATTTTTTTTGCATTTAAAACAGGTTCGTTAAAGGCCGTAAATATTTTCTGTATACCCCCATTCTCTGGCAAAAAAGTCATTTCAGGTTCTCGGGCAACAGATACCAGTTGCGCATTCTGATCATTTACGATCCATGTTTCTGAAATTTGCCCTTCTACAGCACCGCCAACTCCTTTACTGAACGCGATCGTATTTGAATCCGAATTGCCGTTAAGAATATTTTTTGTAATGACAACGCCCGAACAATCAGCATTAACACTTGGTATGATAAGTATTGAAGGAAATACATTTTCAGGGTTCAAAAGGAATTTCTGTCTCCATTTATAGCTTCTTTCGGTATAAGGAGATGCCCAAACTTGCAAAATACCTTCCATTATGGATTTTGAATCAAGAATATTGAAAAGAGTCAGATTTAATCCAGCGCCGGTAAATTCCTTTAAGTCTTCCATATTTGTATCACTTCTAAGAAAAACAGGTACTTGTCCCAGCTCTTTATTGAATGTATTTTGAAACATGTTTTTTAAATCAGTCTCAAAAGTTGGAATAAAAGTCATGTTTTTAATTAAATCTCTAAATTGATCAAGTTCTCTTAAAACATAATTTTCTATTTCAGATTCTGATACTTCATTATTTTTCAATTCTGCTGCATGTTGAAAAATATTATTTAAATATTGCCAATACGATATATTTCTCTTCGGAATTATCTGATCCATGTGCATCTTAAATATTCCAAAGGGAATAACAATTCCTTCTACAACATTTTCGGGAAAAATGTGCTTGAGCTGTGCCAGATTAGCAGCTTTGGGACCACAATATACACCAGAGTGAGTAGCATTCAGATTTTTCAAATTCAAAACAGAAGTTTCAGATAAATTCATTTTATCAACAGGTACCAATAATTTATCCTCTTTGCCCCTTGTATTGGCTTTTTTAAATAAATTGTTTTCTTCTTCTGTCATTTCAATGGCAGGTTTCATAATAATCGATCCATCTTTTTTCACCGCATAAAAAATATCACTGCCGTTAAATTGTTTTAAATCATTCATTAACTGCGGCGCCAGAATTGCATTTGGAATTCCCAGATTTCGTGCCAGTAATTGAACATGAGATACCATATTCCCTTCTGTTACGGTCATAATACCGGCTACAGGTTTGAGATCAGCTGGCGGGCGGTTAAAAATGTAAATATCCTTACTGTTTACTTCTTTTAAATCATTATTGTTATCTATAATAACAAGTTTTCCTTTTGCATAACCGGTATTTAGACCACGGGCGTTAGACTCAGTATTTAAGTTGAAAATTGAATTGGTCTTGTTTTGTTTTACAGAAAGTATTTGGTTGATTGGTTCTAATTGCTGTCCCAAAATTAATAAACAACTATTTCTTACCTTTTCATCAATAAATCCATGAGTTAGAGGTTCAAAATCAATAAATTTATTAACAATGTCATCATAGTTGGCCAGAAATTGGTTACTGCTCCATTCAATGGAGGCTAATGCGTTTTTATAAAATTGTGAAACCTCATTGATTGAAATAGAATCATTTAATGTAATGTTATCGTTTTCAGCTAAATATGCCCATTCCCATTCTTCCAGATAACCGCAGCCATATATAGTATTCATTAATATTCTAACGTTCTGGATAGCATCATTTAATGTCTTTGCATTCAATTGAGAGGATTCTACCCTAATTATTTCTTCAAGTTTTATTGATATATCAATGAGGATTAGTTTATCATTTGCAGCATTTGAATTTTGAATTTCTTTACGAGTCCAGACAAGTATTTCAGAAATTAATTTAATTTTCTCGTTTATTGACAAGTTATTGATATTGGCTAAATCAAAGGTCTTTCCTTTTTCATTAAGTTTTTGTGATTTTAACTTTGATAAATAGATTTTTATTGATTCAAATTGGTCCTGCTTGTACAGTATATTTAGGTTTTTTATAAGTAAATCCAGTTTTTGGGTCATTGATTGATTTAACTTGTTTTTTCTTGAAGAGATAAAGTTTTTAACGAGATTTAAATCATTATTATCAGGTTGACCATGAATTTTTACCCTTATGTTTAGAAATTCAGGAATAGAATCTGATATTTCTTTTGAAAGTAATCGTATGTTTTGCGACAAATTATCATCAGTTCTATGTGGAATATCTTTTGCTGCTTGTCGAATCAGAAAAAATTGTTGGTTGATTATGGATTGATCCGCAAGAATATTTTGAAAGAACAAAATTCCCCAGGTATCTTCATCCTCTGCTTGATAAGCTCCTCTGTAAAACTGAGCTTTTCGGTTAATCCACCCATTATCAATACTTCTCAAATATTTTTCAATCTGATATTGCTTTAACCTTGAGTTGTTGTGATCTGCATCCCAGAAATCTATAAATGACGTTGTAGATAGGATTTGGCCCAAAAATAAATGTTCTGAATTTTGTAGCTCTATAATATAATCTTTATATCTGGCTCTTTGCACACCTCCTTTGTCGGGACATCTTTCTTGAGGAGGAACAACGGAACCATCCGGGCAGAACCATCTGATATCTTTATATGGTCCTCGTGGATCACTCTTGAATTCTTGAATCTTAATCTTAATATCATCATGTTTTTGAGAAATTAAGACAGAGTAGGCAGGGAAGAGAAGTATAATAATTACTATAATTCTGTTGATTCTATTTTGCATACAATGTTGAGAATATTAGGTTGTTAAGTTTTGAATTAATACATTTTTGAACTGTGTTTATTGAGTGGCTATATTATGTCTTTTTTTATTATTATAATACAATTAGCATACTTTTTTGATTTACATTTGACTAGTGTAAAATGATAATAAAAATAAGGATTGATCTTCAATTGTAATATGTATTTAAATACAAATAGTTGACTTTGGGACGATTGTAAACAGATTTTTTAGATAGTTCTCCTTGATTGAAAATCACATTAAAAATTTAGTTTCAATTTTAACTAAGGACTTTGTTAAGAGTATTTAAAGAAAAATCAAATGAAATATAAATCAGTATCTGATAGAATTAGAAATGAGTTTTAGATTAATTTTTTAAAAAAGTATTGTAAAGATGGTATTGCATACAATTGAAAATGATCCGGAATACATTAATCTTCAGGCAGAAATGGTAAAAATGCAACAGTGGATTAAAGATTCAAACAAAAGACTGCTTGTTATTTTTGAAGGAAGAGATGCTGCCGGTAAGGGGGGTGCCATAATGCGATTTATACGATTTTTAAATCCCAGGTATTACAGAGTTGTAGCCTTGGCTAAACCAACAGAATCAGAAGCTGGACAATGGTACTTTCAAAGATATATTGACAAACTTCCAAATGCAGGTGAGATTGTATTCTTTGATCGCAGTTGGTATAATAGAGCAGTGGTTGAGCCTGTAATGAATTTTTGCACGGAAGACCAATATAACTTGTTTTTACAGCAGGTAACACAACTCGAGCGCATGTTAGTGGAAGATGGAATTATCATTATTAAGTTTTGGTTTAGTATCGATATTAATGAACAAAAAAAGCGGTTGGAAGAAAGGAAGAGTAATCCTCTGATACAATGGAAATTAAGTACTGTTGATATGCAAGCTCAATTAAAATGGGATGATTTCACCAGATATAAGGAATTGATGTTTGCAAAAACAGGAACAAAAACTTGCCCTTGGATTGTTGTTAAAGGAAATAATAAAGATAATGCCAGAAAAGAGGCCATGAGATATGTGCTGGAAAACATAGATTATAGCCCCAAAGGTCTGACTGGTGTTAGGCTAAAAGCCAATACTGATATTGTGAGTGTTTTGGGGATATAAAGCCTTGGTTGTGCTAATTATATATGTATGAGAAAAGATTTTAGAATAAATAATGAGATTGTAAAAGCTGGAGAAAGTAAAGTGGTTCATTTCTCTTTGCCAGCTTTGCACTCAGAAACGATGGTGACAATGCCCGTACACGTAGTTCATGGAAAAAAAGATGGTCCTGTATTGTTGGTTAGTGCAGCTATTCATGGAGATGAAATTAATGGAGTGGAAATCATCAGACGACTTTTATCCTTGGATGCTATGAAGCGTATGAAAGGAACATTGCTGGCAGTTCCTATTGTTAATATTTATGGATTTAATTCTCATTCAAGATATTTACCTGACAGACGTGACTTGAATCGGTCTTTTCCTGGGGCGGGTTCTGGCTCTCTAGCAGGTAGACTAGCGCATATTTTTTTGACAGAAGTTGTTGCTCTTGCTGATATGTGTATTGACATTCATACGGCATCGATACATCGCGATAACCTGCCTCAAATACGAGCAGACTTAAATAATGAAAAGTTGAATACTATGTCAAATAAGTTTGGTTCTCCGATTATCTTACATTCTGCTCCTCCATCTGGTTCGTTAAGAGCTGCAGCTAATCAGGTTAATGTTCCTGTTATGGTTTATGAATCAGGTGAAGCGCTTAGGTTTGATGAATTATCGATAAGAGTTGGTGTAAGAGGTGTTTTAAATGTAATGAATGAACTTGAAATGCATTCAAAATCAATACATAGAAAACAAAAGCCTCCAGTTATTTTACGTTCGAGTACATGGGTAAGAGCTACTACTAGTGGTATTTTAAGGGCAGTTGTAACTTTAGGTGACTTGGTGAAAAAAGGAGATGTCATCGGGTATATTTCCAATCCTGCAAGTAAATCGGACACCATTGTGGAAGCAACAACTAATGGTATTATTATCGGTAGAACTAATATTCCATTAATCTACGAAGGTGAGGCATTATTTCATATTGGCAAATCTCAACAAACCAAATTAATAGAAGAACATTTGGATACTCTTAATAATGATACATTATTAAATCCTCCTGAATTAGTAGAAGAACCTGTAATTGTATAGCAATTGAAATAAAATTTAGGGTTACCTGGTTAGAAAATTGAAACACTAAGCTTTACGTTTTAAGATTTCTGATTTAATCATTGGTCTTGTACATTTAGCCTTGCAGTATCAGTATGATACCTGATTATAAGCTGTATGCATTCTAAAATATTTTTAATCATGTGAATCTTGTATTGGGTAATTTCAATTTATTTATCATTTTTGGAATAGCTGTGCTTGTTCGTTGTTTTCCCTTTCAACTAAATACAATTCGTAAAGAAATTCCAGTTGATTAGATCTCCTTTTCTGATTATTCAGATTTCATGCAATCAGATGTAATTTTATTTTTTTGCTCAAGCATCAGAATAAAACTATAATTCATAGCAAGTTCTTTCATCCGTTCAAATCTTCCGGAAGCACCAAAATGACCAGTTTCCATATTGGTTGATAATAGTAAAAGGTTATTATCTGTTTTATAATGTCTTAATTTGGCGACCCATTTGGCAGGTTCCCAGTATTGTACTTGAGAGTCGTGGAAACCAGTTGTAACCAATAAATTAGGATAAGGTTTAGCTTTCACCTGATCATAAGGAGAATATGAAAGCATGTATTTATAGTATTCCAGAATTTTTGGGTTACCCCATTCATGAAATTCATTTGTGGTGAGTGGAATAGTTTCATCTAACATTGTTGTTACCACATCAACAAACGGAACTTCAGCAATTATACCGTTAAAAAGACAGTCGGCCATATTGGCTGTCACACCCATTAATAATCCTCCTGCACTTTCTCCAGTAGCATACAGATGATCGGGGGATGTATATCTTTCTGTAATCAAAAAACGGGCGCAATCCTGAAAATCGTAAAATGTATTTTTTTTATTTAATAGTTTTCCGTTTTCATACCAGATCCTCCCTTTGGTTTGTCCTCCCCGTACATGGGCTACAGCATATATAAAACCTCGGTTTAGTAAACTTAATATATTAGCATTAAAGGAGGCTTCCACGGACTCGCCATAAGCTCCGTAGGAATACATCAAGCAGGGATTATTTTCACTTTTACTTAATCCTTTTTTGTAAACCAAACTAATTGGTATTAATTCACCATCTCGGGCTTTGGCATAAAGTCTGCGAGTAATAAAGTCATTTGAATTATGTCCTGGAATCCGGGTCGATTTACGAAAGGTTTGCTCGCGACTTTCCATATCATAATCAATGATTGTATCAGGTGTTGTCATTGAAGAGTATTTAAATCGCAATGTATGAGTAAAATAATCCGGATTGGTTTCGATTCTTATTTTGTATGCTTCTTCATTAAATTTAATATAATGTTTTTTTCCTGTTCGCTGATTAATGATTCGAATTTGGGGTAGAGCATCACATCGTTCTTCTAGTACCAAAAAATCTTCGAAAATCTCAACACA
Source organism: Carboxylicivirga caseinilyticus (assembly GCA_025499705.1). GTDB lineage: Bacteria > Bacteroidota > Bacteroidia > Bacteroidales > Marinilabiliaceae > Carboxylicivirga > Carboxylicivirga caseinilyticus. Next base: position 86,746 of record JAFMVE010000016.1, read on the forward strand.
TTGAATAAAGACCTCCGGATCATGAGGTATAATTTCTTTCCAGTTTTCGATAGTATGATTATGTATGTCGGTTGACATTAACCTGAAATTTTCTGCATTCAGATTGGTTCTGATATAGAACCTATCATGATAATGGTCAATGTAATATTTGTGGTTTTTAAGTAATGGAGTTAATGGTGTAAATGTTTCATCGGGAGTATTGGCATTGATAAAATAGAAATTACTTGATAGTGTACTTTGTTCGTGAATAAAAATATATTCGCCCGATTTAGATTTACTGACACCTATGTAGAAAGAGGAATCTTTCTCATGCAATACCAGATTTTCATCCTTTTTTACCGTACCCAATTTGTGTCGCCATATCTTATTGGAAAGCAGAGAAACACTGTTTTTAGTGGTGTAAAAGAAAGTTTTATTGTCATTAGCCCAAACACCAATGCCAGTGGAGTTTTTTATTTTATCAGGTAATATTTCTCCGGTTACTAGATTGATAAAACGAATGGTATATATTCGTCGTCCAATTGTGTCTTCACCAAAGGCTAAAATTCTATTGTCAGAGGTTACAGTAAGTCCTACCACGTTGTAAAAAGAAACATCTTTGGCTCTAATATTGGCGTCAAGTAGAATTTGTTCTTCTGCCTCCATTGTCTTATGCTTTCTGCAATAAATAGGATATTCAGAACCTTCGTTGTATCTCGTGTAATACCAATATTCATTTTCAAAAACAGGAATGGATTCAACATCCACTTGAATACGTTCTGATAATTCGATATAGAGGTCGTCACGCAATTGCTCGGTAGGTTTTAATATTTGCTCACAATATGAATTTTCGCCATTTAAGTAATTAAGAACATCAGTTGTTTGTGCGTCAGGTTCATTATTGTGTTTTTGGTCATCAGTAAGCCTCATCCAATAATATGGATCATTACGATTATGGCCGTGTTCCAATAATGTTCTATCATAACGATTTGCAATAGGAGGTAAAACAGTATTACCATTTCTAAATTTGTCTGTCATAAACCGTATACAAAAATAAACACAAATGCTAGCTTCTAATCTGCAATAAATAAAACGGGAATTGACAGTTGCGAATGTATGAAATTTCAAAACACCAGAATGATTTTTAAAACTAAAATTGTATGGTTGATCAATGTTTTAAAGATTAGAAAAAGGTAAAGATTTAGTTGGATAATAACATCTATATTTTTTCATTCTTTTTTTATTATATGAATTGTTTTAATGTAAATTTACAAGTTGTATTCGTGAGTTACTATATTCATTATAAATTGATAAGCCATGTCAAAGTTTCATGAAACACTTAAAAATGTGAAGAAAGAGCCTAAGAAAAGTGCAAAGGAGAAGAGGGCTGATAAAAGAGAAAAAAAGGCCAATAAAGATACTTCTTATGGTATTAGGCATTTATTCAATGAAAAGGAAAAATAGTGTGTTATTAAATGTCTAGAATAAGCACTAATTTTTATTATCCATTATTGACCCTTGTAATTTGCTATTCAATAAGATGAATTTAATTACAGACGGTAGAACATTCATTTAGTAATCTCCATATTATTGTATTTTCTGTGGGTGTTGAAAGTAATTATAGCAAATTTGATTATCTAATAAAGGCTCCCAAGTCTAATAACTAGGAGCCAGTTGTTTGTTAGTATAAATCCATAATCTTATCCATATTCTTTTTAATCAAACTCTCGGTTGTTCTTGCATAACTTTGAGTCATTTTTGCATTGGAATGGACTAAAATTTTTGGTACAACCTCTAGGCATATTATTCACAAGTGAGGGATTTCCCCCCCCCTCGCTCGAATGCATATGTTTCAAAGGTGTTTGATTATTGGTATAGAAAGGATTTGTTTAATTACCATTGTTAATTAAAGAATTAAGTGTAAAGTTGATAATTGCTTCAAAATACACAGGTTTAAATTACATTTAATAATTATCGAAAATCTTATTTTTAGACACGCTTTTTATCCATGCTTCAGCAAAAATGTTTTCGGTCATGGTTCTGACAAAAGTGTTCGGCATAAACCCGCCAAAATCAATCAAAAAAATTTTCTTACCCAACACACAACCCCGACAGCAAAAAGCTTGTTATTATCTCGTTCCTCATAATACAAGCCCTTTGCTTTGACCGCTCAAAATATATTTGAATTGATTTCTCCTGCCAACGCAAGGGCTTTTTATTCCGCTTCCTTTTGCCAAACCATACCCTTAATTGATGGGTGGCTTACGCATGTAAAAAAGCAATGATGTATGTATTTAAAGATAGAAACCGGAATAAAAAGAAAAAGAGTTTAGCTAACTAATTCTGAAAAGTTACCTGCTTAAAAACAAATGCAAGATGTGTTTTTCAGTACCTGAAAACGAAAATCTTGCTCTCCGAGAGTCTATAAAAAAACTCTTAAGTTATAATCAAAGCGAGGAGCTAATTATTCAAAATATCTAGTAAGTTACAAAAGTGCTTTCAACTTTTTCATATCCTTACTGATTTTAGAATCAATGATTTTTCCATAAATCTGAGTTGTCTTAAGCGAATCATGCCCAAGCATTTTGGAGACTGTCTCAATAGGTACACCATTAGCTAATGTAACAGAAGTTGCAAAAGTATGTCTGGCAACATGCATAGATAAGTTCTTATTGATTTTACAGATATCTGCGATCTCTTTTAAATAGGCGTTCATTTTTTGATTGGAATTAACAGGTAAAAGTCTGCCTTTATTATTACTGACCGGATAATCCTTATACTTCTCAATGATACACTTAGCTTTGGGTAATAAGGGTATACGACAACGATTATCTGTTTTCTTGCGATCAACTACAATCCATTCTTCATTATCATCACCTCGCATAATGTGCTTTAGTGTGAGATTGGCTATATCTGAATAAGATAATCCGGTATAGCATGCAAAAATAAAAATGTCCCTTACTACATTTATTCTGGCGAACTCAAATTGTTTTCCTTCAATGGTATTGACTTCTTCCATGGTTAGAAAATCCCGCTTTCCTTGATAACTCTTAATTCTAAAGTTGGTATACGGATTTTTGTCCAATAATTTTAGGGCTATAGCATCATTAAGCACTTTCTTAAGCTGTTTGTGATATTTCCCAACGGTATGTCCCGAAACCTGATGTTTCACTTTCAGCCAGGTATCAAAAGAATTAAGGAAGTTATAATCAATCTTGTTAAGCGAAATATCTTGTTTATTGTATGAATCATTTAAAAATAACTTCAGACGTTTGAGTGTGGTTTTATAGTGTTTGTAGGTTCCGTATGAATAGCCAAACCCAACTTTCTTTTCGATAGAGTCAATTACTATTTGAAAGGTATTAACCAAATAAAATTTGGGTGTTCCGCTAAAATGTTCTTTTATGGATTGAATATCGTATTCATCGCCCAGCGCTTCCAACTGATAATAGATTTCGATTAGTTTATTAACAACTTTAGAAAGTCGGTTATTTAACAATTTTGCATTAGGATATTTGTTAATGATTTTCTGTTCTGTTTTATTCCAGCTTTCATCAGAAACAAAGACTCCTGTTGACAATTCGATACGCCTGCCATCCAAAGTAGCTCTAATGTAAATAGGGTAGGTTCCATCACTTCTTCTTTTTGCCTTTTTTAAAAGGAAGTTTGTTGTAATTCTCATAACACACAGTTTTAAAAGTTAAAGATTCTGTGTTCTGATGGTATCTAAGTTATGCAGAAGAATTACTATTTTTAAAACCCAAATCGCATCAAAACACGCTAATTTAAATTTCAAAATATCAGAGTGTTAATCTATTTAATCGAGACCTATAGGAGGGATCATGCTTATTGATAGAAGGGTCTCGATTTAGTCTCGTTTAGCATGTGTTTTTATGGCTAAATTTGACACCTTCACAAAAAACAAAAAGCACCTAAAGTGTTAACTTTAAGTGCTTTTGAACTGAAATCAATATTCAATCTGTGATCCCAACGGGATTCGAACCCATATCGTCAGAACCGGAATCTGATATTCTATCCATTGAACTATGGGACCAGTTCAAAAAACTAAAATGCCTTTATTAACAAGACATTTTATTATTCAGGTGCGCAAATTTAAAAATTAAAAGCAAAATGCACCACCTGATATCCAATAAAGATAACTGCGATTAATCAACTGCAACCACCTCAACAATTTGCGGAACCGATTTTTTTACCACCATCTCAACTCCGCCTTTCAGTGTTTGCATGCTCAAATGGCAGCCATGACACGATCCTTCAAGGCGAACCTGTACCACAAAGTCGTCGGTAATATCAAGAAGAGTAATATTACCACCATCACCCTGCAGATATGGTCGAATTGACTCCAGAGCTTCTTCAACTTCGTTAAGCAATTTTGCTTTCTCCTCTCCTCCCATGGCTTACTTTTTAATTTCTACAATTTTAGTTTCAGGCATTGCAGCATTACGTAGTTCAACACGTTCAACCACCTTTTGTGCCAAATCAGCAAAAGCTAAACCTATAATGGAAGCTTCGTTCAGTGCAGCCGGTTCTCCATTATCGCCACCTTCGCGTATGCTCTGAACAATTGGTATTTGTCCTAATAAAGGCACCTGAAGTTTTTCTGCTAAGGTCTTTCCTCCATCTTTTCCAAAAATGTAATATTTATTTTCAGGTAATTCAGCAGGTGTAAACCAGGCCATATTTTCAACTAGCCCTAATACAGGCACATTAATATTCTTACTCTTAAACATGCTGACTCCTTTTACTGCATCAGCCAGCGCCACATTCTGCGGTGTGGTTACCACCACAGCACCTGTAATACTTATGGTTTGAACAAGCGTAAGATGTATATCACTGGTTCCAGGAGGTAAATCCAATAATAAATAATCGAGTTCGCCCCAGTTTCCATCGTTGATAAGCTGACGAATGGCATTGGTAGCCATAGATCCCCTCCATATCAAGGCATCATCCGGATTAACAAAGTAACCAATGCTTAACATCTTTACTCCGTATTTCTCAACCGGAATAATTTTATCTTTTCCTTCAATCTTTTCTAAAACCGGTCGAGCATCCTCTGTTTGAAACATAATAGGTACCGACGGTCCAAAAATATCGGCATCGAGCAAACCAACCGTATAACCGGCCTTAGCCAATGCCACAGCAAGATTTGATGTAATGGTAGATTTACCAACTCCTCCTTTACCCGAAGCAACCGCAATAATATTCTTTACACTCGGCAGAGCTTTGGTTTCAACAGGTTTCGCTTTTGGCTTAACCTTAACATAAATATTCCCTTCAATATCAGCCTCTTCATCAACATATGAATGAATTGCCTTTACACATGCCTTTTTTAAAGACCCAATTAAAGGATCGTTGGCCCGATCGAATAGTAAACTGAAACTGATTCTTTTTCCATCAATTCGCAAATCATCTTCAACCATCCCCAACGAAACGATGTCCTTCCCTTTTCCGGGATGCACCACATGTTTAAGTGCATCTAATATTAAGTTAGGATAATATTCCATATTATCTTTATTTAAACTTTTTAAAAATTATATCAAAGGTAAAAAAAATTGAGAAACTATGTTCTCAACCGTTGATTATCGTGTCATTTATCATGAATTTACATCAACTCAACCGAAGGATCCCAGAAGACTTCTTTAAAATTGACGATTTGGTTCTCTTCAACTTTCACCCCTTCATTTGCTAACAATTCCTTCATGGTTTCTCCACCTGGGAAATGCTGTTTACCTGTTAATAATCCATTACGATTAACCACTCGGTGAGCCGGAATATAATTGTGCCACGATCCGCATTTATTCATGGCCCACCCCACCATTCTGGCACTTCTTACAGCACCAAGGTATCTGGCAATAGCACCGTAGCTGGTAACTCTGCCGTAGGGTATCAGCTCCGCAACCTGGTAAACCTGTTCGAAGAAATCATTTTTTGGCATTGTTTTGATTTCGGGGTTCGCGCTCTTTTACCACACCACGACCACCACTGTGGTAAGAGTCATAATCAATGTCAATTTCAGGCTCAATCCACTCTTCTCTTGGCTCCAGTTTATATTTAAGGTATTTGATATTTAAACCATGAGCAATCCATTTCGATTCGTAATGCGTTTGAATACTCAGTATCTCATCATCATAACCCGAACCATACAAATCATTCTCATTAACCAAAACAGGCAGATTATTTTCCTTCACCATAGCTTCGGTGTAGGTATGCAAAAAGTTAGAATCTGTTTTGAGATGTATGATGCCTCCGGGCTTCATTATTCTTAGATACAACTTCATAAAACGTGTTGATGACAGTCGTTTATTAACCCGTTTCATTTGTGGATCGCTAAAGGTAAGCCAGATTTCATCCACTTCATCCGCTTCAAAAAATTTGGTAATTAATTCAATTCGTGTTCTTATAAAAGCCACATTGGTCATTCCTTTATTTTTCGAATCGGTAGCACCCCTGTGCATTCGGGCACCTTTGATATCGATTCCTATGAAATTTTTATCAGGATAAAGTTCTCCCAATCCTACGGTATATTCACCCTTACCACAGCCTAATTCGAGGACTACAGGGTTATCGTTTTTAAAAAAGTCTTTGTTCCACTTACCTTTCAGTGCAAAAGGTTCTTCTTTTAAATCATCGTAATTAGCCTGAAACACATGATCGTAAGTTGCCATCTCGGCGAACTTTTTCAACTTATTCTTTCCCACTTTATGTACTTTGACAACTATTCAGCTTCTTCTATTCGTAAACCAATATTGTGTATCCCTGTTAAATCATCGGTTCGCATCCCCTGAACTATTCTGAAGGTATATTCACCTTCTTCGGCAAACTTCACACCCATCTGATAAGGAACGGTTACATGAAACAGATCGCCCCAACCAGATCCCAGCCATCGTCCGTTATCGTCGGCAAGTATACAATCCACTTTTTGCTGCATTGTCTTACCCGATGGACTCATCACATCCACAAACAACCATAAATTACTATTGGGATATTCCGACCGGTTACGGATATTCAGGTAAACATTATAATTCATTTGGGCATTATCAATGTCAACCATAAAAACAGCCATCGAATCTTTGTTCCATCCTGCGTCGGGTATGGTAACATATTGATCGAAGACAGCGTTTTTATCACAACTAACAAATCCAATGGCTAAGAAAATAGCCAATAGAATGCTATTTTGGCTTATTACCTTCATTTTTCTTTGGCTGGTTTTGACTATTCTGACTGTTCGGGTTGTTTTGATTATTAGGTCTCCGTCGTCTGTTATTATTCTGATTTCGTGATCCTTTTGCTCCATTTTTATTAGGGGCCGGACGACGTTTCTTTTTCTTTTTATCTTCATCAAAACGGGTAAGATCATCCTGACCTACAACATTTTCGTAACTTGGTTCAGCATGAATAGCCGTACGTTTGAATTCGTCAGATACCAGTTTATCAATCTTTTTACCCCTGCGGTTAATCTTAATTACTTCTTTCACACGATCAACAGGCACCTCCACTATTCCGGCCGGAAATTCTTTTTCGGTACTGTACCACATGATACGCTTGAAGATATCTGTTTTAAAGTGATAATAAGGACCTTCATCCGTTTCCAAAACAGTATTCGTATTCGGAAAATCAGCCTGTGCATCAAGGTAGGCGTCCAGTTCGTAGTTAAGACAACATTTAAGTTTTCCACACTGACCAGCCAGCTTCTGCGGATTTAATGAAATCTCCTGATAACGTGCAGCATTAGTTGTAACCGAAACAAAATTGGTCATCCAGGTTGAACAACACAATTCACGACCACAAGGCCCGATACCACCAATTCTACCAGCTTCCTGACGGGCTCCGATCTGACGCATCTCAATACGCACCTTAAAACGATCGGCCAACACTTTTATCAGTTCACGAAAATCAACCCGCTCATCGGCAATGTAGTAGAATATCGCTTTTGTACGATCACCCTGATACTCAACATCACCAATTTTCATATCCAGTTTCAAACGTTCCGAAATCCTCCTGGACTCCAGCATGGTTTCATGCTCCAGATTTTTAGCTTCTTCCCACTTCTCAATATCAGCAGGTTTTGCTTTTCGATAAACACGCTTAAACTCGTAGGTATCTGGTGAGATATTGTTTTTCTTCATCTGAAGTAAAACCAATTCGCCTGTCAAGGTTACGGTGCCAATATCGTGACCCGGAGAAGCCTCCACTGCAATAATATCTCCCTTCGAGAGTTTTAATCCGTTGCTATTGTTGAAAAAACCTTTACGTGTGTTCTTAAACTGAACCTCAACTATACTTGTGCTATTTATGCTTTCGGGTAAATCGCCCAACCAGTCGAAAACATTTAGTTTTCCGCAACGACTGGTACAGTTGGTACAACCCGTTTTTTCCTGTTCCTTAACTTCTTCCATAATTTCAATAAATAAAAGGCTCACTGACCTTGTGAATTCGCTAAATCACCCTTACTGTTTTAACAGCATGATAATTTTCAGACACAAATCCATTAATATAATTCGAGCATTCCCATTTTGTTCAAGATGAGAATGGGCTAAACTGATCTCTTCGCTCAATTGTAATACGTTATTATCGTTTATAAATGGCGAAAAACGTGTTGAGAAATTTCTTTCTTCTGCCGTAAGATACAATAAATCTTCTTCCTGTATATTCATTATGAAGTTTTCGCGGATTAACCGAAGCGAAAAATCCAGAAAACTTTTCAATTGTTCCTTAGGCTGGCTGTTCATTTCATCGCACCATTCAATCAGATCAAATAATTTTCGCTGATAGGCCTGACGCATTAATGCCACAAATTTATCGAAGAAGAACCTTCGTTCATCACTCTGATCCAATAATTCGCGTGCAGCCACATAATTCCCAACAGCCAATTTGGCTAACTGGCCGGCTTCATCGGAACCAATACCAAACTCTTTAACCAAAGATGTGGCAATGTCTTCGTTACTGATCCCCGGAATTTTTAACATCTGTGTTCGACTCTGAATTGTTCCCAGTACATCGGCCGGATTATCCGACACCAATAGAAAAACCGTTCCTTGTGGTGGCTCTTCCAACAGTTTTAATAATTTATTGGATGCTGCCACATGCATTTTTTCCGGCAACCAAATGATCATCACTTTATACTTGGCCTCAAATGTCTTAAGGCTTAGTTTTTTGATGATATTTTGACTCTCTTCACTGTAAATTAAACCTTGTTTGTCTGATTCAAGAAATGTATACCACTGCCCAAGGTTAAAGTACCTTTTTTCCAGAATAATCTGACGCCATTCCTGCAAATAAGAATCACTCACCGGATTTTTATGTTTCGGACTCTTAACAACCGGAAACACAAAATGCAAATCAGGATGAACCAGTTTATTGTATTTAACACATGACGGACAAACTCCACACGAGTCATTTTCCTGCCGGTTATGACAATTGAGGTATTGAGCAAAAGCCAATGCCATATTTAACTTACCATTACCTTCTGGTCCGGTAAACATTTGAGCATGGCTGACACGCTCTTCGTTCACCATGTTAATCAAATGTTTTTTTATATGATCGTGGCCTATAACCTCTGCAAACTTCATATTAAATCAATTCACTTCTGATCAGTTTTTTCCTGATCAAATTATTCTCTCAGCAAGTTTTCTGCCTTCTTTCAAGGTCAGAAAAAATCAAGTTCAAAGATAACAAATTAGTTGGTTGTTCAAACGAGAATAATTTAAGCAGATCTGCCATGAATAAGGGTGTTTTAATACAAAAAACTACCTTTGACAAAATTTTTAAGCATGTCAACCTTTTTATTCGACAAAACTGTTTTCGGACCTGTCAGGAGTCGCCGTTTAGGTGTTTCACTGGGAATTAATCTATTACCCAATAATCGAAAACTCTGTTCATTCGATTGTATTTATTGCGAGTGTGGTTTAAATGGTGAATTAGGTGACAAAACAAGTCAGATGCCTACTCGCCAGCAGGTTAAAGAAGCATTAAAACAGAAGTTGGAAGATATGCTTAACGAAAATTTGAAGCCTGATGTTATCACCTTTGCAGGCAATGGTGAACCTACTCTTCACCCCGATTTTGCAGGGGTAATTGATGACACTATTGAAATACGAAATGCTCACTGTCCGGAAGCCCGAATTGCAGTTCTTTCCAATGCATCGCGCTTATACAAACCTGAAGTTGTTTCAGCTCTTTTAAAGGTTGATGATAACATACAAAAACTTGATTCAGGCCTAAAAGAAACTATCCTTCGATTGGATCAACCCAACTATCCTTTTGATCTGGATCAAACAATCAACCAATTAAAGGCCTTTAAAGGCAAAGTAATTATTCAAACCATGTTTGTGGAAGGAGAAATTGATGGGGTAACTATTGACAATACCACTCAAAAGGATATTGACTCGTGGATTCAGGCATTACAAAAGATCAGACCATCTAAGGTAATGATTTACACCATCGAGAGAGATACACCTTATAGTAATCTTAAAAAAGTATCGTTACCTTTACTGAACCAGATTGCTGACCAAGCTAAACAACAAGGCTTTGAGGTATCTGTTTCAGGATAAACGGATATGAAAGAAAAGGCTACCCACAAAAAACGAATTCTTATAAGCCCATTAAACTGGGGTTTGGGTCATGCCACACGTTTATTACCAATTATTGATAATTTAATCAAAGATGGACATCAATGCTATGTAGCCGGAGAAAAACCATCCATTAACGTTATTCAACAGACCTTTCCAAATCTGACTTTTATTATCCTGAAAGATTTTCAAATCAAGTTATCCGGCTCTAACAATCAACTTTTAAAACTCACCTGGCAACTTCCAGGATTTTTAAAATCGTTAAACAGAGATAAAAGAACAGTAAAAGAACTGGTAAATCGTTTCAATATTGATTTTATCATTTCCGACAATCGCTATGGTTTTCGTCATCGCAAAATTACATCGGTACTTATAACACATCAAACTAATATCAGAACAGGTCGGTTAATGTGCTGGTCAAAACCCATCGTTCAGCTTACCTTACAATATTGGATCAGACGTTTTGATTCGTGCTGGATTCCTGATATAAAAGATACCCCTTCCATTGCAGGTCAACTGGGTAATAAAGTAATGCATCGCTCCACCCATCGAATAGGGTTAACATCACGACTTAAGCTGGCAAACAATCCAACAGAAGTCCCTGGTTATTTAAAAAATCCGGATGTACTAATCATTCTATCCGGACCAGAACCTCAACGATCGATTTTCGAAAAATTAATTGTTAGACGTTATATCAACAGTGACCTGAATGTAATTTTACTTCGCGGCAGACCCGACAGTATTATAAAGCCCCGAAAGCATGGATCAGTAACCTTTATTGAGCATTGTGATATCAACACATATCACTACCTTTTAAACAAAAGTAAACAAATTGTATGTCGTTCGGGCTATTCTACTTTAATGGATCTGTTCCATGTTAACCGTAAAGCTATTTTAATTCCCACACCCGGGCAATATGAGCAGGAATACCTGGCCATGCACATGAAAAAACATTTCCATTTCACGGTTGTAACACAAAAAAAGATCCTTAAAACCTCACGGCTGGCCTTTGGAATCAATACCTATAAAGCCACGGCAAACAGTTATGCCAATTCTTTCCAATTACCCCCACTTAACAAGTTATAGTCTCATCTTCATTAAAGGCTGAACTCAATTATTTTGTCAGGCATTTTATTGAATTCATCAAATCCGGCTAACTAAACATTAAGTAGTTAAGTATTAAAAAATGCAAACAAGCATAACCATTTTAATAAGATGAACGTATGATCGCCAACAACATAATTAAACAAAGCAACACAACACTAAAATAGATTTTAATGACAACCATATTTCTCATATTAATCCCACTTGCTGCTGCAGGTTTCTGGTTATGGAAAAAAGGAATTTTTATCCTGGCAGAACATTATGCTGTTGGTGATCTGGAATCGATACTTTTTAGTAATGGTGCCAAACAAAAGGAAACCATCATTTCTTCTATGAAGGAAATTACCAAAGAGAAATATACCAATGAAGAACTATTGGATTACTTTTTAAAAATAAAAGGATTACAAGTAATAAACTTTTATGATCCGGTTAGTTTTTGGACTCGTAAATATTTAATGAGCCCAACTAAGTTAAAACTCAACTATTTCGAACAGGTGAAGTTTTACGAAACATTTCTTAACTATCCTGCTTTAGTTAAAGCTAAACGTAATAACTCAAACGGGTACATGAATAGCAGTCCAAAAGGATTATTTATTAATAAAAAACAACTGGCCTGACTGGTCGGTAATACAAAATAGGGGACAAGTAGGAAAACAACTCCTGCTGTCAGGAAAGCGAACCGGATAAGACATTATCCGGTTTTTCTTTATGTATGTTTGCTCACTTTATTGTTATTTGGAAAATTATATCTTTGTTACCTGATTTAAACAAGCTGATGATACTAAACAAATTGTATCCATCAATGTTGATTTCCTATGTTTAGATAAGTAGAAGGGAATACAATCAATATGAACACCAAATAATAGTAATTTATGAAAAGAATTGCATCACTATTTTTTATAGTATGCATCGGCTTTGCTCAATTAGCAAAAGCTGATGAGGGGATGTGGCTACTCCCATTATTGAACAAGCTTAACATGAATAAGATGAATGAGCTTGGATTGAAATTGTCAGCCGAAGATATTTATAGCATTAACAATTCAAGTTTAAAAGATGCTATTGTGATTTTTGGCGGAGGTTGTACGGGAGAATTAATTTCTGACCAGGGTTTAATTTTAACCAACCATCATTGTGGATATGGTAGCATTCAGGCATTGAGTTCTATTGAACACAATTATCTTGAAGATGGATTCTGGGCCAAAACAAAAGAAGAAGAGTTACCTGCTGAAGGCTTGAAGGTTACTTTCATGAAATACATGGAAGATGTTACTGAGCGGATTAATGCAGAACTTTCGGATGATATGAGCGAAACAGAACGCCAGGCAAAAATCTGGGAAGTTTCTTCTAATATTTCAAAAGAAGCAACTGAAGGTAATAATTACAGAGCCATTGTAAAAGACTATTTCGAAGGAAACCAGTTTTTTCTGATCGTATATGAAATCTTTACTGATGTTCGCTTCGTAGGTGCACCTCCTTCATCAATTGGTAAATTTGGTCACGATACTGACAACTGGATGTGGCCTCGTCATACTGGTGACTTCAGCATGTTCCGTGTATATTGCGGACCTGATGGCAAACCAGCTGATTACTCAAAAGACAATGTACCTTATCAGCCTAAACACCACTTACCTGTTTCATTAAAGGGTGTGGAAATGGATGATTTTGCCATGACTATCGGATTCCCGGGAAGCACTGAACGTTATTTAACTTCATGGGGTATTGAAGAACGAATGAATATCACCAACGAAGCAATGATTACTCCACGTGGTATCAAGCAGGACATCTGGAACGAAGATATGATGGCCAGCGAAAAAGTACGTATTCAGTATGCTTCAAAATTCTCAAGAAGTTCAAACTACTGGAAAAACAGTATCGGTATGAACCGTGGTCTGGAGAAATTGAATGTACTGGAGAAAAAACGTGCTCTGGAAGCTGAATTTGCTGAATGGGCTGCCGGATCTGATGAGCGTAAAGCAAAATATGGCGAAGTACTTTCCGACCTTGAAAAAGCTTATGAAGCACAGGCTCCATACAGAAAAGCCCGCAGTTATGTTCTTGAATGTTTGTTGCGTGGAACTGAAATCTATAGTTTCTCTTTGCGTGCACGTGAACTTCAAACAGCTTTAGAAAATGACAATCAGGAGGAAATAGATGCTGCGGTAAAGAAATTAACTGAAGCTGGCAAAGGGTTTTATAAAGATTATTATCCTGAAACAGATCGTAAAGTATTAGCAGCTTTAACCGACTTATATTATAATACAATTGACAAACAATTTCATCCTGAATTTTATCAAACTATCAATAAGAAATTCAAGGGAGATTTCGAGAAATATGCGAATACTGTTTTCAGCAAATCGATTTTTTCAAGTGAAGATAAATTCAATGCCTTCCTTGCAAAACCTTCATTGAAGAAGTTAAATGCTGATTTAGCATTTTCAGCTGGACTTGAAATAAGTGAAACGTATAAAAACATAGTGGCACAGTTAAAAGAAACTACCAGCACCATTTCTAAAGCTAACCGATTATTTATGGCCGGACTGATGGAAATGCATCCTGATAAAGTTTACTACTCAGATGCCAATTTCTCAATGCGTTTAAGTTATGGTACTGTAGGTGACTATGAGCCACGCGATGGTGTAAAATATAAGTATTACACAACCATCGATGGTATTATGGAGAAAGAAGATCCGAATAATTATGAGTTTATTGTACCTCAAAAATTAAAAGATCTTTGGAAAGCAAAAGATTATGGCCAATATGCTGATAAAGATGGTAAACTACATGTTTGCTTCACTACAAACAATGATATTACCGGAGGTAACAGCGGAAGTCCTGTGATAAATGCCAACGGCGAATTATTTGGTCTGGCTTTCGACGGTAACTGGGAGGCTATGAGTGGAGATATTGCTTTTGAACCTGAATTACAGAAGTGTATCAATGTTGATATCCGCTACGTGCTTTTTGTTATTGAGAAATACGCTGGTGCAACCAACCTGATTGACGAAATGACCCTGGTTAAAGAATAAACTCTTTTAATCATATCGATAAAGCCGGCTTACGAGTCGGCTTTTTTTTGTTTAATCATGTCAATGCTGTAGTTTTACAATTGAATTAAAAAGGAAATATGGCGAAGAATAAATTCTATGTAGTTTGGAAAGGTGCGAAACCGGGTATTTATGGATCATGGGCCGAATGCCAGGCTCAGATAAAAGGATTTGCCGGTGCCCTATACAAAGGATTTGAATCGCAAAGTGAAGCAATAAAAGCTTTTAAAAGTCCGCCACATAAATTCATAGGACAAGGCAGTAAGACCTCTTCCACTCCTAAATTTAATCCCAAAAGTAATATTATCATCCCAAGCATTTCGGTTGATGCTGCTTGCAGTGGAAACCCGGGAGTGATGGAATATCAGGGGGTAAACACTCAGACCAAGGAACAACTTTTTCATATGAAATATCCCATTGGAACCAATAATATTGGTGAGTTTTTAGGGATTGTTCATGGACTGTCATATCTAAAAAAACATAACCTGCCTATTCCAATTTATACCGACTCGAAAATTGCCATGGGTTGGGTTGAAAAAAAAGAATGTAAATCAAAATTGGAAGAGACTGCCAAAACCAAAGAGCTTTTTGATTTTGTAAGAAGGGCTGAAGCATGGCTGAAAAATAATACCTACTCAACCAAAATACTAAAATGGGACACAAAAAACTGGGGTGAGATTCCTGCTGACTTTGGCAGAAAGTAGTTAGTTAATTTCCATGTATGGGATCCGGAAAGTGATTCTTGTTCCACATAAGTCATAATCAGACAGATCTTCAATCTCCAACGCTTCTGCTTTCTTCCCCTGATGTTCATAAAGAAGACTGATACGATCTTTTGTTAATTGCATGGCTACAGATTTATGTGTGATTAACTTTTTCTTTTGCTGAGCCATCTTTATACCAATACCGTTATCTTCTATTGATATTGCGAGCTTATTCTTATCCTTACTAAAAGTAACTTTAATAAATCCATCTTCCTTCATGGATAATCCGGCATGTTCAATGGCATTTTCAACAAATGGTTGCGATAACATGGGAGGAACCATTACTTTTTCTATTTGTAACTGTTCATCTATTTGCAACGAAAAGTTTATCTTATTTTCAAACCTTCGATTCTGCAAACTCATATATTTCTCCAGTATTTCTTTCTCTTTCTTGAGTGTAATATTTTCTTCTTTAGCATACTGCAACACCAGACGCATTAAAGATGAAAAATCAGCTACAAAATCAATGGCTTCATCCTGATTTCCTTCAATAATAAAACATTGCAATGCCGAAAGTGAGTTAAATATAAAGTGAGGATTCATCTGTGTGCGCAGCACCTTATGCTCCATTATCTGACGTCGCTGCTTTTCTTTAATTTTCAGAATATAAACTCCAATTAAAACAAGTACTGCCGAGAACATAAAAAAGATAGATAAACCCCATAATAAAAGTTCATGCTGATGATCTTTGGCTTTCAACTCCAACAACTCTTTTTCACTTTTCTCAGAGTGATATTTTTTTTCCAATTCAATTAGTCGTTCATATTTCTCCGCTGTAAAAATTGAATCAGCAATACTGTTATATCGTTCGTAAGTATCCAATGCCTTCTGATAATCCTCCATCTCTTTATAAACGAGATAAAGTGAATAGTAATTATCTTTCTTCAGGGTTAATAAATCCAGCTTTTCGTTCACTTCTTCAGCCAGCATGTAATACTCCAGTGCTTTCTTATAATTATCAACCTCTTTGTATGCATCACCAGTACTTGAATAGGTCGATATCAACAGCATATAATTATTCGTTTCACGAAAGTGATTGATGGCTTCGTTAAAATAATCCAGGGCTCGTTGACTTTCACCTTTGTAAACAAATAAACATCCAAGATTTGTTGAAATCGCCGCCATTCTATCCTTATTGCCTAATTCGTTATAGGCAAAATAAGCCTTCCGGTAACTCTCCAAGGCTTTATCGTAATGATGCAGCATTGCATAAGTGATTCCCATGTTATTGGTTAAACCCGCTATACTCTCCTGATCTTTGTTCTTTTCATATAGCTTTAATGCAATATTATAGTGCTCAAACTGCTGATCATACCTTTCCCACTTTCCATAAACCATGCCTATATTATGATGAGCACGGGCTATTCCTAATTCATCACCTAACACTTTTTGAATTTCCAAAGCAGAATTGAAATTCTCTAACGCTACAGCGTACTGCCCCAGATAATAAAACACCAATCCTATATTATTGTAAGAGGTAGCTTGTTGTTCCTTATCCCCTATTCCCTGGTAGCTGGATAAAGCTCTTTGATAATATACTTTAGCTGAGTCAAACTCTTGCAAATAAAAATAAGCCTCGGCAAGCGCCTCATTAGAATAGGCATTGGCTTTCAACTTTTTTGAAGAGGGATTATTTAACAGATCATAAGCCAATTCCTTACAGCTATCAGGATTTTCAGAGGCAAGTTGAATTAGTTCAATGGCTTTTCCAACAATTGAATCTTCCGCAATTGCCAATTCCCCATCATCAGCCCTCATTTCATTAGAGCTTAAAAATACCAAAGCAATTAAGGTAATTAACTTATAGATTTGTTCAATGTCCATTATAAGATCAGGTTGCCCAGTTTTTTATTCCTTCAAAAGTAATACTATTTTTTTAATAGAATTTTATCTGCGTGATTAGACTTTCAATCAAAACAATATTATAACATCAAATGAATAAGCAAGATAGAACATTGTTTATTCATTTTCTGATTAAATTGACTTAATTAATCATAAACTATCTTACTATTTAATTAATTTAATCTATTTTTGAATAACCTTTTTAATTATAAACTAGAACACATATGAAAAAAGTATTTTTTATTGTAGCGTTTTTAGCTATTAACTTAAGTTCATTCGCTCAAACTGAGAAAGGAAAAATCATTATGTCAGGCACATCTGACTTGGGGTTATCATCAACAACAACTAAATTTGAATATGATGGAGAGTCATATAGTGATGATATTAAATCCACACAATTCAACATAACTCCTTCCTTGGGCTACTTCGTAATTGACAATCTGGCATTAGGATTGTCAATTGACTTTGAAAGCACAAAACAAAAAGTTTCTTCTGACTCTTATACATCCAATTCACTCTTATTTGGTCCATTCGCACGTTATTATGTTGGATCCGGAAATATAAAACCATATATACAAGGGGATTTTCTGTTTGGCAATCAAAAATCAAAGTATGATTATTCAGGAGTAAATATGAGTGGTGAATCTAAAAACAATGTTTCTGCATGGGACCTGGGTGTTGGCCTTGGGTTTTTCCTGAATGATTTTATTTCACTTGACCTTGGATTAGGCTATGGATCAATAACTATGTCTGATGGTGATAATAGTAAAGATAAAACAATAATTAGTGGAGTAGCTCTTAGTGGTGGATTTGCCATATTTTTCTAATACTACTTTACAATAAACATTTAAGAGGGTGTCCAAAAAGTGATTCTGCAAATAAGGAATCTTTCAAATTGTAACTTTACTTTCATTATACCCCACCAAACCTCCCCTAAAAGGGA
>JAFMVE010000017.1 GCA_025499705.1 Carboxylicivirga caseinilyticus
TAAGAGAGGTGCTTACGAAATACGATTACAAAAATGTCAAAGAACTTAAAAATAAACAATTAATAATCAGTGGGTTTTAAGCGCCCACCAATGAGGTGAGGTATTTAATTTCCAGTATGGATTATTAGGATATTCCCATGCATCAAGTCCGTCTGGTAACAAATGAATCAGATTGCCTTCTTCATCTTCATAAGCTTTCATGTCGTAACTTCTTGGATAATTAATGATGTTTTGCATGTACCCATCATTGGTTCCGTAAAGTCCTGATCCGGTTAATGTTTTTGTTGAAGAAGTTGAAACATAATTAAACTTGGTTCCGAAGGTGAAAATTCCTTCTTTTCTTTCAAGGTTAACTAAGAACGAAGATCTTTGATAATCGGTAGTTGGAACAATACCGTCCTGATCAGTGTGAGCTAATGAAATGTAATAGCTGCCCTTTTCGTTACCACCGCTAACATTAAAGGAAGTTTCATAGGTCCAGGCGTTCTCAAAGAAGTCTTCCATGTTGTTGTATCTTGTATCACCACTTTGAAATTCTTCACCCCATGATAAGTGGGTTTGATCTGTAAAGTTACCACCATCGCGATCAGCAGTACCGGCTTTATAAACACCTTGTTGTGATGGTAGTCGATTTACCTGATCCAAACGAGTTCTGAAGGAAAAGTTAACCTTTGCTTTTCCTTTTCCTTTTTTTGTTGTTATAACTATTGCTCCGTTTGCTGCTTTTAGTCCGTAAAGAGCAGAAGCAGCAGCTCCTTTTAGTACTGTCATTTCAGCAATGTCGTCTGGATTTAAATCAGAAATAGCATTTCCCATATCCAATGAGGAAGCAGACAAACCATCTGTTAATGAGTTACCAACGGCAGTAGTGTTATCCACCGGAACACCGTCAACAACAAATAAAGGTTGGTTGTCAAAAAGGAGGGATGTTCCACCTCTGATAATTATTTGAGATGAGGCTCCGGGAGCTCCACCGGAGTTGGTAACCGTTAAACCTGCAACTTTTCCGGCAAGTGAATTGACAAGGTTCGGTTCTGCTCCAATAACTATTTCTTCAGCTTTAACATCTTGAATCGAATAAGTTATTGTTTTTTTCTCGCGGCGAATACCCAATGCTGCAACTACTACATCATCAAGGTATACATCACCACTTAAAACTATGTTGATATCTGTTTTTTCACCAACACTGACTTCTTTTGTTTTCATTCCTACAAAAGAATAAACGAGAGTAGCACCTTTATTAACTTTGATGCTGTAAACACCAGAAGCATCGGTGATGGTTCCATTGGAAGTTCCCTTCTCTAAAATTGCAACTCCTGGCAAAAGCTCGCCGTTGTTGTCTTTAACTGTTCCTTTAATTAATAGATCCTGTGCTATAAGGCTATAACTACAAAGAAACAAACTTAAAAGTAGAATGATTTTTTTCATAGGCATATGTTTGTGTATTAAATGACTCCATTGATACAAGTAAAAATTTTACTAATCCTTTCGTCAACCCAATACTTATCTTACTATATGCCTAATTAGCAATGGCTTTTACTTTATAATAGAATATAAATTTCAGTATGTGTGCGTGCGAATTACTATTAATATGTATGTTGTAATACATGTGATTCAAAGATAATAATAACATTTTGTATATCTAGCAAAGTGTTATAATATTTTTAGAATCTTATAGTAATTCTTGAATCTGATGAATTATTAATAGCTGATGTTTTTTGTATAATAACTGAAAGCGCTATTCCCATAAATTAAAAATAGTTTAATAACTCAATACCTGAATCAGACTGTTTTAAAATTAATTTTAAGCCTTGTTAATCTTTTGAAATAAGGTTCAGAACTTCAGGCCTCATTTATTTTCTAAATCTCATTAAACATTATGTAATTTTATGTGAGTAATTAGTTAGGTCTTCTTGTAATAAAGGAGAACTATGATTTCAACTTTAGGCTTTTAGAGGATTTCATAGGGTTCTTCATTTTATTATTGTTAAACATTAAATCCAAAAATTATGAATGTTAGAAGACTACTATTTAGTTCAATTCTTTTTTTAACAACAATTCCTTTTCTTAATGCTCAACAGATTAGTACAGAGCAAATAAAATGTTATTTGAAATTTGATAATAATCTGGACAATTCGTCAACGAGTGGAGCTACTTTTTCTCAAACTGTAGGTAATGATCTTACTTATGATACCGGTAAGTTTGGTGAGGCTGGATATTTCAATGATATGGCAGTTGTATCATCAGGAATAGATTTCAATCCGGTAAACAGTTTTACTTTAATGGCATGGGTTCAAATGGATCAGCTTTCTTTTGCACAAACCTGGGTGCACCAAAAGGATGTTTCAGGTCAGAATTTCGGCCGTATTCATATGGAAGTGTTAGATGCAAATGTATTAGGTTCTTTTACCGATGGAATCCGATGTGATGATAATACAGCCATTTCTGCTGGTACATGGTATCATTGTGCTGTAGTAAAAGACGCTTCTGCTGGCAAAAGATATATCTATGTGAATGGTATTTTGGTTAATGAAGTAAATGGTGGAAATGAAAGTAATACCGGTGAAATTGTTTTAGGTGCCAGAAAGAATGAGACAGAATATTTTGTTAAAGGAGGACTAATGGATGAATTGTTGCTAACATATGAAGTACTTGATGCAACAACAATTAATTCAATAATGAATGATGGTGTTGCAGCAGCTATGACTTCGACTTCTATTAAGAAAATGCCTTTGCAGGCAAATAATTATTACTCAAATGGCCAAATCCATCTTTCGTTTAGTGGCGATGTTTCTGCTGCTTCATATGCAATATATGATGTTACCGGTAAGTGTTTATTAGAAGATAATATTTCAACAAAGACCAATTCTATACCTGTAAATCTTAGAAAAGGATTATACATCTTAAAGGTTTCTTCTGAAGAGGGTGTTGTATCTAGTAAGTTTATGGTTAAGTAATTAGGATGTACAAATATTTGTTTCTACTGTTGGTTTTTTGTTCTGCGGTAATCTTAAAAGCCCAGGAAAAGCCAAACATCATGATCATCATGGTTGATGACATGGGTTATTCAGATTTAGGCTGTTATGGCGGTGAGATTCAAACTCCTAATATTGATAAGCTTGCATCCGACGGAGTTCGTTTTACTCAAATGTATAACTGTGCTCGTTGTTGTCCAACGAGAGCATCTCTTTTAACAGGTCATTATCCACAACAGGCAGGTATTAATGCTATGGGAGTTAACCTGAATCGCAATGCAGCTACCATTGCAGAAGTTTTAAAAGAAAATGGCTATCACACCGGGATGACCGGAAAATGGCATCTGTCAGAGACAAAAGCATTAAGTGATGCTCAGGAGCATTTAAGATGGTTAGCTAATCAGGTTGATCACAGTCCTTTTGCTCCTGTCGAAAGCTATCCTTCCAATCGTGGTTTTGAAGAGCATTGGGGTGTTATTTGGGGTGTTGTAAACTTTTTTGATCCTTTTAGTTTGGTTCATAATGAAACACCAATAGCTGAAGTGCCGGATGATTTTTATATGACTGATTTTATAACCGATAAATCAATTGAATTATTGGATCAGTTTTCGCAGGATGATCAGCCATTTTTTATGTATGTTGCTCATACAGCTCCTCATTGGCCATTGCATGCTTTGCCTGAAGATATTGCCAAATATGATGGTAATTATGATGATGGATGGGAAGTACTAAGACAGACGCGTTACCAAAATATGGTAAATATGGGTATTCTAAACAGTGAAACATGTGCTTTGCCTGAAAATTCATCAGGAAGAAGTTGGGCTGACTGTCAGGAAAAAGAATACGAGTCTAATTGCATGGAAGTTCATGCTGCAATGATTGACAGGGTTGATCAGGGTGTGGGAGAAATTATAAAGCATTTGCAGGATATTGGCGAATATGATAATACTATCATTTTTGTTTTGTCTGATAATGGAGCTTCTTACGAAAGAGGTTACCCTCCCGGATTTGACCGACCCGGATTTACCAGAGATGGTACAACCATTGTTTACAATGCTCAAAATCCAGGGCCGGAGACTACCTGGAACTATATTGGACAGGCATGGGCTAGTGCTGTGAATACGCCATTCCGCTATTGGAAAAAAGAATCATATGCAGGTGGTACCACTACGCCAATGATTGTGCATTGGCCAAATGGCTTGCAGGGAAAAGAGAATACACTGAACAGGGGAGTAGCCCACGTTATTGATGTTTTACCAACCTGTCTTGAACTGGCTGGTGCAACCTACCCTGAAACCATCAATGGAGAAACTACGCTTCCTCCTTCAGGCAAAAGTTTGATGGCGCAATTAAATCAAACTTCTGTTAATACACACGATACTGTTTTTTGGGAACATGAAGGTGGAAAGGCTGTTAGAGTTAATGATTGGAAGTTAGTTTCTTTGCCAAATACTCAATGGGAATTATATGATCTTTCTTCTGATGCTTCTGAAATGGTTAACCTGGCTTCAGAGTATCCTCAAAAAGTTTTCGAATTAGCCGAACTATGGGAGCAGTGGGCTATTGAAGTAGGCTTAAGAGAAGCCCCAGTGAATGTGCCTGTTGAAATGGTTTTTCATTATCCGTTTGATGGAAATGTCGATGATGCTTCAGGAAATGCAAATACGTTACAATCTGTTAATGGATATGACTTTAGCGCAGGTCAACATGGACAGTCGTTATTACTAAATGGTACCAATCAATACCTGGATTTAAATACTGAGAATCTTGTTAATCCGCAATCTACACCTTTTACTGTTTGCGCATGGGTTTATAATACATCTGATTATGTTCCTGGGACCGATAGCTTTTATGAGGAAGTGATTCTGGCTCAAAAAAACGGATCCAGTGATGGTAATGGCAGAATCTTCACCTATTACAGGTTATTATCTCAGAGTGGAAGCTTTAATAACTTTTTAGGTGCGAATGCTAATCTGTCATCCAGTGGTTCTTTTGAGCGAAATAAGTGGATACATGTTGCACTGCAATGCGATCCTCAAAGCCAGACTGTAAAATATTATATCAATGGAGAAAAAGATATTATCTGTTATACTCCTGCGTTTGAGAATTGTACTGGTGGTTTCAGAATTGGAGCTCATAAAACGGGTGATAAGAACTTTTGGGGAGGTAATATTGATGAGCTTTACCTGTTTAAAGGATTGTTAAGTCAGGAGGAGATTAATGATGTTATGAATGATCAATGGTCGCCATCAACTGATGTAACCAAAGCCTTGGAATCGGAAATTATCGTCTTTCCTAATCCTGCTGATGATATAATTACCGTAAAGGGAGTTCGTTGTCAGAAGTTAGAGTTATTTAGTATTTCGGGAAGCTTGGTTCTATCTTGTTATAATTCAAATGCAATGAATATTGAAAATGTCTCTAATGGGCAGTATATTCTAAAAATTTATGACGACAACGGCCAGTCAATTAATAAGAAAGTAATTGTCCAGTAAATAGTAATTACCATTTCTGTTATCAGAAAGGTAAGTAAAGAGAGAGGTCATTGAGCTTTAAAGTTCAGTGACCTTTTTTTTTATAGTCTGCCTGTAAATGTTGTTGTCTGACAATAGTTATATTGAAACTAGATAAACAGCTTTTATAATAATGTTTGTTAACCTTAATAAACTGCCCGGAAATTTATACTTTCGTATGATGCACAATATTTTCTTAAAAAAAATACGTTTTGCGCGTGAGTAATTTGGTTAAGAAAATTGTATACAACTTGAGGAAGTGTTTTTTATCAGGTGCAGATTTGTTGTATGTATTTGGTTTTAAGGGGATAATATTTAGAGTTAATTTAGGTAATTTCTCCTTAATAATCATTCATACTGAAGAGGTTTAATTTTTGATGAAATGAAAAAAGTATTATTTGCTGTTTCTGTCTTAATAATCATTCTCGGTGGTTTTAGTGGATGCGGGCTGATGGAAGGAAATAATGATGTGATTCTTAATCCTGTTTTGCCTGGTGATTATCCAAATCCTACTGTAGTGAAGATAGGGGATTGTTATTACGCTTCAGCAACAAGTAATGAATGGTCACCATTGTTTCCTATTTTTAAATCGTATGATTTGCAAAAATGGGAGTTGATTTCATATGTTTTCCCCGGAGGTGCACCGGATTGGGCCAATAAGAACTTTTGGTCTCCTGAATTGGCTTATGATGAAGAACAGCATAAAGTTTATTTATATTATTCAGCCCGAGATAAAGAAACTAACAGAATGTCGATAGCCGTGGCTTCGGCAGATTCGCCAGAAAAACCATTTACTGATCATGGTCCACTGATTTCTCAGGAAGTTGGCTCAATTGATGCCTTTGAAATGAAAGATCATAATGGAAAAATTTATTTGATTTGGAAGGAAGATGGAAGTAGTGTAGGATTACCGACACCTATTCTTGCACAGGAAATAAACAAAGACAGAAGTAAGTTATTAGGAGAGCCTGTTGAACTTATACGAAATGATCAGGTATGGGAAAATGGTAAAGTTGAGGGAGTATGCTTGTTCGAAGAGGATGAATATTTCTATATGTTTTACTCATCAGGAGAATGTTGTGCAGTTAATTGTAACTACAAAGTAGGTGTTGCACGTGCGAAAAACCTTTTAGGTCCGTGGGAAAAATATCAAAGTAATCCGATACTAAGAGCCAATGTTGACTGGAAATGTCCTGGACAAGGTGCCGTTGTTACGAAAGATGGAGATCATTTTTTGTTATATCATGCCTATAGTCGTGAAGGAAGTGTTTATGTGGGGCGTCAGGGAGTGTTGGAAAAAATATTGTGGACTGATGATGAATGGCCTTATTTTAGCAATGCACAAACATTCAATCGTCCAAAAGAGAACATGAATTTTGAGGATGATTTTAAGGATGCATTGGATTTGATCTGGCAATGGCGTGTTACTCAAAATATTACTTATGCAACCGGGGATGAAGGGTTGATGTTGGGAGCTTCTCATGAGAACTATGATTTAGGTAGCTTATTGGTTCAACCAATGAAGTCTATCCATTATGAGTTTGTGGCTACAGTTGATGTAGGTAATTCAGGTTTAAATTCAGAAGGTGGGATTGGATTGATTGGAGCTGTTAATAATGATTTCTATGCACCACTTGCAGGTATTGGTATTTCAGCTAGTCATGATTTGATTAAGGTTTGGAAAACAAGTGATGCTAAAACATCGATCCTTGGAGAATTTTCTGTTATGGAAGTGGGTGATGATATCATAGACTTAAAAATGGAAGTAATTGAAGGACATTTTATTGATTTTTACGTAAAGGTGGATGGACAGTGGAAGAAAATTATTGAATCGGTTGATGCGTCAGTTTTTGTGCCGTGGGGAATGGGTTACCGATTGGGTTTGGTTGCCAAAGGTGAAAACAATGAATTTGTTAATATTAAAAGAGTAAAAGTTACGAATTAAATATTGTTCTAAGGGATAAAAAGAGTAAAAGAATTAACAGCATTAAGGAGGTGCTTTTGAAAAAATCTACAAACGATAACGTAAAATCTAGGGCATAGATGAAGTTGAGAAACGAAATAATTGAGAAGTAAATGCCCGAAAGTAAAGCCCTGAACTTTAATGATTATTAAATGAAATGGTTATTAAAGGTTCTAAATCATGTTAATCTAAATTTGTGAATTTGAAAACGAATCGATCTGGTAGCATAAGTCCGCAGGTGATCAAACGACTTAAGGAAGGGGATATGCGTGCCTACAAGCAGATATATGAAAGTTTCAGTGAGAGTCTTTTTCACTTTACCTTTTATTATCTGAAAAATACTGCGGAATCGGAAGAAATTGTTCAGGAAGTGTTTTTGAGAATATGGGAAATTAAAGAAGAGATTGATGAAAATAAATCGTTTAAGAGTTATCTGTATAAAATGACTATTAATAAGGTTTATAACCATTTAAAACATCAGGTAGTGGAGCAAAAATACGAAAACTATCTTCTTCATTATAATCATTCATTTTCTGAAACTCCTGAGACAAGTATGGACTATAAAGAGTTGGATGAAAAAATCTGCTCATTATTGGAAAGGTTGCCTGATCAGCAAAGGAATATATTTAATCTGAGTAGGATTGAAGGTATGCCTAATCCAAAAATCTCAGAGAAGCTGGGATTGTCAATTCGTACTGTTGAGAATCAAATATATAGGGCAACAAAATTTTTAAAGCAACATTTAAAAGATGAATATCACCTGGCTCTTTTCTTTATTATCTGGCTATTTAACTAGATAATGAATAAAAAAAGACAAGAATTTAAGATTTATGTGAGTAAAAAAGGAATGGTGATTGTATTAGTTAGTAGAAATGAAAAGCGAAAAAGAAATACAAGATAGGTTTAAGATACTTCATAAGCAGTTTGTGGAGGGGAACTGTTCTGTCAGCGAATTGGAAGAGTTAGATGCGCTGATGGAAGAGCATGAATCTGCCAACAGTATTAAAAGCCAAATGCATTCTGAGTTGGAGAAGGAGGAATTCGTGAAAGAGGGTGCTTTTAATAAAGATGGATTATTTGATAAGATAAAAAGTGAAATTGATTTTCAATCCGGAGAGAAGAGTAATAAGGTAAGAAAGTTATATATTAATCTCACACGGGTTGCAGCAATAATTATATCCTTTGTTTTAGGAGGTGCAGCCTTTTATCTGTTTCAAAGTAATTTTAATAAAGAGGTACCTGTAGTTAAGTTCAGCGAAATTGTTACTCCTCTGGGAGCTAAAACAAAAGTAGTTTTACCCGATGGTTCGGTTGTATGGGTAAATGCAGGAAGTCGTTTAAAATATTCTAACCTTTTTAACGAAAGCAACAGAAAAATATCATTGGAAGGTGAAGCTTACTTTAAAGTAGCCAAGAATAAGGATTTGCCTTTCGTTGTTGATGCATATGGGTTTTTGGTTGAGGCTGTGGGAACGGAGTTCAATGTAAAGGCTTATGAAGAAGAAGCGACCATAGTTACCTCATTGGTTGAGGGTAAAGTGAAACTTAATCATGAAACCGAGAAAATTGCTAAAAATGTTTATCTAAACCCAAATCACAGGGCGACCTTTTATAAGTCTGATACACATGAAAAAAGCAAACCTCGTTTAGTTATAAATACCAATGTTGATCTGACTCCAATTATTGCATGGCGTGATAATCAGTTGATTCTGGATAAAGAATTATTAAAAGATTTGGCTGTTAAGTTAGAACGTATGTACGACTGTAAATTTCATTTCGATGCAGATGAAATAAGAAATTATGAATTTACAGGTTCGATTAATAATTTGACACTGAATGAAATAATGGATGTAATTAAAATATCTTCTCCAATAAAATATAACATTAAAGGAAACGATGTTTATGTAAGAAGAGATGAGCAACGTAGCCGAAAATTTACAAAATATTAGGCATCAGTGGTTAGTTGAGTAATTCCCCGTATTTTCAGCTAAACTTCTGTTCTTTCTCTTTATACAGTAATCTATGACTTGGAATGTCCATAGAAATTGTATAAACTTCGGTAACTTTATTGTGATGCAAAATCTTAGGGGATCTGTAATTTATAGAAGAGCAATACTCAAATCAAAATTTCAAGCTTTAAAGCATGGAACAGTGATTGCTATTACATTTTTTCTTCTGGTAAATATTACAGTTAATGCCCAAAACGAAAAGATAAGTGGCAATTTTTCCGGTAAAACCTTAAAAGAAGTTTTTAGCTTGATTGAAAGTCAAAGTACATATCGATTCTTTTTTAATGAGAACTTCATTAATACCAATAAAGTGGTTAATATGAGATTCAATAACGAAAGTATTGAAGATGTACTAAAGAAGTTATTTAGGGGATTAGAAGTTAGATATGAAATAAAGGAGAGTGGGTTAATTGTTTTGTCAACAGAAAGTGACAAGAAGAATTTCAGAGTTTATGGAAGAGTAACAGATAGGTCGGGTCATCCTTTACCGGGCGTTGCAACACTTATAAAAGGTACAACTATAGGCACAATTACAGACATAAGAGGAAATTATTCATTGAATGTAAATGACAGTAATGCATCGTTGTGTTTTTCATTTATTGGCATGCAGTCGCAGGAAATATTAATTGCAAACAATGAAAATATTGATGTTGTCATGCTTGAGTCTCCTTTTGGATTGGGTGAGATAATAGCTGTTGGCTATGGCACCATGAAAAAAGGCTCTATTACCGGGGCAATTTCATCCATAAAGGATATTGATATAGATCAAACACATGCTACTACTGTAAGTACATCGTTAGCTGGAAAAATGGCAGGGATATCTTACCGTATGTCTGATGGCAGACCCGGTTCGAGTGCTTCCATCCAGATACGGAACATGGGAAGTCCGCTGTATGTAATTGATGGTATTCCGAAAGATGTAGGTCAGTTTAATAATATAGCTCCCAATGATATTGAAAGTATCTCTGTTTTAAAAGACGCATCAGCTGCCGTGTACGGAGTAAGAGCTGCTAACGGAGTAATTGTTGTAACAACAAAGAGAGGAAAGAAAAGAACAGACAACCATATCAATGTTGATGCATTTATGGGTTGGCAGAATTGGTCACGTTTCCCACAAACAGTAAATGCTTATCAATGGATGCTTGGGAAGGCTGATGCTGAGATGAATGAATTCGGACAAACATCTATCACACCACAAGAATTAGCCAGGTGGAAGAAGGGAACTGAGAGTGGATATAAAAGTTTTGATTGGTACGATTTTATCATTCAAAAAAATTCACCACAGAAGTCTATTAATGTAAATACAACCGGTGGCTCTGATCGTATCAGCTACTATTTATCATTTACCCAACTGGATCAAAACTCGGTATTGGGTGATGAGTTTATTTTTCATCGGTCTAATATTCAGTCAAATATTGATATTGAGGTAACAGATCGTTTTCAGCTGGGAATGCAGTTAAACGGAAGAGTGGAGAAAAGAGATTATCCTGGCGTTCCAGGTACAGATGATTACTGGGCTCCTATTTATGCTCTTTTCAGAAACAGACCAACCGAGCGGCCATATGCAAATGACAATCCCAATTATATAAACAATATTGGTCATAATTCTGAGAATTGGGCTTTGTTGAATAAAGATATCTCAGGCTACTGGAATGAGACCTGGAGAGTTGTTCAGGTTAATCTTACGGGAGAGTATGAATTTCCTGTTAAAGGTTTAACAGCCAAGGCAACATATTCATATTATTTTGCCGATAGGCTGATGGATGGACATGAATATACCTACGATACTTATACTTATTATCCTGAGAACCCGGAAGGAGAGCAATATGTTGTGACCTTTAGTATGCAAAATCCATGGCGCGAAAGAGGTACTCGAAAAGTGATTGAAGATGTAACACAATTGCAGCTTGATTATCATAGAAGGTTTGGAACCCATGACGTAAAAGCCACTTTTGTAAATGAACGTTTGCATAGACGAGATCAGTCGGTGTGGGTGCATGCTGTGCCAACTACCAATGATCTTACCTTAATTCAATTTGAAGACATGGATACCTATAATGATGGTGATTCCAATGAAGCCCGAATTGGTTATGTGGGACGAATCAATTACAATTATGCAAACAAATACTACCTTGAGTTATCTGGAAGGATGGATGGTTCGTGGAAATTTGCTCCAGACGTTCGTTGGGGATTTTTTCCATCTGTTTCAGCTGGCTGGATGATTACAGAAGAACCTTTTGCAAAGTCAATCTTAAATGAATCATTATTTGATTTGAAGTTGAGATTATCATATGGAGAATTGGGAGATGATGATATTGCGGGTTTAGGAGCTTTTGATTATTTATCTGGATATACATATGGATCTTCTACAGTAATAATGGATGGAGAAGTTATAACCGGAGTAAGAGATAAAGGAGAGCCCATAACTAATATTACCTGGTATACAAGTAAAATAATTGATGTAGGTGCTGATTTTACTATAGACAATGGAAAGGTTAATGGATCAGTTGATTTTTTCCGAAGAAAAAGAGATGGTCTAAAAGGAAGAAAATATGATATTTTGATTCCAAGTGAGATTGGTTATGATCTTCCCGATGAAAATGTTAGCAGTGATGCAATCGTTGGTGGTGAATTTACTTTAGCATATAATGGTAAATTACAAGACTTAAAATATACTATTGGTGGAAATTTTTCTTTTGCCAGGGAGAAATTTCTACACTCATACAAACCTATGTGGGGTAACTCCTGGGATTATTACCGGAATTCGTCAGAAGAAAGATGGACAGGTGTATTTTGGGGGTATGAGGTTGAAGGTCAGTTTCAGTCGATGGAAGAGATTAATAATTATGATGTTGACATTGACGGATATGGCAATAGTACACTTCTACCTGGCGATTTGATTTATAAAGATACCAACGGCGATAAGATAATTGATTACCGGGATGTTCGACCCATGGGTTATCCCAATGATCGTAATCCGGCAATTAATTTTGGTTTGAATTTTTCTTCAACCTATAAAGGATTTGATTTTAAGGTTGATTTCTCTGGAGGTGCTATGTATTCGTATAATCAGTTGTCTGAGATGAGAGTACCATACCAAAGTGGAGGTAATTTATTGAAGTTTATTTACGAGGACAGATGGCATCGTGAGGATCCGTTTGATGTGAATAGTGCGTGGATTCCCGGGAAATACCCGGCACTTCGGTTTAATAATGGATCGCATAGTAATTATTCCAGAAATTCAAACTTCTGGCTAACCAATGTATATTATCTGAGAATGCGAACAATGGAATTAGGATATTCAATACCTAAAACATTATTAGAGAAGGTTGGTATCGAAAAATTCAGGGTTTATTTAAATACATACAATCTGTTTTCGATTGATAATTTGAAAGAGATTGGTATTGATCCGGAAACAATGAGTTCTAACGGAGTTCAGTATCCACAAAATAAAATAGTAAATATTGGTGTGAATCTTTCTTTCTGATGATGGATAGGATATCTTACATATTACTGTTAATAATACTGTTAGGTGGCCAAGCCTGCCAGGATAACCGCTTTCTCAATGAGGAGCCTAATGATGTGTTATCCGAAGAGCAGGTGTGGAGTAATCAAACCTTAATTTTAGGATTGTTGGCTGATTTGTATAACCGAATTCCTGAATATCAGACGATTGAAAATTGGTGGAACTTCAGTGATTTCGATGAAGCATTCGGTTCTGCCTATTCCGATTATTGGAGACAAAAAAATACCCAATGGAATTACGATGAGTGGGCATTTAACTGGGATAATTATTACACTTATCTACGCGAAATAAATCTGTTTATACAAAAAGCCAATTCCGATTTGGCAGATTGGCTTGATGAGAATGATAGAAATAGATACATTGCTGAAGCAAAGTTAATACGAGCAACACTCTATTTCGAAATGGTGAAACGAGTGGGAGGAGTCCCCTTAATAACCGAGCCATTAACATACGATTTTAGTGGCGATCCAACCTATCTTGAACACCCAAGAGCTAAAGAATCAGAAATCTATGATTTTATTCTGTCAGAATTGGAAAGTATACTTGATTACTTGCCTAATGACGTAGACATTAAAAGTAGAGCCACCCAAGGTCTTAACCTGGCTATGTCATCAAGGGTAGCATTGTATGCCGCTTCCATAGCAAAGTATGGTGTCAATACCCCTGAAGTTTCATTGCCTGGCGGAGAGGTGGGTATTGATGAGTCAAAAGCAAATAATTATTACCGAAAATCTTTAGAAGCTGCAGAGAAATTATTGAAAAGCAGTATTTATTCATATGAACTTTATCTTGAAGATCAAGAGGATCTTTCATCTAATTTTGCAAATATTTTTCTTAAGAAGACGAATAATAGAGAAGTCATCTTTGTGAAAGATTTTCAATTGCAGAGCGGTGTAACAAATAATTTCACGGTTGAGAATCAGCCATGGTCAGGTACAGAAGATATGGAAGGCGGACGAATGAATCCTTCATTAAATCTTGTTCAGTCATTTGAAAAACTGGATAACACTTTTGAATTGCTACAAGTGGCAGATGAAAACGGAGACTATTACTATTATGATAATCCTACTGATTTATTTAAAGATAGAGATGCCCGTTTGATGGGTACTGTTTTGGTGCCTGGTAGTAGTTTTAAAAACAAGAACCTGGATATTTGGGCTGGATACATTTTAAGCGATGGAACGGTAATTAGCGGCGATACATATGGAGCCCGAAAAGTTTTGCCTGATAAGAACGAAGAAGAGAAAGTAGTTGGGATGGATGGTCCTATAAATAGTTTGGAATTTACGGCTCAAAGCGGGTTTTATTGTCGTAAATATCTCGATCCAACAACGGGCTCAGGACAGCGTGGTGTTAAAAGTGAGGTTTGGTGGGTGCGTTATCGGTTGGGCGAAGTGTATCTGAATGCTGCTGAAGCTGCCTTTGAATTGGGTGATAAATCAAAAGCAGCAGATTATATAAATACACTGCGTTACAGGGCCGGGTTTAAAACTGATCTGACTGCTGCTGATCTAACATTTGACAGAATTGTGCATGAACGAAAAGTGGAGCTGGCCTTCGAAGGTCATCAATTGTGGGATATGAAAAGATGGCGCCTGGCACATAAAGTGTGGAACGGTGATAAGGTCGACTTAACTCAAAAACCATGGAAAGCTGATGAAGTGAGTAACAGAGTTTATGCATTGTGGCCATACAAATATTATAATCCGGGTGATGAAAATGATGGTAAATATATTTTTAAGATTGTATTACCGGCAGAGGTAACCGGAGCCGATTATTTCAGAATGGGTAATTATTATTCTTATATCAGTGATGAAGTGAGAAACAATAATCCACTGATCGTTATTAATCCAAATCAATAGAAAGTTATGAAAATGAGGAGTTGGATTATATTGGTGTGTATTTTCTTAGGAATGCTCTATTCATGTAAATATGATAATTACAATGAACCTGAATCATTTCTGACAGGGAATCTGATTTATGAAGGAGAAGCCATTAATTTGGGTAATGGTGATGTTATCATTGAATTATGGGAAGATGGCTGGCAAACAAAAAATGCTATTGACGTATCTGTTGCACAGGATGGATCGTATTCAGCTAATGTATTTAATTCAACTTACAAGTTAGTTATTCCATCGTCTCAAAATCCTTTTCAAACTATAGTAAATGAAATAACAGATTCAGATACGATTATAGTTGAAGTTAATGGAGATATGCATCTTGATATTGAAGTGTTACCATATTATTTAATTCAGGATGTTGATTTTTCGGTTATTGCGAGAGATGTGTCAGTAAATTTCTCAATTAATCAAATACTAATAGAAGATTCAAAGAGTATTGAAAAAGTTTATTTATATATCAATAAAGGTCAGTTTGTAGATCTTCAATGGAATATTGCCGACGCTTCAATGGAGGCAGGCTCTATAGAAGATCTGTCTTCAGTAACATTGACAGTAACTGTGCCGGAGTTGACACCTGCCCAGGATTTTGTTTTTGGCAGGATAGGGTTAAAAATAAATGGAGTGGAAAAGATGATCTTTTCCCAGGTTCAAAGAATTAGTTTTTAGGAAAAAAAACATATTTAATCAAACATGTCTGATCATCAGTATGATGATTGGTTAGGAATTTATACGCCTTTTTTTAAACAATTAAGATCTAAAACAAATGAAAAACAATAGCATTTTTCGAACGATTATATTGCTTATAGCAATTGGTTTTTCACTTTTTTCATGCCAGGAGAAGATTAAACCGGTGGCTACCGAGTTGAGAGCTCCGGCTTACCCTTTGATCACAATCGATCCATATACAAGTGCATGGTCGGTTACAGATAATTTATATGATGATGCAATTCGCCATTGGACAGGTCGCATTCATTCATTGATTGGTGCTATAAGGGTGGATGGTAAAACTTACCGTTTTATGGGTAAAGAGCAGATTTCTCTTGATCCGATTGTGCCGATGGCCAAGGTTAAGCCATGGGAAGGTACATATACATTCAATAGACCATCAAATGGATGGGAAGCAGTAAATTACAATGCTACTGGATGGAAAACAGGTGATGCTGCTTTTGGTACCCGTGATATGCAGGCTATTTCCACTCCATGGGAAACGCATGATATATGGGTGAGAAGAGAGTTTGAAATACCAGCAGATTTATCGGATAATGATCTGTTTCTTGTTTATTCACACGATGATACTTTTGAATTGTATTTAAATGGTAAACAATTGGTTAGAACCGGTTACGAATGGCATAATGATGTGGAAATTAAAATCGATAGATCATTGCTTAATTTAGGTGGAAAAAATGTGATATCAGCGCATTGCGAAAACCGTACTGGTGGGGCTTATGTTGATTTTGGTGTTTATCAGGAGAGTGTACAGAAGGAGGTTTTTGTTCAGGCTGCCAAACAGAACAGTGTTAAGTTAACTGCTACTCAAACTCAATATAACTTTACATGTGGACCGGTTGACCTTGATGTAAAATTTGTTTCTCCATTATTAATGGATAATCTGGACCTTTTATCTCGTCCGGTTAATTACATCAATTACCAGGTGGCGTCTAACGATGGCCAAGAGCATGAGGTACAAATTTATTTTGAGACTACACCGGAATGGGCAGTAAATGATCTGATTCAGGAGGTGAAAGTTTCAAAGGGTGAAACAGCTAATGTGCAATTTACTAAAGCAGGTACCATTGAACAACCTGTATTGGCTAAGAAAGGTGATGATTTAAGAATTGACTGGGGTTATGTTTATCTGGCTTCTGCTAAAGATCAATCACATGAAGTTGGCGTTGGAAATTATTTTGATATGAAGTCAGCTTTTGCTCAGAATGGAAAATTACCTGAATTAAAAACTGAGATTAAATCTAATTTGGTTGCTGCCATGCCTGCTATGGTTTGCATTGACAATGTTTCAAAAGTAACAGCAATGCCATCAAAAGGCTATGTTATGATTGCATATGATGATGTAGAATCGATACAATATTTCAATAAAAATTTAAAAGCCTGGTGGACTCAAGATGGAAGCCTGACAATCAATGATATTTTCGAAAAATCGATTTCGGAATATGATCAGATAATTAATAGTTGTGAGAATTTTGATGCTAAACTTTGGGATGAATGCTTGACAGCAGGTGGCGATAAATATGCCGATTTGTGTGTGTTGGCTTACCGTCAGGCTATTGCTGCACATAAGTTGGTGAAGGATACAGAAGGAAATATCTTATTCTTATCAAAAGAAAACTTTAGTAATGGATCAATCGGAACCGTTGATGTTACCTACCCTTCAGCTCCTTTATTCCTGAAGTACAATCCTGATTTGTTGAAAGGAATGATGAACCCAATCTTCTATTATTCCGAAAGTGGTAAATGGAACAAGCCTTTTGCTGCTCATGATGTGGGTACTTATCCACTGGCTAATGGTCAGACCTATGGGGGAGATATGCCGGTTGAGGAATGTGGAAACATGGTTATTCTTACAGCTGCTATTGCTCAATACGAAGGAAATGCCGAATATGCCAAACAACACTGGAATGTGTTAACAACCTGGGCAAATTATTTGTTGGAAAATGGTCTTGATCCTGATAATCAATTGTGTACCGATGACTTTGCTGGGCATTTTGCTCATAATGTAAACCTTTCAGTGAAAGCAATAATGGGAGTCGCATCTTATGCTAAAATGGCTGAAATGTTAGGTTATAGCGAATTGTCTCAACAATATACCAAGGCTGCCAAAGAAATGGCAACAAAATGGTGTGAGATGGCCGACGATGGTGATCATTATCGTTTAACTTTTGACAAACCTGATACCTGGAGCCAAAAGTACAACCTGGTTTGGGATAAATTATTGGATATGAATATATTCCCTAAAGAAGTGGCTAAGAAAGAACTGGATTATTATTTGACTGTTCAGAATAGTTATGGATTACCGTTGGATATTCGCCGTACCTATACAAAATCAGACTGGATAATGTGGACAGCGACTTTAGCAGATGACCAGGAGACATTTCAAAAATTTATTGAACCTGTTCACCGTTTTGTTGTGAGAACAAAAGACAGAGTCCCAATGTCTGACTGGTATGAAACAACTAATGGTAATAAGGTTGCTTTCCAGGCCAGGTCTGTTGTAGGCGGTTACTTTATTAAATTGCTCGAAGAGTAGAATTTTTTTTCAAACAAAAAGAATTAGGAAGGTTGTTATTTCTCGGTATTTGGGAAATAACAACCTTTTTTTATAAATACGTCCTTATGTAAGTGCCATTAAATGAGGCTAATGTGATGAATTATGTAAATAATTGTAAAAAAAATGAAAAAAGTTAGTGAGTAGTGTGAGTAATCTGATTTGTGCAGTTGTATTAAGTACGTTGAGGTCAAAACTAATTTATTAAACCTTTAAAAATGCTCTTGAAAGTAAGAGCTAAAAGTAGTTAGTTGAGCTTCAACTTTTCCTAAAAATCTAATTATTAATTAATTCAATTATTATGAAAAGAAAATCTTTACTTTTTAAAATGCTTTTTGCATTCATGCTTCTTTTAGGTTTTGGAAGTGTAAATATGATGGCACAAACATTGAAGCACTCTTATACATTTGATGGAAATGCAAATGATGCTGTTGGAAATGTAAACGGAACTGTTTCAGGTGGTGTATTCGAAAATGGAACATATATCATGTTTAACGGTGATGAATATATTGAGTTTGATGCTGCTGCGTTGGCCTTAAATACTTATGAAGCGATAACTGTAGAAACATATGTGAAAAGAGGAACAAATGGTGATAACGAATATAATGCTGTTTGGTCTTTTAATGGATATAGAGGAGGTAATGATTATTTATTGTCTATAGTTCGTGGTAGCAATTCATGTCAGACGGAAGTTAATGGTATGGGTGTTGCAGGTCCTGAGCCATTAAATGACGAGATACATCACTATGTGTCAATTCTTACAAAAGAATCATTGAGCTTATACATTGATGGCGTTTTGGTTAATAAAAAAGCAACATCAGGTGATATGATTTCTACAATAGGTGCTCATCCTGAGTATCCTGCTACTGCATTTATCGGTAAAAGTACCTGGCCGGATGCAAGTTTCAAAGGAACATTATATGAGTGGAATATTTATGAGGGAGTACTGGATGATGCAACAATTTATGATAATGCAAAAGATTTTGGTGTTGTAAGTAATTCTGCATTGTTGGAAAGTCTTACCATTACAAATGGTTCATTATATCCAGCATTTAATCCTTCTACTACTGACTATGTTGCCATTTTGGATCCTGGAACAACTACTATGAATGTTACTGGAGTAGCATTTGAAGCTGAAGCAGGTGTTATAGGTAATGCAGACGTTGCTATAGATAGTGAAACAGGAAGTTATACTGTAACTGTTTTGAATGGTGATGATCTAACAGAGTATACCATTAAATACATGGTTGATACAGAATTGACTTTAAAACACTCGTATGATTTTAATGAAGCATTTCTGGCAACAGATGTTGTGGGAGGTGTAAATGGTGAGACTAGTGATTTTACTAATATTTTTGACGGTGCATGGCATGCTGATGGAACAAATGCAAATAAAATTGTTTTAGATCCTGAGCAAATTGCTATAAATACATATCCATCAATCACTTTTGAAGGGCATGTTACATTGGGAGAAAATCCTGGATATACCATATTATATTACTTTGGTGGTGACGGAAACAATAATGCTACTTTATTGCGTTTAACTGATGGTTCAGGTGCTAGTGAAAGTTGGGCTCAAATTAGTTCTGCTGATAATAATGTTACTCATGTAGCTACTCCTGAGCCTGATGCTTTTACTGAACATCACTATGTGGTAGTTGTTACTTATGGATCTATTAAGTATTATTTAGATGGATA
Source organism: Carboxylicivirga caseinilyticus (assembly GCA_025499705.1). Taxonomy (GTDB): domain Bacteria; phylum Bacteroidota; class Bacteroidia; order Bacteroidales; family Marinilabiliaceae; genus Carboxylicivirga; species Carboxylicivirga caseinilyticus. The sequence goes on from JAFMVE010000017.1 coordinate 19,866, forward strand.
TTTGGTTGGAGAGTCTCAAATTACAAGTCCTGATAATTTCATATCAAATATTGGAACTGATGTTGCTTATTTAGGAGTTGGAACATGGAATGATCCATTGCTAAAAGCAGATGTAGATGAATTTAATATTTACAGTGGCGAAATGGATGCTGCAACTGTAAAAACAAGAGCAGAAGCATACGGAATAGCAACAGCTATCAGACCTGAAAAAGCCAACAATACAAAAGTATATCCTACTATTTCATCAGGTGATTATACTGTTGAATTTACTGGTAAACCAGGCTTAATCAGTGTATATAACTTAGCAGGTAACTTAGTTAAAAAAGTTCAGCCAGCTGCAGCTAAGGGTTCATTCTCAATTGATCAACCAGGTATGTACATCGTAAAAGTACAAGGTGAAGGAGGAATGAAGACATTTAAAGTGATTAAAAAATAAAACCTAGAAGTATTACAAAGAAAGAGGGACTGTTCAATTGGGCAGTCTCTTTTTTTGTTGTAATGTTTATAAACTCAATGGATCTGATAAGTTTGAAATTTATGATGAGTGAAAAGTATTCGTAAATTGTATTGAATACAGAGTTTGATTAGAGTTTATATTTATTGATTTTATATAAAAAATTATAAGCATGACCAATAGAAGAGATTTTCTTAAAAAAGGAGGTATTGCTGTTGCCGGTTTGGCTGTTGCCGGATCTGCAAGGGCTACTCTTTTCTTTGATAAATCATATGTTTCTAACAGACCTGAAATGAGCAAAAGACATTTTGTTTCTTCGGCTGTAGAGAAGACAATTAAAAAAACAGTTAAAAATATAAAAGATCCGAAGCTTGCCTGGATGTTTGAGAATTGTTTTCCCAACACACTTGATACAACGGTTGAGTATGGAATGAAAAATGGCAAACCCGATACTTTTGTCATTACGGGAGATATTCATGCTATGTGGCTAAGGGATTCAACAGCTCAGGTATGGCCATATCTGCCATTGGCAAATCAGGATGATGAACTGAAATCACTTCTTGCTGGTGTTATTCATCGCCAAACGCAATGTGTTATTCTGGATCCTTATGCGAATGCTTTTAATAAAGATGAGCATGAAAAAGGTGAATGGATGACGGATAAAACGGATATGAAACCTGGTTTACATGAGCGTAAATGGGAAATTGATTCACTTTGTTATACCGTTCGTTTAGCCTATCATTACTGGAAAGTAACCGGTGATACCTCTGTTTTTGATGCGGATTGGCAAAAGGCTGCTGAATTAATTGTACAAACATTTAAAGAGCAACAACGAAAAAATGGCCTGGGTCCTTATCGTTTTGAACGTGAAACAACCCGACAATTAGATACCTTGTCCAATGGAGGATTGGGCAGACCTTTAAAACCAGTTGGATTGATTAATTCTTCTTTTCGTCCATCTGATGATGCATCAACATATGGTTTCCTGATTCCTTCCAATCTGTTCGCTGTCACTTCATTGAATCAATTAGCAGAAATTAGTAATGTGGTAACAGGTAAATCTGCTTTTGCAAACACTTGTTTAGAATTGGCAAAAGAGGTAGATACTGCCATTAAAGAATATGCAATTGTTAGTCATCCAAAATACGGCAAAGTGTATGCTTTTGAAGTAGATGGTTATGGCAATGCAACGTTTATGGATGATGCCAACGTTCCAAGTTTACTGGCACTTCCGTATCTGGGTTGTGTAGATAAAAATGATCCGGTATATCTGAATACCCGTAAGCTTGTATGGAGTGAAGATAATCCTTATTTCTTCAAAGGAAAAGTAGCTGAAGGTATAGGTGGTCCGCATGTTGGTTATGATATGGTATGGCCTATGAGTATTATTATGAAGGCAATGACTAGTACGAATGATGCTGAAATACAGGCATGTGTTACTACTTTAAGAAATACTGATGCGGATACTGGTTTTATGCACGAAACTTTCCATAAGGATGATCCGTCTAATTTTTCCAGATCATGGTTTGCATGGGCTAATACCTTATTTGGTGAGTTAATTTTGAAGTTGGTTAACGAAGGTAAGCAGCATCTTTTAAAAATGTAAAGATATTGTTCTATAAAGTTATAAGAGGCTGTCTATTTTATTTTTTACGATAGCCTCTTTTTTATTGTCTCAATTTGCAATTAATATTTTGCATATTGATATATCTAATAATATTGATTAAGAGTTATTTATAGATAACTTAATTTAACACTTAAGTTATAACAGACTATCAGCTATTAGAATTTTTCTTTCGCTTTTATTTTTATTTAAAATGTATAAGTGTCAACTATACAGTAGTATAGGTGTATGTCTTTTAGAATCTTTTATTAATTGTTAAAAAAAGATAAAGTTCGATGAGTAGTATTAAAAGACTGGTTGTATTAGAGTGTGAAAGGACTCTGTATTCTTTGTCTTTTTAGTCATTTACTGGATCGAGGGAAGTAATGACAAGACACTGGGATCAGAAGTAAAATCAAATAGAAGTTAAAATATGAAGGTGTTCAATTTAGAGATACTTATTAATCAGGATAATTAGGAAAAAGGATTATTGGTATTGATTAATTGGTTATTAAGTGTTTTTGAATTCGTAATGCCAGGATAAGTAACTATGAAAAAGAATCAGTCTAATTTATTTTTAAAGTATTAAAAATGAAAAAATTATTTACACGAGGTCACAAAATTTTCTACTGGATGTTAGTGACATTAACATTTTCATTTGTCAGTTGTGAGGATGATACAATTGAGAAAACAGAAAAAGCTTATGATCCTACACAACCAGTGACAATTACAGATTTTACGCCTAAATCAGGTGGAGCGAATGAGCAAATGATTATTTATGGAAGCAATTTTGGTAGTGATGCTGACATAATTCATTTGACAATTGGAGGTGAAGAAGCTAAAGTAATTGGGGTGAAAGATAAAATCATTTATTGTTTAATTCCCAGACAAGCTGACGAAGGAACACTTGAAATTCAGGTAGGTGAAGGGGATAATGTTTCAGCAGTAGCCACAATAGATGAGAAATTGCAATATATTAAAAGAACTCTTGTGTCTACCCTTTGCGGGGAGGTTAATGACGATGGTGAATATGAAACAAAAGATGGAACTTTCGATGATTGTGGAGGTTTCTTTAATCCAAGCTGGTTTACTTTTGATCCTCAAAATCCTAATTTACTTTACATGACTCAGGATGGTGTTGCTGGAGGAGATGTGCGTTTACTAGACTTGGATGCAGAAACAGTTTCAACACCGATTACCAGAGCAATGGGCAACTGGGGAAGGATGAGAACAATTGATTTTACCCTCGATGGAGAATATATGATCATTTCTAACGACCAGGGAAATGAAGATGGTATTAGTACATCCATTCTATCCAGAGCTAATTATTTCCAGGATCCTCAGATATTAACTTCATATAAGCAATGTAACGGCTCAGCTATTCATCCTGTAAATGGAGAATTGTATTTTAACAGCTATGAGAAAGGACAATTTTTCCGTTTTGATCTGGATCAATATTTTTCAAGAGGATTGGATGTTAAAGCCTATGAAGAGTTGTTTAAGATACAGGATAACGCATGGGAATTTAATATTCGTATACACCCAAGTGGTGAGTATGCTTATATAGTAGTAATTAATCAACACTACATTCTCAAATCTGATTACAATTGGGAAACGAAGAAATTTACCTCTCCTTATGTAGTATGTGGAGAAGCCCGAAGTGCAGCCTGGGTTGATGGAGCAGGAACCAGTGCTCGATTAAATACTCCTTATCAAGGTGTTTTTGTTAAAAATGAAGATTACGTAGCACAAGGAAAGGCTGATGTTTATGATTTCTACTTTACAGAGAGAGGTAATCATGATATCCGGATTTTAACACCTGAAGGTAAAGTAACAACATATGCCGGAAGAGGAAGTGAAAATGTTAACTCTGATCCATTCGGATACATTGACGGAGGCCTGAGAGATGAAGCTCGCTTTAATGGACCTGAAGCACTGGCCTATGATGAGGAGAATAAGGTTTTTTATATTGGTGATTGCCAAAATCACGTAATTCGTACCATAGTTGTTGATTAATTAATACCCTAAACACGAAATACATGAAGAATTTATTATATACAATTATTCTTGTGTTATGCTTTACAAGTAATGCATTAGCCCAGGAAAAAGTTGTAGTAACAGGAAATGTAAAAGATGCCAATAATGAACCTTTGGTTGGTGTAAATATAATTATTAGTGATATGCCCGGTTTGGGAACCATTACTGATATAGACGGAAATTTTAAAATTTCTATGGAACCATATCACAAATTAGTTTTTTCATTTATTGGATTTGATAATCAGGAAATACTGATAAAGGAGCAACGTGTTGTCAATGTTGTGATGCAAGAATCAGCAGCAAGTAAATTGGATGAGGTTGTCATAACAGGAACAGGAGCTAAAAAGAAAGTAACTGTAACGGGTGCTATTACCACTGTTAAGCTTGAAGAAATGAAAGCCAATCCAACTTCCAGTATTGTAAATAGTCTGGCAGGTAATGTGGCCGGGGTAATGACAATGCAAACTTCAGGACAACCGGGTAGAAATGTATCCGAATTCTGGATTCGTGGTATTTCTACTTTTGGTGCAGGAACAGGAGCTTATGTGTTAGTTGATGGATTTGAACGTGATCTTAACGATATTAATATTGAAGATATTGAATCGTTTTCTGTATTAAAGGATGCTTCTGCAACTGCCATTTATGGATCAAAAGGTGCAAATGGTGTTATTTTAATTACAACCAAACACGGTAAAGCCGGTAAGGTTCATATTAGTGCAAAAGTTGAAAGTACTTATAATACCCGAACAATTACTCCTGAATTTGTAGACGGAAATACATATGCAAATTTGCTTAATGAGGCTCGTGTTACCCGAAATCTTATACCTAAGTATTCGAACGAAGAGTTAGAGATTATAAAATATGGACTTGATCCGGATCTATATCCAAACGTAGATTGGTGGGATAAAGTATTAAAAGACGGAGCCTTTAACCATCGTGCTAATATTAATATTAGTGGAGGTAGCAACAAAGCACGTTATTTTGTGTCTGCCAGCTATGTTGAAGAGCAGGGTATGTATAAAACAGATCAAGCCATAAAAAAGGAATATGATACAAACGCTAATTACAAACGATGGAATTATCGTTTAAATACAGATATTGATGTAACAGAAACTACACTTCTTAAAGTAGGTGTTTCAGGATCTTTGGCCAAGGTAAATACTCCTGGTTTAGGTGGTGATCTTTGGGGCGAATTATTTGGATATACTCCATTACTTTCTCCAGTAGAATATTCCGATGGTCGTGTACCTGCATATGGTACAGGAAATCAGACCAACCCATGGGTATCAGCTACGCAAACTGGTTTTAATGAGGAATGGTTTAATAATATACAGACGAACATTACACTTGAACAAAAACTTGATTTCATAACTAAAGGACTTCATTTTAGAGGTATGTTTGGTTATGATACTAATAACAGTAATAACATTGACCGTCGTAAGTGGCCTGAGCAATGGTATGCTGAAAGAAGGGATGCGAATGGTGACTTAGATTATAAAAGAATCTCAGAAGCCAGTGTGATGACACAGTCAAGTGGTTCATCGGGTAACAGAAGAGAATTCCTTGACTTAACAATGAAATATGATCGAGCTTTTAATAACCATCATGTAGGAGGAACTTTTAGATATACGCAGGATGCTTTCATTAATACGCAAGGGTTAGGAGAGGATCTTAAAAGTGGTGTAGCCCGAAGGAATCAAGGTTTAGCAGGTCAGTTGACTTATAATTGGAGTTTACGCTATTTCCTTGACCTGAACTTCGGTTATAACGGTTCTGAAAATTTTGCACCAGGGCATCAGTTTGGTTTTTTTCCAGCTTTCTCAGTCGGTTGGAATATTGCAGAGGAATCATTTGTGAAAAACAATCTTCCTTGGGTAAACATGTTTAAGGTTCGTTACTCTTATGGAAAAATTGGTAATGATAATCTTGGAGATAACCGATTTCCATACTTGTACTCGATCAGTTTAGAAGGAGGCGGTTACCAGTGGGCTGAATATGGTAATGATAAGTCTTATGCTGGTGCTTATTACTCACAGGTGGCTTCTCCGTATGTTAGTTGGGAGATAGCGACTAAGAAGGATTTAGGTTTAGATTTTTCTTTATTTGATGATAAATTATCAGCAAACGTTGACTACTTTGAGGAGAGACGTGATGGTATCTATATGGCTAGGAACTTTTTGCCCGACATGGTAGGTTTGGAAAGTACGCCTAGTGCTAACGTTGGTATCGTAGAAACAAAAGGATTTGATGGTCGCTTTGACTTTAAGCATAAAGTTGGCGATGTTGAATTAACTGTTAGGGGTACTATTACCTATAGTAAAAACGAGATATTGGAAAAAGATGAGGAAAACACTATTTATCCTTATCAGCTGGAAGAAGGTTACAGGGTTAATCAAAACAAAGGATTGATTGCATTGGGTTTATTTAAGGATTATGATGATATTAGAAATAGTCCTACTCAAACCTTTGGTGTTTATCAACCCGGTGATATTAAATATAAGGATGTAAATGGAGATGGAGTCATTAACGATGATGATATTGTTGCCATTGGATCTACTACAACACCCAATTTAATTTATGGTATGGGTACCACTGCACGTTGGAAGAATCTGGATGTGAATGTACATTTCCAGGGAGCAGGAAAAAGTACATTCCCTATTTATGGTAAAACAGTTTATGCTTTTAGTGAACAATTGTGGGGGAATGTATTGGCTGGTTTAGTTAATGAAGATCGTTGGATTTCTGCTGATATTTCTGGTGATCCTTCAACTGAGAATCCAAATGCATCTTATCCAAGATTGAGTTATGGAGGTAATAGCAATAATTACCGTAATTCTACATATTGGTTACGTGATGGATCGTATCTACGTCTTAAAACGGTTGATCTTGGTTTTACAATACCAAAACGAATTGTTAACAAATTTCATCTGGATAATGTACGTATTTCATTGGTGGGTACAAATCTACTGACATGGTCTAAATTTAAATTGTGGGATCCGGAGATGGGTAGTCCACGAGGAGAGAAATATCCTCCTTCCAGATCAATTACTTTTGGATTAAGCCTAAATTTATAATACTTATAGCGATGATAAATAAAATAAAAATATTCTCAATAGTATTCATTTTTGCAGGCCTGTTTGGTTCCTGTACAGATTATCTGGATTCAGATGCATACTTTAAAGATAGGGTGACAGATGAAACGGTATTTACCAGTAAACTTCATTCAGAACAATGGTTGGCCCATACCTATTCATTCTTAGAAAATGAATGTGCTGACGTTTGCAGTAAAGGTTATTCACCACACTGTTTTGCTGATGATATGTATTACGGTGATAGAGATATTGAATATGATAATAAAGAAGGCAATGCTTTATCATATAATCAATTTCATATGGGTCAGTATGATGAAAATACCAAACAAGATACCTGGACTCAATGTTACAAGGGTATACGTAATGCATCTATTTTCATCCATAATATTGATGTAAATGAAGATTTAAATGAAGAAGAAATAGCCGATTATAAAGCACAGGCTCGTTTTGTAAGAGCATATTATTATTGGTTATTACTTCGTAAATACGGCCCTATTCCATTACTTCCAGAAGAGGGTATCGATTATACCAATAGTTATGAAGAAATAGCTATTCCTCGAAGCAGCTATCAGGAATGTGCCGACTTTATCAGTAATGAAATGGTTCTTGCAGCAAAAGATCTAAAAGTATATAGGGATGAGCAATCTATGGCAAGGCCTACACGTGGTGCCGCATTAGCAACAAGAGCAATGGTTCTTTTATATGCAGCAAGTCCATTGGCTAATGGAAATACAGATGCTGTTGCACAAGAGCTAGTTGATGATCAGGGTAGAAAACTATTATCATCAGAGTATAGCGAAGAAAAATGGGCTAAAGCTGCAGCAGCAGCCAAAGATGTTATGGAATTAGGAGTGTATGATTTGTATGTGGCTGGATTTAAGGCAGCTGGAACACCTTCCTACCCTGCAACAATAGCACCTCCTTACAGTGCTGATTTTTCTGATAAGAATTGGCCGGAAGGTTGGGCTAACATTGATCCATTTGAATCGTATCGCGCATTATTTAATGGTACAATTAGTGCTTCAGATAACCCTGAATTAATTTTCTCAAGAGTTAATAATGGTGGTGAAACACCAGATGCTATGGTTGCGCACCAGTTACCACGTATTGCTTCAGGATGGAACACGCATGGTATTACACAAAAACAATGTGATGCTTATTACATGAATGATGGTACGGATTGTCCGGGTAAAGATAAGGAAATAGGACGTGGAGATGGTAGTGATAGAGTTACAGGCTATGTGAGTGCTTATGATGCATATTATGGAAACTATAAACCTTTAGCCCGAGGCGTATCACTTCAATATGCAGACAGAGAACCACGTTTTTATGCTTCTGTAGCCTATAATGGAAGTGTTTGGCATCTGGAAAATGAAGCTTTGCCTGCTAACCGTGAAAAACAAGTGTTTTACTACAGAGGAGATGGTAATGGTTATACCAACACCATGTTCTGGCTTCGTACAGGTATTGGAGTTATGAAATTTGTACATCCAAGAGATACTTATGAAAACGGTGATATCAATAATATTGTTGATAAAACAGAACCTGCTATTCGTTATGCTGATGTATTATTAATGTATGCCGAGGCACTTAATGAATTAAATGGATCATATACAGTTTCATCCTGGGATGGATCTCAAAATTATAACATAAGTCGTGATATCAGTGAAATGAAAAAAGGTATTCAACCGGTAAGAATCAGAGCTGGTGTTCCTGATTATACAGATGATGTTTATAGCAGTCAGAGTGAGTTCAGAATTAAATTGAAACGCGAAAGACAAATTGAACTTATGGGAGAAGGAAAACGATATTATGATTTGCGCAGATGGAAAGATGCTCCTGTTGAAGAATCTATTCAGATTTACGGTTGTAACGTTTTAATGACTTCAGGAGAAAGAGACTTGTTCCATACGCCTGTTGCTGCTTTTGCTCTTCAAACAACTTTTTCTGATAAAATGTGGTTTTGGCCAATCAAGCACAGTGAGTTGAGAAGAAACAAGCGTTTAACACAAAATCCTGGATGGACATATTATAATTAACCAAAACTGAATTTGAATGAAACTCTCCTGATCAAAGATAATTCATATAAGATGATGAGAGCATTATGCGGGTTTCATACAAATTAAATTCAAAACATAAGCGCATGAAAAATATATATCAAATACTATTTTTACTGGGAATACTGGTAATGTATAGTGCATGTAATGATGAATGGGAAGATGAGCAATATGTACACTATGTATCATTTAAGGCTCCTCTTGACGATAATGGAGTTACTCCAGTTTATGTAAGATACAAGGCTGATGGAGCAGTAACATATCAGCTGCCTCTGATTGTTAGTGGGTCGAAAGACAATGATCAAAACCTGCAGATTCATATTGGAGTGGATACTGATACCTTGACAGATCATAATTATGCCCGTTTTCAAAGTAGAGAAGAGCTTTATTACAGAGAATTGGGTAGTGAATATTTTGAAATGCCTACTACAGTAGATATTCAGAGTGGAGAAAATACTTCTCTATTGAATATTGATTATTCATTGAAAAATATTGATTTGGTGGATAAATGGATTCTACCGTTAACAATACTTGATGATGCATCCTATAATTATACTGCTAATCCTAATATGCATTACAGAAAAGCATTACTCAGAATAATGCCGTTTAATGATTATTCGGGTTCATACAGTAGTACTGCATTAAGTATTTACCTAAAAGGATATGAGGAGGAAGCTGCGATTGTTAGGAATACAACCATGTTTTATGTAGTAGATGAATCTTCAGCTTTCTTTTATGCTGGTACTGTGGATGAAGATAATATTGATCGTGGACATTATAAGATTGTTGCAACCTTTAATAGTGACAATACAGTAACACTTTCTGCAAGTGATCCAAATATTAACTTTGTTTCTAATAGTGTTCCTGAATTTAGTGTTGAAGAAACACCTAATTACGACTATCCATATATAATAGACCGTTATCTTACAATTAGTAATATAGATTATAATTTTACTGATTATACATCTGTTGTTGGTGCTGAGATTAATTATACCGTGAGAGGTACCGTTATTCTTCACAGAAGTATAAACACACAGATTCCGGATGAGGATCAGGCTATTGAATGGTAATTAACTGTTTGGAAAGAGATATGGGGTGTTACAAGGTTATGTAGCACCCTGTGTTTTTTATAGGATGATAGAACTGCCAAAAACTTATTTTTTTCGAATCAAAAGAGTTAAATGATCCTTTACTAATTATTTCTAACTTTTAAATGATGATGAAATTTATTGCCATAGTTCTTTTTCTTCTTTTCATTCTACCAGTAATCTTTCAACTTGCTGCAGGTTATAAAGCTTTAAAAAGAAAGATAAAATTGAGATTCTGGATGGTTTGTACCATTAGTGTTGTAACTCAAATTCTGGCTTCTTTTTTCATGTTATTATTAATGTCTTATAATGCAAGTAAGTCCGGAATCAACGATGGACTAGGATTTTTAGGTGTTCAATTATATGGAGTATTGATACTGGCTATCATCATCATTGTATGTGGCATTCAATTAGTAGTTTATAAAACCAGAAAGTTATAAATAGTGTGAGTTGTGATATACAGATATTAAATAAAATTCTAAGAAATAATATAAAATATGAAATTCTTATTCTCCTTCTTACTGGTACTGACGATTTCCGGTAATCAATGTAATAGCAAATCTGGTTCAGAAAAGAATCAAAGTTTTACCAATGAAGATGCAACTGTTTGCTTAAAAGCTTTTAATGATGCTTTTTATAATGAAACTACAAAAGTATATAACAAATCCACAGATGTAAAAGACAGAGCGGCAATTTGGACTCAGGCTATTTACTGGGATATGATTATGAATGCTTATAAACGCACAAACGATCCTCAATACTTAAATCTGATTCATGAAATTTATGAAGGTGCGTGCGGGCAGTATGATAATTTTAATTGGAACAACACAACAGAATGGTTTATCTACGATGATATAATGTGGTGGGTAATATCATTAAGCAGAGCCTATGTTATTACCGGAGAAGAAAAGTACCTCGAACTTGCTGTGTCAGGCTTCGATAGAGTATGGTACGGTTCGGAAGGCATTGATGACAGAGGATCGTATGATACAGAAAAAGGTGGAATGAGATGGGGTTGGAAACGCGATGAATGGAAAGGAAAGATGGCCTGTATTAATTATCCGACTGTTATTGCTTCAGCCTTATTGTATCAGATAACCGGGAAAAAGGATTACCTGGATAAGTCAAAGGAGATTTATAACTGGGCAAATGATAATTTATTCAATAAGCATACAGGTGCTGTGGCCGACTCAAAACATGGAGATGGTGAACCTGCCTGGAGAATGCATCTATATAATCAGGCTACGTGTATTGGAGCAGGTGTTATCTTATATCAGATAACCGAACAGGATAGTTGTTTGAAGAATGCTGTTTTGGCAGCTGATTATGTCAAAAATAGTATGTGTGATGCCAATGGTTTTTTTCCATTTGAAAATGGTATTGAACAGGGTATTTATGCAGCCATTTTTGCACAGTACATTGCCGATTTAAGCAATTGTAATCAGCCTCAGTATCGTGATTGGTTACTTAAAAATATAAATACAGCATGGAGTAACAGGGATAAAAGAAATCTGACATTCAAAAATTTTGGTATCCCTTGCCCTGAAGGAGATGTTGAAGTATATGACGCAAGTGGTTGTCCGGCGTTAATGCAAGTAATCAAATAAAATTTTTAGATAAACATATCTCTTAGAACCTGTATCATTTATTAATTATGGTAGCTGCACAAACCTTATTGTGCGGCTTTTTTTATCTGGTTTTTCAAAACAGTTTGAATAAAACCTTTTTCGATGAGTGTTTTTGAGTGGATAATTGTATTAAATGCAGAGTTGTTTTTATGAAATGAGATCAATCAACAATTAAAAAAGTATAAAACTAATTTAACAGTAATGAAAGTAAAAAGGTTAATAAAACAAGGTTCATATGGCTTTGCTGTATTATGCGCTTTATTCACTTCGTGTAATGTAAGCTCAACAAAACAGGAGTCAATAACAACCGAGTTAAGGGCACCAGCCTACCCATTGGTTACCATTGATCCATATACAAGTGCCTGGTCAATGTCTGATCAGTTGTTTGATACTCCGGTACGTCACTGGACAGGAAAAACTCATTCGTTAATTGGAGCAATTAGAGTGGATGGACAGGTTTATCGTTTTCTGGGGAAAGAAGATATACCGTTAAAATCAATTGTGCCAATGGCTGATGAAGTGGCATGGGAAGGTAAATACACAATGGACGAACCTTCTAAAAACTGGATTAAAAATGATTTTAATGATAAGTCGTGGAAATCAGGTATTGGAGCATTTGGTAATGCAGGTAATCAGGATGCTAAAACTGTTTGGGAAACTGAAAATATCTGGGTGAGAAGAGTTGTTCCTGCTATTGACTTATCTAATGTAACCAAAGCTTACTTAAAATATTCGCACGACGATGATTTTGAGTTATATCTAAATGGTAAAGAGATTCTGAACACAGGAAACAGAGCTCGTGATAAGCAAATCATCGAAATTGATCCTTCTTTCCTTTCTGGTGAAGGTGAAAATGTATTTGCAGCTCACTGTCGCGACAGAGGTGGTTTGTCCTATCTTGACTTTGGTATTTATGTCGAAAATGATAGATCACAGGCTTTTGCTCAAACAGCAGTGCAGAATAAAGTTGAGTTAACTGCCACACAAACACACTACTCATTTACTTGTGGACCAGTAGGTTTAAAGGTGAAATTTATATCACCATTGTTGCCAGATGATTTAGATATCTTGTCACGTCCGGTTAACTATGTTACTTACGATGTTGAATCTAAAGATGGAAAAGCACACGAAGTTCAGGTGTTTTTTGAAATGACACCTGAATGGGCTGTTAATCAACCGGCACAAGAAGTAGAAGTGTCAAAAGGAATGTTTGATGAAATCAGTTATGTGAAAGCCGGTACAACAGAGCAAGCTGTTCTGAAACGTAAAGGTGATAACGTGCGCATTGATTGGGGATATGCTTATCTGGCTTCTCGCCAATCGGAGACAAAGACGATAGGATTGGGTGATTATTTTGGCGTTAAGCAGGATTTTACCTCAAATGGTGCCATCACTTCTGATGTTGAGTCAACCATCAATCGTCCGGTTAAAGAAATGACTTCGATGTATTTGGTTGATAACCTGGGTAAGGTTCAATCTTCATCAAGCCAGGGAATGCTAATGATTGCCTATGATGACGTTGAGTCAATCCAATATTTTGGTGATAACCTGAAAGCATGGTGGGCAAATGATGGAGCTGTTTCTTTCAAAGATGCCATGGTTGCTGCCGAAAAGGATTTTTCTGATATCTCAGATAAATGTAGTGATCTTGATAATAAAATATGGAATGAGGCTTCAGAAGCAGGTGGTAAAAATTATGCCGATTTATGTGTGCTGGCTTTCCGTCAATCGATTGCTGCACATAAATTAGTAAAAGATAAGAGTGGTAACATATTGTTCCTTTCTAAAGAGAATTTTAGTAACGGTTCAATCGGAACAGTGGATGTTACTTATCCGTCAGCACCGCTTTATTTGAAATACAATCCTGATTTATTAAAAGGAATGTTAAACCCAATCTTTTATTACTCTGAAAGTGGAAAGTGGACTAAGCCATTTGCTGCGCACGATGTTGGAACTTATCCTTTAGCTAATGGGCAGACCTATGGTGGTGACATGCCGGTTGAAGAATGTGGTAACATGATTGTGTTAACAGCTGCCATTGCAAATGCAGAAGGAAATGCTGACTATGCAGCAGCGCATTGGGATGTTTTAACGGTATGGGCTGATTATTTGCTGGAAAATGGATTGGATCCTGAAAACCAGCTTTGTACTGATGACTTTGCTGGTCACTTTGCACATAATGTGAATCTATCAGCTAAGGCAATTATGGGTGTAGCTGGTTATAGTCGTCTGGCTTCTATGTTGAATAAAGAGGATGTATCAGAAAAATATATGACTGCTGCCAAAGATATGGCTGGTAAATGGATTGAAATGGCTAAAGATGGTGATCATTATAAGCTGACATTTGATAAACCAGGCACCTGGAGTCAGAAATATAACCTGGTTTGGGATAAACTACTTGGTTTTAATCTTTTCCCTCAGGAAGTTATTCAAACAGAGATTGATTATTATCTGACAAAACAGAATAAATATGGTTTGCCATTAGATAACCGTAGAACCTATACTAAATCGGATTGGATTGTTTGGACTGCTACCATGGCTAATACTAAGGAAGAGTTTCAACAGTTTATCGATCCTTTGCATTTGTTTGTGACTGAAACTGAAGATCGTGTGCCAATGACTGACTGGTATGAAACACCAGATGCCCGCCAGGTTGGATTCCAGGCCCGATCGGTAGTAGGTGGATATTATATAAAACTTTTAGAATAGTGCTTAACGGATACATAAGCCAATCCCCTTATGAAAAACGGTTAATGTATCCACTTAATAAACTTTTAGTCAAACTTAACCCTGATTTTATGGATTGCTGCATTCACATTTTGTGATGCAGCAATTATTGTTGTTTACAGTTTGTAATGAGTTGTCTGAGAATATGTTAATCTAAGTATTGTAATCGTTGCTAAATCAGTTTTCTATGAAGAAATTATACATGTGTTTGATATCATTATTGCTGAGTATTACTTTTTATGCACAGAATTTTACCAATCCCATTTATGAATTGGCTGATCCGCATATTGTAACCTACAATGGCTTCTACTATACCACCGGAACCAGTGGAGGGAATGTAGTTTTAAAGAAATCAACAACATTGGAAGGACTTAAATCTTCACCTGCTGTTGAGGTGTTCTCTCCAGCCAAAGGTGGACCCTGTTGTGCATATTGGGCACCTGAGTTACATCGGTTGGATAACAAATGGTATATTTATTATACAGCAAATGACATAAATAATCTCAGTGGCCAAAGAACATATGTCATTGAAAACAGCAACGATGATCCTACATCTCAGAATTGGGTTAATAAAGGAAGGATTTATGATTCATATGCTGATTATTGGGCAATTGATGGAACCGTTCTGACATTGAATGATGTTAATTATTTTATCTGGTCTGGTGTGGCTAATCCATCTGATGGAGATAAACCACAGCGAATATACATTGCTGAAATGCTTAATCCTTACACGCTTAAACCGGGAAGAACATTACTTAGTAGTCCGGATCAATCCTGGGAATCAAACGGTGCAGTAAATGAAGGCCCGGAGGTTATCAAGAAAAATGGGAAAGTGTTTGTTGTATATTCAGCTAATGGTTGCTGGACCCCTGATTATTTGTTAGGAATGATTTCGATGGATGAGACAGAGAATCCATTAAATGCTGCTGCATGGACCAAACATTCGTCTCCTGTATTTGTAAAGAAACCGTCAATACAAGTTTATGGCCCCGGTCATCATTGTTTTTTTACCTCGCCCGATGGAACTGAAGACTGGTTTGCTTATCATGCAACAACAGAAGAAGGTGGAGCATGTGATTATACCCGATCAGTGAGAGCGCAACAATTATATTGGAATGAAGATGGAACACCGGATTTCAGAGAGGCTTTGCCAACCGGACTTCGTATGAAAGCACCTTCGGGCGAACCTACACTTCCTGAAAAGAGCACATTGGCAAATGGAGTTTATAAAATTCTGGCTCGCCATAGTGGTAAAGCTTTGGATGTAGCGGGTTGTTCGCAAAAACCGGGTGCCAATGTACATCAATGGGACGATAATGGACTGGATTGTCAGAAATGGGTTGTACAGGCAACTGAAGGAGGATATTATACAATAGTTGCTGTAGCCGGTGGTTTAGCATTGGATATTAGCAATTGTTCTACTGAAAATGGTGCAAATGTTGGAATGTGGCAACCAAATGCGGCTGATTGTCAGTTGTATTCCATCTATCAGAATGGAGATGGGTATTATTACATTGTTTCGAAGAGAAGTAGCAAAGTTCTTGAGATTGCAGATGGATCAACGCAAAGCGGAGCAAATCTTCAACAAAATAGTTCGATAAGTGCAGATTATCAGCAATTTGATTTTGTATTGCAAGGTGAGTTAATTAACCCAACAGGTGGATATGTATCGTGGGAAAGTTATAATATGCCGGGTAAATTTATTCGTCATCAAAGTTCACGTGCGAGAATGGATAGTTATCTGCCGGATGCAGATGATAGTTACTGGAAAATGATTCCTGGCTTGGCGGGAGCAGGGGTGTCATTTCAATCAAAAAACTTTCCAACACAATTTTTAAGATATCAGAATGGCGAACTGTGGTTGGCAGAAGATGATAATAGTAATGACTTTGAAGCAGAAGCTACATTTAATAAGCAATCTGGGCTGGCAAGTTCAAAGATGGTTTCATTCCAGTCTTATCTGTACAATGATAAATACATCAGACATAGAAACAATTTATTGTATGTCGAAACTATTTCCTCTGATCTTGACAAGACAGATGCTACTTTTCAGCAACTTGGTACAGATGATGCTAGTACCGGGTTAAAAGACGACAAAACAGAAAGAGTGAGTGTGTATCCAAACCCTACTGATGGGGTGATACATTTCAGAGGATTATCTGATCAGATAAAACATTATAATGTACTTAATATCTATGGAAAGAAGCTGAAAAGTGTTGAGACAAGCACTAATATGCTCGATATTTCAGAATTACCTTCGGGCTTATATTTTGTTGAAATTATATCTTCGAAAGGAAGAATAATAGAAAAAATACTTAAGAATTAGAATTTATATTCGTTCTGGTTATAATACCAATAAAAATAAAAAAGCTGTTTACCTAAATTAGAATATAGGTAAACAGCTTTTTTATATATCCTTGTTAATTAAGGATTATTTAATCGAATCATTCAGTACAGGCATGGATCGATACCAACTGACCACCATTTGTGTCTTCTGTTCAACTTTCTCAGGATAATTATCAGCAAGATTTGTGGATTCAGATGGATCATTTACAATATTGTATAATTCTGGTCTGCTTCCATCATAATCGCATAAAAGTTTCCAATCACCATCGCGCATAGCTAAATCAGGAAGGTTTTCAAAGTTGTAATAGTTCTTCCGGTCTGGTGGGCGACTGTAAAAGATCGGAGCTTGTCGTGATTGATTACTTTTTCCAAGAATGGTTTGAATCATACTTTCTCCATCGTAGTTTTGCTTAGTATTGGCTACATCAGCAAACTCAAGTATCGATGGTGTTATATCAATGGCTGAAAAGCACGATGATTGATTGCGAGTACCCTCAGCTTCCTTTGCAATAAAGGATGGTCCCCAGGCAATTAAAGAAGAGCGAATGCCTCCTTCGTATAAGTGAGTTTTATACCCTTTTAGATTACCAGCCTGTCCGGCCCCCAGTTCTGGTCCATTATCAGAACACAATAAAATAAGTGTGTTGTTTTTTAATTCATCGTTACTTTGGATGTAATCAAATAGTTGTCCGAATTGTTTGTCCATTGCTTCAAGAACTGCCAGATATAACCCTCTTTTTCCGGCTTCTTTTGCTACTCCGTATTCTTCATAGGGTGGCCAGTAGGGGCTGTGTACATCGTCAGGCCAGATATTGACATAAAATGGTTTATCGTTTTTAAAAGCATCATCCATAAAAGCGATAGCTGAATTGATAAATCCACCCGTAATCTCCGATCTTTGCATCCATGTAAAAGGCTTACCTAATCTCTCGGCATCTTGCCATATTCGACCAACGTTGCCTGTCTCATCTTTTGTTAAGGGCAATAATTTGGCGCCCATGCCTTCGAAATTGGTGAGCGATTGATCAAAACCGTACTGATCAATGTTTGGGGCATTGTCAACATCGCGTTGTCCTCCCATGTGCCATTTACCAAAATGTCCGGTTGTATATCCAGCGGTTTTTAGACTGCGTGCCAGCATAGGTGCTGACGGATCGAGCCAATTGGCAAGGCCACGTTGTTGGTTATAATTGCTTTCAGCCAAATAAGAAGTGATGTTCCATCGTTGTGGATATGTGCCGGTTGATATGGCAACACGTGAAGGAGAACAAATGGGAGAATTAACATAAAACTGATCAAAACAAATGCCTTTCGATGCAAGTTTGTCAATATTTGGGGTTTGAGCATCCGAATTGCCAAAGCAAGATAAATCAGCCCAACCCATATCATCAATAAAAATTAAAATGATGTTGGGTGATTTTTGCTTTTTATCAGTGCATCCATATAAAATGGTGATTGAAATGATCAATAAAAGTAGCTTTCTCATTAGGGATAGGTATTTATTAATTGATGATTAGTTTATGAGTACTTCTTTTAGTTTGATCCTCAGCCACAATAAAATAAATACCTTGGCTTAAGTAGGATAGGTCAATTTTTTGACTCTCATTAATATGCACCTGTTTCACAGCTTGTCCGTTAATATCATAAATGGTAATGTTTAAAGGATTGCCGGTTTCCACCATAACGAAGTTATCTGTAGGGTTAGGATATATTTTAATCAAATCATCAGTGTTTGGTAATTCAGATTCATTAACTCCAGTGCTGATTGGATTCTCAGTGAGCTTGATCCAGTTGATATTAAAACCTCCTGTGCTGGTAATAAAGGTGAATGTTTGAAGCCCTTCTTGCAGATTTACATTTGCTGTAACAGAGTTCCAGTTTTGCAGCCCTCCGGTTGAGTTAATCGTAAAATCATTATAGAGTTGCGAACCACTTTCATTCATCATCTTTAATACACGATCGTTCTGATCACTTACTACTCGCACTTCAACCTGATATTCACCAGATTTGGGAATGAAAACTTCATATCTCGTGTATTTGTACGAATTAAGAGTAATGTTTAATCCTCCTTCACTGCAGGTTTCTTTTACTGCGCCATTTGATAATGAGTAGTTTTCGGCTTCTATAAAAAGATCATTGCCAATATTTAAACCGCCATTAACCGATGTTGTAATATCAAAGAAGGTAGCATCGCTAAGGTTAGTATTTGGGTCTTCATTGTAGAGTAACGAATTTCTTTGAATAATGTATCTTCCCGGGAAGTTGAATGATTCAAAACTGATTCCTTCATCATCAGAAAGACCGGTGCGAAGATACCAGCTAGCATCATTTTTAAATAATGTTGAGTTATCATTGGCATCCATCCATACCTCACCGTTTCGATGACGAAGATAATGACCCGGGAAATTAGCTGCTTCGATTGAAACAGCATTTTCATCAGCCAATCCCTGAACAATCTTGAACTGGCAATCAGGAAGGATAGAGATCTCAGCATCAATGCGTCCTCTCGAACTCATATGACGAACAAAATATCCCGGGTTCCTAGCCGATTCTAGTTTTACAAACCTACCATTGGCTGGTACTGCAATTGGAACACCGTTACCAACCGGAATGCCAAAATTAGGTGTGCCATCGTAATTCCATGTAAAACGTTGGATACGAGGTTCGCGACCTTCCCAGCCTGCATTGGGAGCACTCATGCCATGATAACAAATCCAGTCTTCCTTCCCATCAGGAGAGATAGTTAATGAAGCATGCCCTACACCATAAACTCCATTGGCATCGGATTTTTGAAATACAGGTTCGGGTGATTTAACCCAGGAGGATGCATTCATAACATTACCATCGCTGCATGTAAACATACCCAGACAATACCATTGTGTCCAGCTGGCACTAGCCGAATAAATAAGAAATATTTTTCCGTTTCGCTGAATTATCTGAGGACCTTCGTTACAGTTTTGATCACGCTTCTCCCAGTCATACCAATCGTCAATATTTGGCCATGAAATTTGAGTCCATTCACTTGCCAATGAAGTGGGACTATTCATTGGAGCAATGGAAATATTTGTTAAGGAGGTTCCTTCGTGGCGCATCCAAATCATATATAAACCACCATCAGGATGTTTTAAAATAGTTGCATCAATTCCACCGGCAAGATTGGCTTTATAGGTAAATGTGCCTTGTGGATTATCACCTTCCAAAACAATAACCCTCATCTGGTCAGTCCCGGGAACAATACCGGTTGTGTAAATGTACCATTTGCCATTAATATGATGTAGCTCGGGTGCCCAGCAAGGTCCGTTCATGGCAGGTTCTTCCCATGATCTCCAGGCTGTAACAGGCTGTGCAGCTGTAATTCCTTCAAGAGTAGCTGATTTTCTGATTTCTACATGATCACCGGTTGTATAAGTGTAGTAATAAAAACCTTCGTAATAGGTTACATATGGATCTGCCTGACTATTCGGCGAAAGAGGATTGGTAAAAACACCTTGTGCCAATACTGCAAAACTGATCACTATGAATGTAAATAGTAAGTATAATTTCTTCATCTATTAAATTGTAAAATTGAGATTAACAGGTTGTTTTTATTACAATTTGAAGGTGTTATTTACTCATTCAAATTCATTACTAAGAATTAAGAGGTATCTATTAAAATCTAAGGGTGGGATAATGATTGATTTCTAATATTTATTTACAATGAATCGGTTTTTTCTGAACTTTTAGAATGAGTAAAAATCCCCTTAAAGTTTTATTAAAGATGAAAACACATTGTAAAATCAGCTATTTAAACAATTTGTCAATAATGGTAAAAAGATCAATCGCACTTTTATTACTGATTATTAATATATCCGTATTCGGAGTAAAGGCACAGGATTATGCTCCTGTAGATTTTGTTAACACATTAATGGGTACCGATTCGGAGTTTAAATTATCGGCTGGAAATACTTACCCTGCAATTGCATTGCCTTGGGGAATGAATTTCTGGACTCCACAGACTTCGCGAATAGGAGATGGTTGGGTTTATAACTATGATGCCTATAAGATAAGAGGATTTAAACAAACCCATCAACCCAGCCCCTGGATTAATGATTATGGACAGTTTTCACTTTTTCCGTTAACAGGAGATCTGAAGATAAAGGGTGATGACAGAGAGAGTTGGTTTTCGCATAAAGCCGAAACAGCTAAACCTCATTATTATAAGGTTTATCTAGCCGATTATGATGTAACAACTGAGATAACACCCACTGAGCGTGCAGCAATGTTTCGTTTTACATTTCCTGAGAATGATCAGTCTTATGTATTGATTGATGCTTTTGATCACGGATCATATATAAAACTTATTCCTGAAGAGAAAAAGATTATTGGTTATACCACACGCAATAGTGGTGGAGTGCCCGAGAATTTCAAGAACTATTTCGTAGTAGAGTTCGACAAAGCATTTGAAACAAGTGATGTTTGGAGTAAAGATCAGCTAGTTCCGGATGTGAAGGAATTAAAAGATTATCATGTAGGTGCTGCTATCCGCTTCAAAACAGCAAAAGGTGAACAGGTTCATGCCAAAGTTGCTTCTTCGTTTATCAGTTTTGAACAAGCGGAGTTAAACCTGAATGAATTGGGCAATAATAGTTTTGATGAGCTGAAAACAGCAGGCGAAAAAGTCTGGAATGAGGAATTGTCACGTATCAAGGTAGATGGTGGTAGTGAGCAGCAAGTGAGAACCTTTTATTCATGTTTATATAGAGTTTTGTTATTCCCTCGTAAGTTTTACGAGTTTGATAAAGACGGCAAGGTAGTACATTACAGCCCTTATAATGGTGAAGTATTGCCTGGTTATATGTTTACCGATAATGGATTCTGGGATACTTTCCGGGCCGTCTTTCCATTTTTTAATCTGATGTATCCTTCTCTCAATGAAAAAATTCAGGAGGGATTGGCTAATACATACAAAGAAAGCGGATGGTTGCCGGAGTGGGCCAGTCCCGGACATCGCGATTGTATGATTGGTTCCAACTCAGCTACTATTGTTGCTGATGCCTGGTTAAAGGGCGGTAGAGGTTATGATATTGATGCCTTATGGGATGCTGTTGTGAAAAATACACAGAGTGTTGGGCCTTTGCATTCCGTTGGTCGTTTTGGAGCAGAATATTACAATAAATTGGGGTATGTTCCTTATAATGTTGGAGTAAACGAAAATGTTGCCCGTACACTTGAATATGCTTTTGCCGATTACTGTATTTATCAGCTGGGTAAATCATTGGGTAAGCCCGAAAGTGAGATTGAGATATATGCCAAACGCAGTATGAACTATAAAAATGTGTTTGACAAAGAAAGCAAACTGATGCGAGGCCGTAACGAAGATGGAACCTTTCAGTCTCCTTTTAGTCCTTTTAAATGGGGTGATGCCTTTACCGAAGGAAATAGCTGGCATTATACCTGGTCTGTTTTTCATGACGTTCAGGGCTTGATCGATCTGATGGGTGGAAAAGATGACTTTGTAAACATGTTGGATTCAGTTTTTGTTGTTCCGCCGGTTTTTGATGATTCATACTATGGAGGTGTTATTCATGAGATAAGAGAAATGCAGATTATGAACATGGGTAACTATGCGCATGGTAATCAGCCTATTCAGCATATGATTTATCTATACAATTTTGCCGGACAACCATGGAAAACACAATATTGGGTTCGTCAGGTGATGGATCGCTTGTATAATCCAAATGCAGATGGATATTGTGGTGATGAAGATAACGGTCAGACCTCGGCATGGTATGTTTTCAGCTCAATGGGATTTTATCCTGTAACACCGGCTGTTGATGAATATGTTTTGGGTGCTCCATTATTTAAAAATATTACCGTAACACTTGAGAATGGTAAGACTATCGAAATAAAAGCTCCTGAAAACGGAAAAGATAATGTGTACATCAATAAGATGATGATGAATGGTAAGGCGTACGATAAAAACTATTTGAAGTACGAAGATTTGATGAATGGAGCAGCGATTGAATTCGAAATGACTAAAGATCCGAATCAAAAAAGAGGATCCAAGAAATCAGCATTCCCTTATTCATTTTCAAATAAGTAAGTATTAGAAAATTCTAAGATTACATGAATGTTAAGTTGTTCATAGCAGTTGTTTTATTTTTTGTTTGGGAGTGTGATTCTTTTGCCAAACAGAAACCGGATTTGGTGCAATATGTTAATACTTTGCAAGGTACCAATTCGAGTTTTGAATTGACCAGAGGAAATACATATCCAACAACTGCTATGCCTTTTGCAATGCATACCTGGACTCCACAAACGGGTGTTAATGGAGATGGATGGAAATACCAGTTTTTTAAGGATTCTATTCGGGGATTTCAGCAGGCTCATCAATGTAGTTCGTGGACCAATGATTATGCTGTATTTTCATTGATGCCTGAAACAGGATCATTGGAATTGAATCAGTATGGTCGGGCAGCAGCTTTTTCGCATGATAATGAAATAGCTAAGCCACATTATTACAAAGTAAAGCTTGATAATGAGATAATCACCGAGATGGCTCCGGTTGAACGTGGAGCTCATCTGCGTTTCACTTTTCCTGCCGGTCAATCATCCTTTCTTACATTAGATGGATATACAGGTAAAAGCATGGTTAAGATTTTGCCTGAGAAGCAAATGATTCTTGGCTTTGTTCATAATGGACGAGGACTTCAGAAGAATTTCAAAAACTACTTCATCATTCAATTTGATAAACCATTTAAGATTTATGGTATCTGGGAAAATCAGACTAATCAGAATTGGAAAGGAGTAAAAGAGATGGAAGGTAAAGGTGTGGGTGCATGGATTCAGTTCGAAGATGGAGCATGCGTTCAGGCAAAAGTTGCTTCATCGTATATCTGTTTTGATCAGGCACAGCTTAATTTAAAAAATGAATTAGGCAGTTTTAAATCATTAGATCAAACAAAGGAAGCAGCCTGGGATATTTGGAATGATCATTTGAATCGAATAGTTGTTGAAGGCGACTCAGAAGAGGATAAAGCAACTTTTTATTCCTGTTTTTTCAGGGCCAGCTTGTTTTCGCGCAAGTTTTATGAGTTGGATCAAAATGGTGAACCATATTATTTCAGTCCATACGATGGAAACATTCACAAAGGATATTTTTTTACCGATACGGGGTTCTGGGATACTTTCAGAGCACAGTTTCCTTTAAACGCCCTTCTTTATCCTGAGATGCATGGAAGATATGTTGCAGCTCTGTTGGATGCATACGATCAATGTGGCTGGCTGCCTTCCTGGTCATTTCCTGGTGAGGCCGGAAGCATGATTGGTAATCATGCCATATCCCTATTGGCAGATGCCTGGGCAAAAGGTATTCGTACGTTTGATCCGCAAAAAGCCCTGGAAGCCTATTATCACGAATCAACAAATAAAGGTCCATGGGGGCCTGCAAATGGTCGGGATGGTTGGAAAGAGTACTATGTGTTAGGCTATGTTCCTTATCCAAAATATGGTGAAGCTACCGCAAAAACCTTGGAATATGCATACGATGATTTTTGTGGATATCAGCTAGCTGAAGCTGTTGATAATACTTTCTACAGCGAAGTATTTGGCAAGCAAATGTATAATTATAAAAACCTATTTGATCAATCTGTGGGTTTTATGAGAGGTAAAAATGCCAGAGGAGAATGGAAATCAGATTTTGATCCATATGAATGGGGTGGTCCTTATACCGAAGGTAATGCCTGGCATTATTTGTGGTCGGTTTTTCATGATCCAAAAGGTTTGATTGATTTACTGGGTGGTGATGCTTCTTTTGTTGCTAAAATGGATTCTGTCTTTGAGGTTCCCAATAAAGTCAATGTAGGAACTTACGGTTATAAAATACATGAAATGACCGAGATGGAAATGGCCGAAATGGGACAGTATGCCCACGGAAATCAGCCAATTCAGCATATGATTTATATGTACAATTATGCCGGTGCTCCCTGGAAGGCACAACAAAGAGTCAGAGAAGTAATGCGCAGGTTATATAATTCAACTGAAAATGGCTATCCTGGAGATGAAGATCAGGGGCAAACATCGTCGTGGTATGTATTAAGTGCATTGGGATTTTACAGTGTATGTCCGGGGACAGATCAATATGTTATGGGTAGTCCGGTTTTTAAGAAAACTACCATAACGCTTGAAAATGGAAATCAATTCGTTATAGAAGCCAAAGATAACAGTGCTGATAATGTTTTTATTCAGTCAGCTCAACTCAATGGCCAAA
Organism: Carboxylicivirga caseinilyticus; assembly: GCA_025499705.1. GTDB lineage: Bacteria > Bacteroidota > Bacteroidia > Bacteroidales > Marinilabiliaceae > Carboxylicivirga > Carboxylicivirga caseinilyticus. The sequence goes on from JAFMVE010000017.1 coordinate 45,146, forward strand.
ATTATACCAGGAATTATTTAAGTTATCAGGATATCATTAAAGGGGGTAAGATGATTTTTGAGATGGGGGATAAACCCAATCGGGAAAGAGGTATTGAATTAATAGACAGACCATTTAGTGTGTCTGAAAAGCAATAAAAAAATAATAATGGATTTTAAAAAGATTTATATTCTGGGATTTGTTTTGTTAGCATTTGTTGTAAGTGCTTCGGCGCAAAAAGTGAAAACAGCAGGTAATCCTGTCTTTAAAGGTTGGTATGCCGATCCGGAAGGAATAATATTTGATAATGAGTACTGGATTTTCCCTACCTACTCAGCTCCCTATCATGAGCAGATTTTTATGGATGCATTTTCATCAAAAGACCTAGTTAAGTGGAAGAAGCATAAAAGTATAATAGATACAACTGAGGTTAAATGGGCCAAATATGCCATGTGGGCTCCTGCAATCATTAAAAAAGATGATAAATACTTTCTGTTTTTTGCTGCCAATGATATACAAAACAACGAGCAGCCCGGAGGTATCGGAATTGGAATAGCAGATAAGCCTGAAGGACCATACAAAGACTACCTGGGTAAACCTCTGTTGGATAAAATTCATAACGGAGCGCAGCCCATTGATCAGTTTATTTTTCATGATAAAGATGGTCAGTATTACATGATTTATGGTGGTTGGGGACACTGTAATATTGTTAAGATGAAAGATGATTTTACCGGATTTATACCTTATGAAGATGGAACCATCTTTAAAGAAATTACACCTGAGGGATATGTCGAAGGTCCATTTATGTTTATCCGCAATGGCAAATACTATTTTATGTGGTCCGAAGGTGGTTGGGGTGGTCCTCATTATCAGGTGGCCTATGCAATTGCCAATTCACCATTTGGACCATTTAAACGCATTGGCGTTGTTTTAAAGCAAGATCCTACAGTGGCTACAGGTGCAGGTCATCATTCATTAATTCAAATCCCGGGAGAAGACAATTGGTACATAGTTTATCATCGAAGACCACTGGGCGAAACAGATGCCAATCACCGTGTAACCTGTGTTGATAAACTAACATTTGATGACAATGGATACATACAACCTGTAAAAATCACTTTTGAAGGAGTGAAAAGGAAAGAATTATAATTATTAATTAATCAATAACTAAAGAATCTTTTATGAAATTTATAATCTATTTAATGCTGGTGTTGTTGCCATTCAGTGTAGTGGCGCAAACACCCTGGCAAATGAAGCAGGCTCCGCTGATGACTTCTTTTTCGAATGACATCGATCCTGCAAATGTGTTGCCTGAATATCCAAGACCTCAGATGGTCAGAGAGCAATGGCAGAATCTGAATGGTATTTGGCAATATCAACCGGCTTACTCAATTAGTGAATCAACTCCTGCTGGAAACCTTGCACATGAAGTATTGGTTCCTTTTGCTATTGAATCTGCTATTTCGGGTATCATGGAGTATCATGAATATTTATGGTACAAGAAAAGTTTTACTGTTCCAACAGATTGGAATGGGCAAAGAATAAAATTGCATTTTGGAGCAGTTGATTATCTGTGTAAAGTTATTGTCAACGGTACTACTGTTGGAACACATCAAGGTGGATATGATTCATTTGCGTTTGATATTACAGATGCTTTAACAGCATCAGGTGATCAGGAATTAGCCGTTTTGGTTTATGATCCTACAGACAGCAAAGGTTTTCCAAGAGGTAAACAAACATTGTATCCGGGTGGTATCATGTATACATCGGTAACTGGAATCTGGCAAACTGTTTGGTTAGAGCCTGTACCTGATACAAATATTCAAACCATAAAAATGGTTCCTGATATCGATCAAAGTGTATTAAATCTAACAGTGAACACTGAAGGTGTTGCAACTGGTGTTACAGTTACTGCCGTAGTAAAAGATGGTGAAACAACTGTTTCAACTCAAACAGCAAATGCTAATGAATCATTTAATATTTCAGTGCCGAATGCTAAATTGTGGTCTCCAACGGATCCTTTCTTATATGATATTGATATTACCATCGAAAAAGATGGCGCTGTTCTTGATCAGATAGGCAGTTATTTTGGTATGCGAAAAATTGCTATGGTTGAAGAGGAAGGTATTCAAAAATTGTATCTGAATAATGCTTTCCTGTTTCACTTAGGACCATTGGATCAAGGATTCTGGCCTGATGGATTATACACAGCACCTACCGATGAAGCGCTTAAATCAGATATTGAGAAAATAAAGGCTTATGGTTTCAATATGGTTCGTAAGCATATAAAAGTTGAACCACAACGTTGGTATTATTGGGCTGATAAGTTGGGTGTTATGGTATGGCAGGATATGCCTTCGATGAATTCTTACACGTCGAATCCTCAACCGAGAGAAGATGCTGCATTCGAAACTGAGTTGATTCAAATGGTAGAAGAGCATTGGAACAGCCCAAGTATTGTTATGTGGGTTGTATTTAACGAATACCAGGGACAACATGATGTGACTAACTTAGTGAATATGGTAATGCAAATGGATCCAACTCGCATGGTTAACCAGGGAAGTGGTGGTCCATTCGAAAATGCAGGACACATTCTAGATTATCATGCTTATCCTCCTCCAACAGCGCCTGAATCCTCTACACAAGTTCGTGCATGTGGTGAGTTTGGGGGTATTGGTTACAATATCGATGGCCATCTTTGGGATCCATCTCGACTTATGGAATATATTACTGTTGATAACGAAGAAGAATATCTTTCAACTTATGAGGAGTATATGGATCAGCTTACAGTATATAAGACCAATAATGGGTTGAGCGCTGGTGTTTATACTGAGATTACGGATGTTGAAATTGAGCTGAATGGGTTAATGACTTATGACCGTTTGGATAAAGCAGAAATGAGTAGAATATTTGCTGCTAACCAAAAGGTAATCAACAATAATATTTACATCTATGAGTTAGTGCCATCTTCAGAAAAATCACCACAGGTATGGAAATACAGAACTGATCAACCTGCTACAACCTGGTATCAAACAACCTACACCGATAGTCATTGGTCAACTGGTAATGGTGGTTTTGGAACTTATGGAACTCCAGGAGCTGTTATTGGAACAGAGTGGAATACAAATAACATCTGGATGCGTCGTCAGTTTGAATTAGGTGATTTATCATCTGTTAATATGGATGATGTGTATTTGTATATTCATCATGATGAAGCTTGTGAAGTATATATTAATGGAGTTTTAGCAACTTCTTTAACAGGATATACAACCAAATATATTACGGTACCGATATCTGCTGAAGCGAAAGCTGCGTTGATTGAAAACGGAACTAATTTAATTGCTGTACATTGTAATCAAACTGCCGGTGGCCAATTTATGGATGTTGGATTATCATTACGCAGTCTGGATTATCAATATCCAACAGCTATTAATAATCATAAAATTTTAAATGATTTAAATCTTTATCCCAACCCTGTTGAGGATACGATGACCATATCTAAAGAACTTTCAAGTGATGCATATGCAAGTATCATAAATTTGAAAGGTGAGGAAATGCAACAAATAAAAGGTCAGATTGATCATGTTGATGTTTCAGGTTTGAAAACGGGTTTGTATGTTCTAAAAGTGAATGATGGTGGGATAGTGCAGAATATAAAGTTTTATAAAAAATGATCGATTCGTTTTATAAAAAAGAAGTTGTCGTTTGCTTCTTTTTTATAAGTATCATTTTTTGAAATGGGGGTGCTGAAATGGTTGTAGATCCATTTAGCACCCTTTTTTTATTTTCTATGCTTAATGAGTAAAAACACTTTTCTTTTTGTATTAAAAGCAGTTAAATATCTAAATCCAATTCAATGAAATTTTTATTCTCCAAACTACTTTTTCTATTGGTAGCTTCTTTAAATGTAATTCATGTCAATTCTCAGAACAATAATTACATCACCAATCAATCACCTTTGATTGATGTTCCTTTTTATGCCTTGCCTTTGGGCTCTATAAAAGCTGATGGATGGCTATTGAAACAATTGGAACTTCAAAAAGACGGATTGACAGGTTATTCTGAGACATTGTATAGAAGTGCTGATGACCTGGGAGCAGGTTGTGATTGGTTAGGTGGTACCGGAAATAGTTGGGAGAGAGCTCCATATTATGTAAAAGGATTAATAGCTCTGGCTTATACTTTAAACGACGAAACACTAAAAAATCGCACTCAAAAGTGGATTGATTGGTCATTAAATAGTCAGGATGAGAATGGATTTTTTGGTCCGCCAAATAATACGGAATGGTGGCCTCGTATGCCAATGCTCTATGCAATCCGCGATTATTATGATGCTACTCAGGATGCAAGAGTTTTGCCATTCTTTACCAAGTATTTTCAATATGAGTTAAACCATCTGGATGAGGTTCCACTGATTTATTGGGGAAAAGCACGTGCCGGTGACAATATGGAGATTGTTTTATGGCTTTACAATCGCACGGGTGACCAGTTTCTATTGGAATTAGCTGATAAGTTGGAAGCTCAGGCCTACGACTGGACAAATATTTTGAAGGCAAATTATTTCAATGGTTTTGTTGGTGATTTCTATCCAAAACATAATGTGAATGTTCCTCAGGGAATTAAAATGCCGGCTATTTATTACCAGAAATCGCAAAGTGATAATGATAAAATAGCATTTACAGAAGGAACTGAACATTTAATGCATGATCATGGACAACCTGAAGGTATGCAGTCGGGTAATGAAATGCTGGCAGGTAAATCATCATTAACCGGGTTGGAAATGTGTAGTATTGTTGAGCAGATGCAAAGCTGTGAGACAGTACAAATGATAACTGGTGATGTTAGTGTTGGTGACCAGTTGGAAAAGGTTGCATTTAATGCTTTACCAGGTGGGGTTAGCAAAGATTTTAAAGGTTTACAGTATTATACACAGGCAAACCAGGTAAAGAGTGCTGATGGTCATCATGGCTTTGGACAACAATATAATAATGGTTTGATGCCAGGTCCGTATTCAGGTTATGGCTGTTGTCGTTTTAATTTACATATGGGTTGGCCTTATTATGTAAAAACTATGTGGGCAGCGACCAACGATAATGGATTGGCTGCCTTGGCTTACGGACCTAGTGAAGTAACGGCTATGGTTGCTGATCATGTTGAGGTGACAATCAAAGAAACTACAAATTATCCTTTTGCTGAATCTTTGGTGTTTGAATTAACAAGTTCAGAGAATGTTGCTTTCCCATTGAAGTTAAGGATTCCTGAGTGGTGTTCAAATCCTCAGATAACGGTTAATGGTCTAGCTCAGACAAATGTAGTTTCTGGTGAATTTTATACCATCGACAGAACCTGGAGTAATAATGATGTGGTTGAGTTAAGTTTACCAATGGAAATTGTCATTAATGATGAAGTTAATCAGTCGGTAAGTGTTCAACGCGGTCCAATAGTTTACTCATTAAAGATTGATGAAAACTGGTCGGTTAAGAATGATTTTGGAAATGGTTTTAAAGAATATGAAGTGTTGCCACAAACAGCCTGGAATTATGCCTTAATCCTGGATAAGAATAACCCCGAAAATTCGATTACGGTTAACCAACACACAATGCCGGAAAACCCATTTTTGCAATCGACAACTCCAATTACCTTAACCGTAAATGCCAAAAAAACGGATAAGTGGAAATATACAATTAACGGCTTAATGGCAAGTGATCCTCCTTTTGGATCTGTTTCATCTGATTATGCAACTGAACAGGTTGAATTGGTTCCGTTTGGCGCAGAGAATATTAGAGTAACCTGTTTTCCTGTAATTGGTGAAAGTCAGTTGTTGACAGAAACATTTGAAGATGATTTTAATGATGGTAATTACGAAGGATGGGTTGAATACAGTGGTAGTTTTATGACAAGAAATAATGAGTTGATTTCGACCAATACCGTTGGTACACCTGGATCGAAAGCTATTCAGTCAGCCACTTCTTTTGCCGATTTTACATTGGATGTAAGAATGCAGGTTGGGAATACCGGCGATGCAGGAATCATCTTCAGAGCCAGTGATCTTTCATTTAATCCGGACGATTATAATGGTTATTATTTTGGCTTGAGCGCCGAAAGAAATGAATTGATATTAGGGAAGGCCAATGGAGGTTGGCAGGCTTTAAAAATTATATCTAATACAATTAATAACGATACATGGTATAATATCAGGGTGATTGCCGAAGGAAATAATCTAAAGATATTTGTTAATGATATGACCTCTCCAAAAATAGAATTTAATGATGCATCATTTACTTCGGGTAGTATTGGAGTCAGAACCTATTCTGCTTTGGCAAAATGGGACGATATTAAAGTGATAAGCTCATCGGCTACAGAATTAAAAAACGTCTCATCAGATCATAAAATTAAAATTTATCCTAATCCAACAAATGATTCCATTCACATTAATTTTAGTGAATCAGATTTAGGAAAATGTCAGATCAAATTATATTCTGAGGCTGGTAAATTAATGCAATCAGGTAAACGAAATCAGGAAGAAACCGAATTTGTTTTTGATCGCAAAAGAATGAAGGCAGGAACATACATTATAAAAATTGAATCAGATAAGGACGTTGTAAATTCTCAGGTGGTAGTAATTTAGTTTAGTTTGGTAGAGTAACCTTGCAACTGGCGAAGGGTAAATAATTTGTTATCACAGCAAAAAAAGGAATCTTCTGAAAGATACTCCTAAAAGGATTCGCTTAAACGGAGAATAAAAGCCTGAACAAATAGATCATCAGACTAATATTACTCTTTAATATTAGTCTGATGTATACTTTAGATTATATTTAATTAAACACCTATTAAATGAAAAAATCCTTATCCCTAAATCTGTTTCTTTGCTTATGGTCTTGTTTATCTGTTTATTCTCAAGATAAAAAGCCTAATATCGTTATCATCATAGCCGATGATTGTACGCATAACGAGTTAGCGCTTTATGGGGGTAAAAATGTTAATACACCAGCCATTGATAAACTTGCATCAGAAGGTTTAACGTTTAACAAAGCATACGTAACCATGTCGATGTGTACACCCAGTCGTTCTGAGTTGTACACAGGTCTGTATCCAACACAAAGTGGGGTTTGCTGGAATCATGCTCAGGCTCGGGAAGGAACTCAAAGCATTGTTCAATATTTAGGTGAACTTGGTTATAGAACAGGTATTGCAGGTAAATTGCATATTAATCCGATGAAAAGTGTTTTTCCATTTGAATTAGTTGAAGGAGTAGAGCGAAATTGTGTGAGTAATACTGCTAAATACGATTCAAAAGGAATGCATGATTTTGTTACCCGCGATGACAGCCAACCATTTTGTTTAGTTACAGCGTTAACATGTCCACATGTTCCCTGGACGGTTGGTGATCCATCACATTTTAATACGGATAGTTTGATTTTGCCTCCGTACTTTGTTGATACAAAGGAAACACGTATTGCCTATTCAAAGTTCCTGGCCGAAATTGAAGTTTTGGATCAACAGGTGGGTCAAACCATTGACATGCTTAAAAAAGCGAATGTATATGATAATACAATAATCATTTTTACTTCGGAGCAAGGGGCGCAATTTCCTTATTGTAAATGGACCAATTACGATAATGGAGTTCATACTGCATTTGTAGTTAAGTGGAATGGGGTTACTAAACAGGGTAGCAGAACAGATGCATTGATTCAATATAATGATGTTTTGCCTACTTTATTGGATGCATTGGGTAATAAACAATCTGGGTTTGATGGTACAAGCTTTTTACCTGTTTTAAAAGGTGAAACTGATCATCATCGTGATTACGCTTATTTTATGCATAACAATTATCCCGAAGGACCATCATATCCGATTCGTTCCATTACCAATGGAGAATTTCATTATGTCCATAATCTGAATCATGAAAATATTTATGTAGAAAAGCATTTAATGGGACATCCGGTACATTCAGGTTATTGGTCGTCGTGGATGTTAAATATTACGCGCAGCGAAGAAGATTTTAATCGTGTTTCTAACTATATGCTCCGACCTGAAGAGGAATTATATTATACTTCGCAAGATAAATATGAAAGAATCAATTTGGCAGGGCAAAAAGATTACACATCTATCCAAAAGAAGTTGGCCAAAGAATTAAGTAAATGGATGGACGAACAAAGTGATCCGGGCTCTGAACTTGATTCGGAAAAGGAGTTTGAGGCACAAAAAGAAGGACGTCATTTTCAGTTGAAACAGCCTGAAGGTATTAAGTAGTAAATTATGAATAACTAAAATTCATGAATATGAGATATCCCGTTACAGTCATAAAAATTCTTTTTCTTACAGTTATTGCTATCCTAAGTGCTTGTGCAGAGAAACAAAAACAGCAAAGGCCAAATGTTATTCTTATCATGGCCGATGATATGGGGTATTCCGATATTGGATGTTACGGGGGAGATGTTCAAACACCCAATATTGATAAGTTAGCTAATGAAGGGGTAAGGTTTACTCAGTTTTATAATGGCGCCCGTTGCTGCCCTACACGTGCATCCTTAATGACTGGTTGTTATCCCCATCAAACCGGAATTGGTCATATGACTAATACTCCTGAAAATTTCAAACAGCACGATTTGGACGTTGATGAATACCGTGGATTTTTAAATCATAATTGTGTTACCATTGCTGAGGTTCTTAAACAGTCGGGGTATTCAACCCTGATGACAGGAAAATGGCATTTGGGCATTTCAGATTCGACTAAATGGCCATTACAGCGAGGTTTTGATAAGTTTTATGGATGTATCGTTGGAGCTACCAATTTTTTCAAGCCACAATATCCCAGAGGTATAGTGTATATGAATGATACCATCTCAATAAATGATGAAAATTACTACACTACTGATGCCTTTACCGATAATGCTATTCAGTTTATTGATGAATCGGAGAAAGAATCAGGCAAGCCATTTTTCTTATATCTGGCTTATACAGCTCCTCATTGGCCCTTAAATGCTCCCAAAGAAATTGTTGAAAAATATAAAGGTCACTACAAAGAAGGTTGGTCGAAATTGAGATCTGAGAGATATGATCGAATGAAGCAACTGGGTATAATAGATGATAATTGGTTATTATCCGGTGATGATGGTATTGACTGGGATTCGCTTTCGGAGGATAAGAAAAATGAAATGGATCTTCGAAGAGCCATTTATTCTGCCATGATTGATCAGATGGATTATAATATTGGGAAACTGACAGACTATCTCAAACAAAATAACTTGCTGGATAACACATTAATCATTTTTCTGAGCGATAATGGAGGCTGCGAAATAGGAGGTATGTTAGGAGGAGGTCCTGCATCTCAATTGGGAACAAAAGAGGGTTATTTCCTCACTTACGGTAAGGCCTGGGCCAATCTATCAAATACTCCTTTTAAAGAATATAAGCACTGGGTACACGAAGGAGGAATTAGTACTCCATTAATCGTTCATTGGCCGCAACAGACTACTGCAAATGTAAAGGGAAAGTTGGTTTCTCAATATGGGTTTTTACCAGATATAATGGCTACCATTCTGGATGCAACCGGTGCAACTTATCCCAAAGATTATAATGGAAAAAGTATACCCCCTCATTCTGGCAAGAGCTTTTTGCCGGTTGTTAAGGGTAATGAAAAGGAAATCCATACAGAACCTATTTTTTGGGAGCATGAAGGGAATAAAGCAGTACGATTAGGGAACTATAAGTTGGTTTCAAAATGGAAAAATAATGAAACAGCCCAGTGGGAACTTTATGATATGGTTAACGACAGAACAGAGATGCATAACCTGGTAGAATCAATGCCTGATAAAGTTATTGAAATGGAAAAGATGTACTTAAAATGGGCATCTGACAAAAAGGTTTTGCCATGGAACGAAGTTTTACAGAAATATAAATCGAAGAACTAAACCAATTTTATATACTTATGAAGTTTATTTTATTTATCACATTCCTTACATCGCTGGCTAAAGCCGGATTGTTAATTGGACTAGGCATTCTGCTTAAAAATCATTTTGAAACGGTACTGTCAACTCTTATTCGAAAACCTATTCCTGAAGATTTAATAGAGAGGTATAGCTATGAAAAGATGAAAGAAGTTATAAGATGGATTGGAATCTTTGTCATGATTCTGGGAATTGGAATGGCCGTTATCGGTTTATCTACCCTGATTATGGGATTTCAAATGCCAATGAATAATTTCAATTTTAATTTTTAAGAAAGAATTTTGAATTGTTGCTGTTCGTGTTTTTGATCAGCAACAATTCAATTTTATAAAGTATTTTACTTTTCTATAGGTCTCTGGGTATAAGTAACCAGTTTTAATCCCATATCAAAATATTGCCCGCCTGTTGTTTGCTTGCAATGAACTGCAATTACATTTTTACCGGGTTTAATTGCATTCAAGGCTTCGTCACTGATCTTAATTGTTTTGTAATTCGATACGTAGCCTTGTTCTGATGCTGCCAAAACACCATTAATGTATATCTCACAGTCTTCGTCGTAATAAACAACCATGGTTAGTTTATCTAACTCTTCGGTTGAAAGTTCACGAATATCAATGGTTTTTCTTAACCAGATATCAGTTGTATTCCAGTTGGTTTGTTCATTTGAATTAGGAGGATTTCCATTACCAAAACCACTTAAACCAATCTGCCATTCTGAATCATTAAAAGATTGTATTTGCCAATCAGATTCTGGTTCTTTATTGGTGTATTTCCACTCACAGGGTTTTGAAATAGCATCGCTTAAAAAATACTCAGTTTTTTCAACATCCTGATAAATAAGTTTCTCATTTAAAGCTTTTATTTTATCAATATCAACTTTAGGTATTCGATCATAAGTAAGTAGTCCGTTAACCTCTTGTTCCACGTCTGTTAACTGCGTAAAAACGGCTCCACTCATATGGTTTTGTGTTTTGTATTGTAGAAGCATATGAACATACTCATCATAGATCTCTTCCAATTCATCTTGGGAGTTCACTTTCAGCATTCCAACACCTTCACCCGGCTTCCATTCATGCCCCTGCACTTCCAGTGCTATGGCACCGAATTCACCACAAACACCCGCCATACCATAGTTTGGTTCAATAATTTTTGGGGGAGGATAAGAGTGATAATCCAGAATGTCACCTACATAATCATGATGATGATTATCGCTGGCTGCATTTATCAATCGGGTAGGGTCCAGTTTGCGGGTTAATTCAACCATTCTTGTGGTTGGATTAATTCCGTCGGCTGTTTTCTGTCCCTGAAGTTCGTTATAAATGATCCAACTGGTTATGGATGGTACATTATACAAGCCCTCAACCATTCTGATGTATTCTTTCTGGAATTGAAGGGTATCAATCTTTGGTTTATGATGGATATATGAATTAACAGAAGGCATATCCTGCCATACCATTAAGCCCATTTTATCAGCATAATAATACCATCTCATTGGTTCTACTTTCAAATGTTTGCGAACCATGTTATAACCCAGCTTTCTTTGTATTTCTACATCGTAACGAAGAGCTTCATCGGTAGGTGCCGTATACAATCCATCTGGCCAGTAACCCTGATCTAAAAGACCATAGTTATAAACAATTTTATCATTAAGATATACTTTGGTTTTTCCATCCTGTTGTTTAATACCCACCTTACGCATTGCAAAATAGCTATCTACTTTATCCAAAACTTTATCTTTTCTTTTAATCGCAATTTCCAGATCATACAGAAATGGAGTTTCAGGTGACCATAATTTAGTATTTGGAACAGGTAGAATAATATCTGTCCCCGGCATCGATTCTACGGAAGAAACTACTTTACCTTTATCCAGTACTTTTGCCTCTATGGTTATATTATCTAAATTTTCATTGTAAGGTAGTACTTGAAGAGTCAGTTTTTCCTCATCGACATTGGGTGTCATTTTTATTTTTTCAATACCGTTTTTGTCCACAGCTTCCATCCAAACTGTTTGCCATATACCAGTAATTGGTGTATACATGATTAATAATCCATGAGGTGGATTCTCTTGTTTTCCTCTTGGAATACCCTGTTTTTCTGTTGGATCAAAAACACGTACTATCAGTTCCTGTTTGTCTCCCTTTTTGAGGAACGAAGTTATATCCACATCAAAGGCATCGTAACCGCCACGATGTAGCTTAACACTCTCACCATTAATGAAAATTTCAGATTCCCAGTCAATAGCACCAAAATGAAGAATGATTCTTTTTCCTTTCCAATTTTTTGGCACTGAAAATTCTCTACGGTACCACAGTCTGTCATAGTGTTCTTTTATTCCAGAGATAGCTGATTCTACAGGAAAAGGAACCAGAATTTTTTCCGACAGTGTTTTTCCAACTGGTGTTGTATCATCGGCTTTTCCCGGTTCAAATTCCCACAAACCATTAAGGTTCACCCAGTCGTTTCTTACTAATTGAGGACGAGGATATTCAGGCAGAGGATGGTTGATATCGATATCTTTCATCCATTGCGTTGGTAATTCTGCTTCTTTCATTGTCCAAATCTGGCTGAATGATTGAAAGTTAAGACTTCCAAGAACAATGAAAAGTAATGTTGATAATGATTTTAATTTCATGAAAAAAAGAGTGTATAAGATTAAAAGAACACAAATGTCCTTCGTTCAAATATTTACTTAAATGTTATAGATCAACTTATTTTTTGATGAATTTTATCTTTTGACTCAATTGATTCTTAGTCTGAAGATGAATAATATAAACACCAGCTGATAAATTGCCGATATTAATTTGTAAGCTACTATTATCCATGTTTTTATCAGAGTAAACCACAGAACCATTCATATCTGTTATTAAAACAGAATGAATAGCCTCATTACCCTTGATGTTAATAATCTCGGATGCAGGGTTTGGATAAATTCTGATTTCTTCTATTTTGTTTAAAGAAGAAACATCAGTACTGTTATCTTCAGGAAGGAATAATTGTGAAGAAGGAATGATTTCTTTTACTTGTTGCAGGCTTTCCCATTCTAATTTTATATTAGCTCCACCTACTGCCTCAAAGTATTCTACTTTAATATCATATTTCTGTCCAGCATTAAGTGTTATTTTTCCAGAATATTCAATATCCCAGTCAGATATCCATTTATCGATGATCAGCTGGTTATCAACCCAAACGCGTCGACCATTATCTGATGTAATATAAAATGTGTATTCGTCAGAATAGAGAGGTTCTATTTGACCTGTCCAACGTATCGAGTAATAGTCATTATTAATACCTGAAAGGGGAGAGGCTGTGCCCCAATTAAAGTATATGTTTGGGTCGATACGCTCTGAAATTAGCGTATTGAAGCTACTACCATTGTAATATTCTCCTAAAAGGCCGTTTCCTCTCTCTGGATTTGTTGATTTAATAAAAACAAATTGATTTAAATAACAACTGCTGCCAGTTCCGTTATAAACCAGGTATATATGATGAAGACCTTTAATATTATTCACATTACATGAAATAGTTTCATAAGTGTTGTAATCAGCAGTAGGTGTTATATCAGCAGTTCCGATCAGCTCACCGTTTTCATTATCAAGCCTTATTTCTATGGTTCCTGTATTATTGCCCGAAGCAATATATAAATCAATTTGTGATGGACCGGTTGTTCCAAAGTTCAGATTATGAAAACCTACCCAATTATTGTTTCTTATTTGTAATGATTTGTCACTGGCTGGTCCGTCAACCATAAAAGAACTTGCTATGGCATCAAAATCCTGAGGTAATATTGGTTGATAAGGATCTTGTTCGGTATCTAATGATATAGGACAGTTCATTAGCAATGAAACAGCCGTAGAAGCACTGAAAGCTTTTGGTAAGTCTGTTTCTGAAGTTTTGGTTCCCCACAGTGTATGAATAATACCCTGGCTGTTGCGATTATTGTAGGCTACTTTTGCATTTAGCTGCAACCATGGAATATAATCTGCCCGGTTAAATTCCTGCAGATATTTGCGGGCATATCTCATGTATATTCCTTTGAATCCTTCCAGGTCATTGCCACTTTCGGTGTTAATTACTGAGTTATTAAACATGTTTCGGGTATAATTAGCAATTTGATTGGCATGTTTTAAATATTCAATGTCTTTAGTGTATTGATACAGCATTGTAACTGCCCCCAGATATGTACCCTGGTTATAGGTCGATGCCCAATAATTGGTATTAACCTCACCTGTTTCGTTTACATAATAGGCATCAAAAACATGGCCATCGTTGGTGTCAAACAAACGACCTTTTGACCATTCAAAAAGTTCAATGGCTTTGTCATAGTAGGTGTTGTCGCCCGTTGCCTTTGCCAGGTAGCAGCATGCTACCATTGCCGGGCCATTAATACATGCATTTTTGGTTCGGGTGCCTTGTTTCCATATTAAACCATTTCCTAATAATTCATCTGCAGTATGAGCTCTTTCATACATCATGTCGAAGTTAGCCTTAGCTACATTTAAATAGGTGGTTGTTCCTGTAAAATTATAAGCTCTCAAACAAGCCAAACACATCCATGTTATATCGTCATTATACTCATTCCAACTCCAGTCTGTTCCTTCCCGGGTTACAAATTCATTGTACATTTCCTTGAAAAGAAGTATATAGTCAAAATTACCGGTGACTTCAAAAGCATCATCAACGATCTCAAGCATTTCTGCGTTGCCCCAGAAACCTTCGTTAATAAATACCTCATTGTCGCCTCTTGGTTCGTAATATGTATTTATCCATGCATCAAAAGATTCAGTTGTTGCAACGGTTGAAGGAGCCGAATTAGATGGTTCCTGAATGGTAAATTTCCATTTCTCAGGTGTGGTTAATTGACTTAATTGTACAGGCGAACCTTCAGCTGTTGTCTCTTTTATGCATAAAGAATAAGTTTGAACAGGTTGAAGTTGTATGTAAAACGTATTGTCGTTATTACCAGAATCAGTTATTAGCCATTTTGCAATGCTGCTGCTGAAATCAGCTTTCTGCACTGCACCTCCGCTGTTAGATGTAACAACTAAATTACTTGCCAGATTTACTAAATTGAAAGTGTTATCATCAATCTTTTTTAATTTCCATTTTTGAGCATCTGATTGTGTATCAGTCCAGATTACAATTTTACTACCATCGTTTAATGATGAATTTTCAACACTCATTACTTTACCCGACTTAACAGATTCAATGGTATAAATACTGCCGTCCTGAAGTGGCTGCGTTTGAGCATTTGAATAGCCCCAATAGCATGATTGAAGGATGATAAAGATTAATAATTGAGTAGTAGATTTTTTAAGGATCATAGTAAATGTATTAGCTGTTTAATTCAATATTATTGATATACCCAATACAATATGAGACCTTAATTTGCTCATAAGAAAATGAATAAACGATTGATAAAAAGAAAACCAACCAGATAATCATGTTTGTTGAATATCTGATTGGTTCAATATTAAATATTACTCAACTAATTATTTTTTTATGAATTTGAAGGTTTGCGGTACTTCATCGGAATGAATCATTAAGAAGTACATACCTTTAGCTAGTGATTCTGTATTGATTGATTTTCCGAGTGATTGCAATACCTTACATCCTTGTAGATTGTAAATTTCCAATTGAGTTGGTTCATTCAATGCATCAATAAATAATGTGTTAGAAACCGGATTTGGGTATATTTTTAACCCGGTAGTTGGCTTATTAGAAATTTCTGTAGGTAATTCAGAATATAACTGACTTTGTGGTACTATTTCCTTAACCTCTTTACTACTGCTCCAGTAAAATTTGATATTAGCTCCACCTGTTTCTTCAAAATATTCTAATTTGATATCATATTTTGTCATCTCCTGCAGGTAAATGGTTCCTGTATAAACAGTTCCCCAGTCGCCAATCCATTTATCAATTACCAGCTGATTGTTAACCCATAATCGTCTTCCATTGTCACTGTCGATGTAAAATGTATAAGTTCCCGAATAACGTGGTTCTATATATCCGGTCCATCTTACAGAGAAATTGTCAATACTAACTGGTGCTCCCGGGGTTGATTCACCCCAATCAAATTTAATTTGCGGATCTATTTGGGTGTATTGTAACGATGAGAAATTGGTACCATTAAAATATTCACCTTTCAAACCATTTCCAGTTCCCTCGCGATTTATTGTCTCTTGTAATATCCATTTTCCTAAATCCTGATCAATGTTACTGTTCATCTGAACATTGGCTTCAATGCTATTACTTGCAGCATTAATTACTTTTCCACTATAGATTGAAACAAACTTATATGTATTATCGCCAGCCGGAACAGCAATAAATTTCTGACTTAAAGATCCGAAGTCTTTCCACTGATGAACGTTGGCATTTTCTTCTATACTTGTTTTTGCTATTGAAACCATCATTTTACTGTGGCGAGCCATCAACTCATAAACACCATCTCCTTTATGGAAAAAATGAAAAACCTGGTTGTTGTTATTCAGAAAACTATATTGTTGAATCGTTGTGTTATAGTCGGTTGCAGATTCGCCTCCTCGAACATCCATGTAGTAATTGCTGGATTTATTTTTGAGGAAGAATGCACCTGAGATTGTAGGATCACCATTGGCTCTGATTTTTATTGAACTTGTTCTGTTGTTCCAGTCAGAAGTATTATCACTCATAAGAATAGCTGATAGATCAGCTTCATCAGAAGTGATTTCAATAGAGTCAACGGCAAAGTTATCTTCATCAAACAGAATGGCTTTAAATCCTTCCATTAATTGAATGGATGATATTTCATCAGACGACATACCCAGCTCAGCTAATTGGCTTTCAGTATAGGTTCCGATTTTTAATCCGGCAGAAAATCCATTGTTATTTGTTTCGTCATAAACTGTAACAACACCAGTTGTTGAGATAGGCTGTGCATAGAGCTGCGTGAATGGCACTATTTGACGAAGTTGTGATACGCTTTCCCATTCTAATAAACACATACTGTTACCAGAACCTTCGGCATATTCAATACTGATATCGTATTTTTCGCCGGCTGAAAGTGTTATGTTGCCTGATTTGGTAGTGGTGCTTTCTCCATCTGATGAATCGAATAATACAGAACCATTAACCGTAAGTTTGGTGCCTCCGTCAGAAGTGATGAAGAATGTATAATCATCGGAATATAGAGGTTGAATCTGTCCTGTCCACTTCGCTGAGAATGTTGTTGAATTCGTTGGAGTACTCAATCCCCAGTCAAAATCAATTTTGTTATCGACCTTTGCATCTGTTAAATTTCCAAAAATATTATCGTTATAATACTCAGCATTAAGCCCGTTACCTGTTCCTACTGGCAAACCACCAATATTTTTCTTAATCAGCCAAACGAATTCATCAGGAGCAACAACCCGGATATTAGGATTAAGTTTACTGATAACGTTTGCTACATCATGTGGATTCATTGTCCAGATGTGAACCGGAACCAGACTGTATCCTTCTTCTGAATGGATGTCGGTTGATTGGGTATTTAATAAATCAGCTAATCGTTGAGCAATCACATCCTGAGTTTCTGCGCTACGATCTTCCGAATTACCCCAAAATACATACCGGCCACCTATGCTTGGTTTACCTTTATACCAGCTTATTGCCCCATGCATTCCCTGATATTGTTGTCCGTAGGTATAGTAAAACAATGCGTCAATATTACTTTGCTTAAGATATTCATCGGGATTATGGGCGCCATCATCTGTATCAATCACATTAACAATGTTCATGTCGGCTTTTCTCATAAACTTGTTAAGTTCAGCGCAATGATCAGGATTATTCGGACTTAAGCTGGGAAAATAATAGCCCAAACCGGATGGAGAAGCAATAGCTACATTACGTCCTTCAAGTGTAGTTTGAAGTCCCTGCACCAAGTCATTATAAATAATCGGGGTTAATTCAGTCAGGGCAGGAGAGAGAGTCCAACCTAAATTAATATGACTTTGATTTTCATTTTTCCAGGTCCATAAGTCCCAATAAGCGGAACCAACTGGCCACGAAATATTATCCCCATCCGAAATTACGAAACAAACGGTGTGAACATCTTCTTTTGATTCATATGGAGTGATCACTTCCTTCTGTTTCTTAATGGGAACATCAATATTTGTAAAGGTTGCCAGGTTTTTCAATCCTCCTGAAGGGATTATTTTATATGAATTTTCAGATATTCGGCCTACTGAACCATCTTCGGAAACCCACCAGCCATAAAACATTGCTCCCGGGTTTAGAAAATTATATACACTGTCGGTCAAACTTCCGTTAATGTTAGAATCATAAAAACGAATTCCACCAGTATAAGCAGTGTAATCAACCAAACCAGTCCAATCGTCTGGCGAAAGAAAGAAGGCAACATCTTTGTTATAAAGATCTTTATAATTCATATAAGCCCATAGTTCATTTTTGCCGGTGACATCCAAAACTTTAGTTAGACCTGCAGTAATGGCTTTTGATTCAATATCTGTTGGAATGGCAACTGCATTAAAAATACCTGAAAGCGAAGCCGCAACATTAGAACTTCTACTTTGTGGATCACATAAGATGTAACCGTCCAATTTGCTTTTAAAAAACCTTAGGATATTAGTAAGATTATTACTGGTTATGGAATAATATTTAATGTCTAAATCTGAATTTTTAACAATCTCTTCATGAAAATATTGTTGTTGCAAAATCATCGGTTTGGTTCTGGCCAGAATACCACTTAGTGATCCAACAGTGAACTGTTCCGAAGCCGACATATTTCTATCAGCAATAAAAAGTGTGTCGGGCATGCTACTTGCCTTAAAAGGACTGCCCTCAACCCTGTCTATGGTTTGAGCAAAACTAATGGATGATAATATTAAGCTGAATAAAAGGGTAATTGTGATTTTTTGCATATAAGTGGTTGTTTTAAATAAATATTGACAATGCTGTCACTTAAAATCTAACTTATATACACTTAGAGCTTAATATATACTCATTCAACAAGAGAGTATTTTCTAAAATGGATTTTACATTTTTGATCTATGAGAAACAAAAAAAGCGCTTAAAACTTTCGTTTAAAGCGCTTTTGTACCCGAGGCGGGACTTGAACCTATCTCTTAATTCGCTTAATACCAATGTTATATTATTGTCAAAATAATGGGTCTCGTTATGGTCTCATTAATATTATTTGACTTTAAACAAATATATTTAAAATTTAGGCTTACGCAACATTTGAATCAGATGACAATAATAAAAGAAAAATAAAATTTATTAAAAATAAATTTTTTTGTAGCACTCATGGTATAGACCTTACTTCTGGGCTGAAATACTTGAAAAAGTAAGACAAACTGATGAAACTGGAATAGATAATGGGCAATTACAGATGAATTTTGTTAAAAATACTTGTGATGCACTGCAATATGACTTAAGTGATTTCTTTATTAAAACAGGGATGCTTAAGGTGATTGATAAATCAATAGATGATTATGGAATTGCACAAAAAACGATTACTCAAGCTATGATCGATGATGTTATAAACTATGCTTCCCAATATTCAAAGCCTGATTGTGATAACATATTCTATATCAGTGGCAATTCCATTGATGCATTTAAATATAGACGTCAAGTTGAAGGGGCGTATAATGTAGGGGTTAGTGGAACAACTACCAAATCAATTTCCCATTCAAACTGGCAAAATGTAGTAGTCTTTGAAACCTATGCTGACAATAGGCTTACAAACATAACCATGGTTGGTACAGGAAGTGCAAGTAACATTATTTCCAAAGTGCCTTACCCATCTGGTTCAACACGGATTGAAGCTATAGGCTATGATGGGGAAAAAGTTTTAGTAACTGGTGCTAGATAACCTCAGTAACATTGGTCTTCATATGGATACAATAAAATTATTGAAGAAAGAAAATGAAAAAAATAAACCTTACCTTATTTGTTTAAAGGGTGCATGGTAGTTTTGTACATCTTAGCACTCCAGTATTTGTCCTGGTGAGTTTAGACAACTAGTTGCATTTCTATGTAATGACTGGTTTTATTGGATTGATATAACCGATAACCGATTAGCTTTTGATACAGCCGGAGCGCTTTACTGATAGGAAGAGTATTAGACCCTTAAAGTTTATTTTCGAACTTAGTAATTAGGAGATGTCAAACTGGATTTGTGGTATAAGAACCTAATGAACCGGCAGGTGTTAATCTGCTTTGTTGGCTAAAAAGGTATTTGTAGTTAAGAAAATTAGTTGATAAATAAATATTTATGCAAGCAATTGATAAACCGAGATATGCCAATGAGATTTTAAAAATTCCCTCAAAAAAGGAGTAAGCGAAAGCTTTAACTGGATTGGCATCATCACAAAGTTTAATGACAATTTTGGGATTTTATCACCTCGTTAACATGTGGTGGAGTGGAATTACAAAACCAGCAGGTTCCTTCAGACTCTAAAAAGTGTGAATATTTATATTAAGCGTAATTAAGTGCTTTGCTCAAAAGTAGACTTTAAAGTAGCTTGCCTTTGGACACAATGTGGCGGATGACATCAAAATGAAAGAATTAAAAGAGAAATTTACTCCTAAGTTTTTAAATGATTTGGTGAGATGGCAATCAGGTAGGAGTCCATGGCGAACTACAACTTTTATGACAACAGGGAATCTAAAAATTAATGACTGAGAGTGCTATATATATGGTTAATAGTTATATTATAATTGGATCAATGTATGCATGACTCACACCTGAAATGAAAAGGATATTTAAGATTGACATATTGTACTAATTAAGTATGACAGGCCATTAACCGTAAATGCTTTTTTGATTATAAAAAAAACTGAATAAAAGTTTCTGTGTTTGATGTTTGCAGGTGTTTGCATGAAAATGAGTGGATTTATGATTAATAAAAGACATAATAATATTTTATGAAAACAATTGTAATCGGATTGATTGTGTGCTTGTTTGCGCAATATAACAAAGCCTCGGCACAGCTTGAGGGGTACATTTATGGTGATAAAAATGCACCTTCTGGTAAAGAGTGGGAATCACCAGCGCATATTGCCCATAATAAAGAACAACCCCGAGCTACTTTTTATACATTTAAAAACGTTCAAAATGCACGTAAGGTGTTACCTGAAAATTCAACGTATTGGAAATCTCTTGATGGAGTCTGGAATTTTAATTGGGTTGAAAGACCGGATTTACGACCTGTAGATTTTTACAAGGTTGATTATGATGTGAGTAAATGGGATGAAATTCCAGTTCCTTCTAATTGGGATGTTGTGGGTATTGGTAAAGATGGTAGTCAAAAATATGGAACGCCTATCTATTGCAACCAGCCTGTTATTTTTAAGCATACTGTAAAAGTCGACGACTGGAAAGGAGGGGTGATGCGTGAGCCAGCTAAAGATTGGGTGACCTATAATGCGCGTAATGAAGTGGGTTCTTACCGACGTGAATTTGAAATTCCGGAAAATTGGGATGGACGTGAGATTTTTGTTCAATTTGATGGCGTTGATTCTTTTTTCTATCTCTGGGTCAATGGAAAATATGTGGGATTTTCAAAAAACTCACGTAATGTAGCAATTTTCGATATTAGCAAATACCTATCTAAAGGTAGTAATGTTATTGCTGTTGAAGTTTACCGTAACTCTGATGGATCTTTTCTGGAGGCGCAGGATATGTTCCGCTTGCCTGGTATTTTCCTTACTGTACAATTATATTCTACTCCAAAGGTGCAGGTTCGTGATTTGTTCGTCCTGCCGGTATTAGATGATAATTATGAAGATGGTTCTCTAAAGATTTCTGTGGATATTCGTAATTTTAATAAAAAGGCGGCTAAAGGTTATAGAGTCGATTATTCATTATTTGCTAATAAGCTTTATTCAGATGATAACGAATTGGTTGAAGGAGCAGTGGCATCAGTATCGATTCCGGTAGTAAATGCTATAGCTCAAACGACTGTTACAACAGTAATGCAGGTGTCTTCGCCTAAGCAATGGTCAGCAGAAAATCCTCATCGCTATACTCATGTTGCCGAGTTAAAAGATAATAAGGGTAAAGTTGTAGAAACCGTATCGACTTATACCGGTTTTCGAGAAGTGATTATTCAAAACACCTCAGCTGAAGATGATGAATTCGGGTTGGCTGGTCGTTATTATTATATTAATGGAAAGACGGTCAAACTAAAAGGAGTTAACCGTCATGAAACACACCCTGAAACCGGGCATGCGCTAACGCGTGAGAAGATGAAGAACGAAGTAATGTTAATGAAACGTGCTAATATTAATCATGTTCGAAATTCGCATTACCCACCAGCTCCTTATTGGTACTATCTTTGCGATAAATACGGTATTTATCTTGAAGATGAAGCCAATATTGAATCGCATGAATATTATTATGGCGAAGCCTCACTTTCGCATCCCCTAGAGTGGAAAAATGCGCATATTGGTCGTGTGATAGAAATGGTTCAACAGAATAAAAACTATCCATCTATCGTCATTTGGTCGCTTGGTAATGAAGCCGGCCCGGGTAAAAATTTTATATATGCATACGATGCTCTGAAAGAAGTCGATTTGTCGCGACCTGTTCAATATGAACGTAACAACAGTATTGTTGATATGGGTTCTAATCAGTATCCATCTATCGGTTGGATGAAAAGTGCGGTAACTGGTAAGATGAATATTAAGTATCCGTTTCACATTTCTGAATATGCTCACTCAATGGGTAATGCCTGTGGTAACCTTATTGATTATTGAGAGGCCATTGAGTCGACTAACTTTTTCTGTGGTGGAGCCATTTGGGATTGGGTTGATCAGGCTATTTATAATTATAGACCAGACGGTACTCGTTATCTCGCCTATGGTGGTGACTTCGGTGACAGACCTAACAGCGGACAGTTTGTAATGAATGGAATCCTGTTTGCTGAGCGAGATTTGAAACCCCAGTATTATGAAGTAAAAAAAGTATATCAGAATATTGAAGTGAAAGTATCCGATATCAAAAAAGGGACTTTTGAAATATTCAATAAATATTATTTTAAATCGCTGGCTGACTTTGATTTAAAATGGTCAATCTGGGAGAATGGTAATCAAATTAAAGAAGAACAGCTTGATTTAACACCCATAGCTGCAAGAACCAAAGAAATCATTAACCTTCCTTTTAATGTTGAAGATTTAAAAGCTCATTCCGAATATTTCATAAAGCTTCAGTTTGTTCTGAAGAAGGATCAGCCCTGGGCTGAGGGTGGCTATGTTCAGGCAGAAGAGCAATTTTTACTAAAAGAAAAAAGTAATGTGCTTTCTATTGCAGATGTTGTTTTATCTAATGTAGATGATAAACGTTTGAACATTGAAAATGAAAACCATATTATGCTTGTTAAAGGGGAAAACTTTACTGCTAAATTTAATTATAAAGATGGTTCACTATATGGTCTGATATATGATGAAATTACAATCATTAAAGATGGAAACGGGCCGAAGCTTGATGCATTCAGAGCTTATGTTAATAACGATACCTGGGGATATAGTAAATGGTATGAAAAAGGTCTTCATAATTTGAATCATAGGGCAGTTGGTTCAAAAGTCTGGGCTAATGAAGATGGGAGTTTGACGGTTTCTTTTACCGTAATTTCACAAGCTCCCAATGCTGCTCGTCAGCATGGTGGTACAAGTGGTAATAGTCTGTCTGTTGAGGAAATTTTAGATCATAAATTTGGTGAGAACGTCTTTCATTTTGTAACAAATCAGATTTGGACAGTCTATCAGGATGGATCAGTGGAGCTTCAGTCAAATATTACCAGTAATGAACCCCAGTTTGTGCTCCCTCGACTTGGTTATTCAATGACTATTCCTAAAGAATATTCGAAATTTACATATTACGGTCGTGGACCAATAGGTAATTATAACGATCGTAAGACAGCTCAGAATATTCAGAAATATAAAAGGACTGTTGGTGAAGAATTTGTTATTTTTCCTAAACCACAGGATATGGCTAATCACGAAGAAACACGCTGGTGTGCCTTAACTAAAGATACAATGCAGGGTATCAGAGGAGTCGTATTTATTGCCACAGGCGATATGACTGTTAGTGCGCTTCCATATAGAGCACAAGTGATGGCAACTGCGGCTCATATTTATGAACTTCCTGAACCAGGTGATATCACACTTCATCTTGATGCTAAAGTTACCGGCCTTGGAGGTGCAAGTTGTGGACAAGGTGGCCCATTGAAGCACGATCGTGTTTATGCCGGTCAGCACAACTTTGGATTCATTATTCGACCTGCAGGTTTAAATTTGGATCAAATAGCTAATGTGTCCTCTTCGGGTGAAGTACCAATTGCCATTACCCGTTCAAGTACCGGGGTTGTAAAAATATATTCAAGTAAAAAGGATGCAATAATTTGTTATTCTGTTAATAATGGCATCATATGGGATTACAATGAAGAAATGCCATTGCGAGAAGGGGGAATAGTTAAAGCATGGTATAAAAATCATAAGAACTCAGAAGTGTCTATGCATTTTAATAAAATTGAAAATATTGAAACAACAGTAGTTTTTGCCAGTAGTGAAGAGCCAGGGAGTGCAAATGCAGCTAAGAATTTGGTTGATAGCAACCATTTAACAATGTAGCATACCATGTATTCTGTTACTGTTGCTCAGTATCCGCATTGGGTTGACTTAGATTGTGGGGAAGTAAAATCAATCAAAGGGTTTACTTATTTACCTCGTCAGGATGGAGGGAGAAATGGTGATATTAAGGATTATACAATTCATGTGAGTGAAGATGGCAAAGAGTGGGGGGAACCTTTATTTAAAGGTAGTTTCTCAATAGATAAAAAAGAGAAACGTGTTCTTATTAATAAACCTGTAAAAGCACGTTTCATCCGTTTTGCAGGTTTAAGTTCTCAGAACGGACAAGATTTTTCTGGTGGGGCTGAATTTAGAGTTCTTGCCGAATAATAGACATTTAAATCAGGTATTGATTGGTTAAAAATGGTTAAGATAATTTATTAGTTGATCGGTAATATAGTTAATGATGGAAACAGGAGAGGTTAATTTTAGAGTTAACCTCTTTGTTTACTTTCGTCTCGATTTATTTAAAATACCCTCTAAAATGTCTGTCAAGGTGTTTTCTCATTGCATTTCTTAATTTTGTTGCACTTCCATTTTTTAAAATTTTTACTAAATCTTGATGAGAAACCCATTTAGAGTCATGTTCAGGACTTTCAATTAACCGAGAATCATAAACATATCTAAACGCAGGCAAAAGAATTGTTTGAAAATCCAATAATGTATTATTGCCAGAGATTTGATATAGTTTTCCATGAAACTTGACTTCATGATCGATATCAAACAATACCTCTTTGGTAGAATCAGGTTCGAACTTAACAATTTCTTCCAATTCTTTAATATCATCTGGTGTTGCTCTTTCAAATATTAAATCACTCATCCCAATTTCTATTACTAGTCGAAGTTCAAATATATCTTTTAAAGTTGCTTGATCCAGGATATTGGGGATTAAGCTTTTCCTTAATAAAAAAAGTAAGTCAGGACTTTTTATAGTCGATCCTTTTCGTTTGGTTGATTCTATTAGTCCAATTGTCTTAAGTCTATTAAGCGCCTCTCGAATTACTGTTCTTGAAACGCCTAACATTTTTGTTAACTCTAATTCTTTTGGTATTTGATCTCCAGGATTTAATTTTTCAGAAATTAATAAATCAATCAATATCTGTTCAACTTTATCTACAAGACTGCTTGAATCTACTGCTGTTATATTAAGACTTTTTTTATAGGTATCAGTCATTCTATTTATTTCTAATTTTTTTTACAAATTTTAATAAAAACTTTGAATAAAAAAATAAAAAGTATATTTTTGAAATGAATTATGTATGACATAATGCATTAAATTTGAATTTATGAAAAAGAAATTTATTAAAAAAAGAGTAGGTTTAGTTATACTGCTTTTCCTTTTGATTGGGAGTAGTATAGGGGCGCAAAACCTGATAACAGGTGTGGTAAAAGATGCAGGAGGTGAACTTTTACCTGGTGTTTCGGTGTATGTAGAAAACACCACAAACGGAACAATTACTGGTATTGATGGGACATACCAGATCTCAGCTAATGCAAATGAGTCACTTGTTTTCTCATTTATTGGCTTTCAAACGCAGGTTATTGCGGTGGGTACACAGCAAACCATTAATGTCACTTTAGTGGAAGAGTTGAAACGATTGGATGAAGTGGTGGTAACTGGTTATACTACTCAGTCAAGAGCTGAAATGACCACATCAATCGCAAAATTGGATACTAAGGTGTTGGAAAGTGCGCCGCGTTCAAATGCTGCAACTGCGTTGCAGGGTACCATTGCTGGTTTGCAGGTTACTCAGACAACAGGACAGCCTGGCTCAACTCCAAGTCTGGTGTTACGCGGGGGAACCAGTTTCGACGGAAAAGGAACGCCACTGATTTTAATTGATGGTGTACCAGGTTCATTCTATGCCTTGAACGCCGATGATATTGAATCAATGGAAGTGCTTAAGGATGCAGCTTCAACAGCTGTGTATGGAGCGCGCGCTGCCAATGGTGTTATTTTGGTGACGACTAAAAAAGGAAAGAAAGGTAAGTCAAATGTGACGTTCAGATCCAAATTCACAACCAATAAGCGTCGCGAAGATCCAATGGAGTATCTGGGTGCGGCCGATTATGTGAAGTTTAATCGTTTAGGCGTACGAGCAGCTCAGGATGTAATGGGTTATGCATGGCTGAACCAGTTTTTGACCGGCGCTCATGCTGCTGCTACTGGCAACAATGCTACCAACTCTATTTATACAACTATGTATCTGACAGATGATAACAAATACTTGTTGAATTATGATGGATGGCAAACCATGGATGATCCATTAGAGCCGGGGAAAACGCTGCTTTTCCAGGAGAATAAAATGAACGAACTGTTTTACCAGGAAAGCTACGGACAGGATTACAGTTTGTCGTTTGATGGAGGTAATGACAAAGGAACGTATTACCTGGGCCTTGGTATGCTCGATGACAAAGGATTGGTATTTGGTTCTGCTTTTAAGCGTTACTCAGGAACGTTTAATGCATCTTATAATATTTCTGATAATTTTAAAGTGTCATCTAATATTATCTATGCGCATTCTAATCAAAACTTGCCATACGATAGCGAATACAATTTATTTCAACGTACTGCAGGTTTAGCACCAACTTCTCGTATTTATAATAACAATCCTGATGGAAGCTTGTCTGACGAATACCAGCCAGGTACTTATTTGGGCTTTGGTAATCCACTGTATTACAAAGATAAGTTTGTACGCACCAACCTTGAGCAGCGTTTAACAGCATCTGTTCAGATGGACTACAAGTTTCTGAATGATTTTACATTGACAGTTCGTGGCAGTCATTTCACGATCAATAACTCCAATGAGGCGTTTAACAAAGCTTACTTAAGTTCTGGCCGATTAAATACCGATCGTAAATCGTCAGTGTCTCATGATAGAATGATGCGTAATCAGGTGACCTCAATGCTAAACTATAAAAAGCGTATTAACGATGTACATAACATTAATGCGTTAGTTGGCTTCGAATATTTTAAGGAGAAGGAATTTGAGTTTGATGCCGCCACACGCTTGTCGCCAACAGACCTGATTTATACCATGAATGTGGGTTCTGAAGCTTCAGGTATACCTTATTCGTATCATACAGGATATGAGATTGCCTCTGTTTTTGGACAGGTTAACTACGATTACGATTATAAGTACTTACTGGGCTTAACCTTCCGTCGCGATGGAGCCAGCCGATTGGGAAATAACAAGTATGATTTTTTCCCGGGCGTATCGGTGGGATGGAATGTACACAACGAAGAGTTTTACAAAGACTCTAAAATGAAATCGATTGTGAGCAGCCTGAAGCCACGCTTGAGTTATGGAGTAAATGGTAACATTGAGGTGCTATCTAACTTTGGCGTGTTCGGAACCTATGCTACATCAAATGTTTATGATACTCAGGCAGGTTATGTAAACAACCGTTTGCCTTTATTAGATCTGAAATGGGAGCGTTCAACAACTTTCAATATCGGATTGGATGCAGGGTTTCTTAATAACCGCATCACGTTGATGGCGGACTATTTCGTAAGAGATGTCAAAGATAAATTAGCAGGATTGACCTTGCCTTTATGGACAGGTTTCTCATCTATTACTACTAATAATGGAACACTTCGCAATAAAGGTTTGGAATTGCAACTCAATGCCGATGTGATTAAAAACAAAGATTTCAACTGGAATTTAGGAGTAACCTACTATTCAGTTAGAAATTACGCACACAAATTACCAGCTAATGGAGTTGATAATAACCGTCAGGGAGGAACAGAGATTTACGATGCAGCAACTGGCGAAACAAAATATGTTGGTGGACTACAAGAAGGTCAGCGCGTTGGTTACGATTTGATTACAGCGTATGTATTTGATGGCGTTTATCAAACGCAGGAGGATATTGATGAACATGCCGATCGAACTGTTGAATTCGCTTATCGCAAAGACACGCGTTTTCTGGGTGATGCACGTTGGAAGGATTTGAATAACGATGGCGTTATCAACCATTTGGACCGTAAAGTGATTGGCCGCACAACTCCTGATTTTGTTGGGGGTATGACATCGAACTTGAGTTATAAGAACTTTAACCTGTTTGTTAAAACTGATTTTGCTGTTGGGCATTACATTATTAACGGCCGCCGTGTTAAAGGGATAGCTCAAACTCAGGGTAACCAAAATGGACCGATTGAAATACGTGACTCGTGGACACCAGAAAATCCTACTTCAAATATTCCGATTTTCACTTTAGTGGATCGTCAGCGTAATCACATGGCTGCAGGTGGCGATCAGGGGTCTATTGACAACAGTAGTTCACGAATGTGGGAAAAAGGAGATTACCTGGCATTGCGCGAAGTGACATTGAGCTATAATCTTAGCGGAGCTATCGCCAATAATGTATTCCAGAATATTCGTCTGTACGTAACCGGAGCCAACCTGGCCTATTTCAATGGTTTTTCTGGCAGCTCACCTGAAGTAACCAGCGGAGGAATTGATTCGGGTCGCTTCCCGCTACCTCGTACTTATACTTTAGGTTTAAATGTTACTTTCTAACTTTTAATACAGTTTAAAATGAAGCAATTAAAATATATAGCACTACTTCTGGTTGTGACCTTGTTGGGCTCATGTGAGTTGGATATGCAACCTGAAAGTGAATTAACCTATAATGGTTTTTGGGATACGGAAGAAGCGGCTCGTGCTGCTCATGTGGGAATTTTCTCTAAATACAGGGATTATGCCTACACGCTTTGGCAAATGGGTGAATTACGCTCTGATGTTTGGGGTGGTAAAACAATTGAATCGCCATCCGGCCAGGACTTGATTGATAATAACATTAGCACAACTATTGTACACTTTAATAACTGGGCCAATTTTTATGGTTTGATGCACTATATCAACGATTTCATTGTTAATGCGCCTAAAGCTCCATTTAAGGATGAAGCTGAACTGAATCATTTACTTGGGCAGGTGTATGGTTTACGAGCTCAGGTATATTATACTATGCTAAAAGCCTGGGGCGATGTGCCAATTACTACAGAGCCATTGCTAGAGGTGGATTTGGAAAAACTTAAGAAGCCCCGTTCACCTAAAGCAGAGGTGATGAGCCAGGTAAAGTCGGATATCGAAAGTTCGTTGGAACATTTTGGAAGTGACAATAGCCAGTGGAATGGCAAGAATGTATATTGGTCCAAGGCAGCAACTTTAGTACTAAAAGGTGATGTATACTTGTGGTCGGGTAAGGTACTTGGAGGTGGCGATGCTGATTTTACAACAGCTAAAACGGCTTTATCGCAAATTACAGGACACGAACTGGTTCCATTTGAACAACTGTGGGGACAGGGTAATGAGTTTAATAACGAGTTTATATTTGCATTTGATTATCAGCAGGATCAAGCAGGTAACTTCTACGGTAGTTTTACAGGCCGTATGGTTGATGTAGCCGGCTTATTTGATGAAACAGGTGCTTCTTTGTCTGATTTTGTAGTGAATGGAGCCAGTCGTTTCGGACCATCAGATAAAACCAATCTCATTTTAGAAGATTTGGATGATATGCGCCGAACTACTTTTATTAAATTGTATGATGATGGCACCAACCATATTCCGTTTACGCCAGACAATGCTAATTACCAGGCTGCTATTCTGAAAAAGTTCCTTGGCATTATTGGTGACGATGGCTCACGTTTTAACTACAACAATGTGCCACTTTATCGCTATGCCGATGCTTTATTATTATTGGCCGAAGCAAAGAATAACCTGGGAGAAGATCCTTCAAACGAGATGAATCTGGTTCGTCAGAGGGCTTATGGCGACAACTTCAGTGGACATGAATTTGCAAATGGTACAAAAGCAGAAAATGCCAAAGCTATCTTGGATGAGCGCTACAAAGAGTTCATTGGCGAAGGTAAACGCTGGTGGGATTTGGTTCGAGCTGGTGGATCGTATGTATTTGATGAGGTGGCCTCATTGGATGCCTCGGAAGCCTATAAAATATACTATTCAATTTCTGAAAGTATGTTGGCCAACGACGATCAATTAAAACAGACCGAAGGTTATAATTAAAAGTGTGTGGGTAAATTGCCCTGTAAGTCTCATTTGGCTTATGGGGCAGTTTTAATCATTCAGGAGGTTTTTAAAGCTAGTATTAGTATCTTGATAGTTATTAAAACAACTAACGAAAGACGATAGCAGACTATACATCTCTCTAAAATCAATTTCAATGAATAAAATATTAACATTTGCTCTGGTGTTGTTGGTAATCAATGCATGTGCACAGTCCAGCGATAAAGAAACCAGGAATACCATTATCAATAATGTTGACCTTTTTAATGCCACAGCAAACGAAAGCGTGGCCTGTTATCGCATACCAGCACTAGTAACTGCACCTAATGGTGATTTGATTGCAGCCATTGACGAGCGTGTGCCTTCATGTGGCGACTTGAAGTGGAGCCGCGATATCAACATTGTACTTCGTCGTAGCGTTGACAACGGAAAGACCTGGTCTGATATTGAAACCGTAGTGGACTTTCCATTGGGACGGTCAGCTTCTGATCCATCCATGATTGTTGATGAAGTGACAGGTGAAATCTTCTTGTTTTACAACTATATGGACTTAGATAAGGAGAAGGACGTGTACTATTTTCATGTTGTGAAAAGTAAGGATGATGGAAAAACGTGGAGTGAACCCGAAGACATCACTTCACAAATTGCATTGGATGGATGGGAAAGTGATTTTAAGTTTATCACCTCAGGAAGAGGTATTCAAACGACTGATGGAACATTGCTGCACACCATTGTTAACCTTCAAAAAGGTGGACACGTCTTTGGCTCAAAGGATCATGGAAAATCATGGTTTGTCATCGATAATACCATCCTGCCTTTTGATGAGTCAAAGATTGTTGAGTTGGCCGATGGGCGCTGGATGATTAACAGCCGGGTTCAGAAACTGGGACATCGTTACGTACATATATCAGATGACGAGGGACTATCATGGGAGAGTTATCCGGATACCTCACTCATTGATCCGGCCTGTAATGCATCCATTATTCGTTATTCATCGGTGAAAAATAGCGATGATAAAAACCGTCTGTTATTTAGTAACGCGAAAAGTAAAGAAGGGCGTGTGAATTTGACCGTACGAGTTAGCTACGATGAGGGTAAAACATGGACAGAAGGGAAAACAATCTATGAAGGAGGTTCAGCCTATTCATCATTAACGGTACTCGAAAATGGCGATATCGCTGTATTCTTCGAAAAAGATGAGCATAAAGAAAATCCGTTTGTCAGCTTCTCACTCGAATGGCTGACCGATGGTGAAGATTCAGTTACAAAATAGGCAATACCATTGGGATGAAGAGAGCTTTGTTATTCACCTTGAGTTGCTTTGTGCTACACCTTGTTTATGCGCAGTACGAAAGGCCAGATTTACTGCCATTCCCTCAAAAAGTGGAGTGGAAAGATGGATTTGTTAATTTGGCTGGTACAACATTGAGTCTGCCTGATTCTTTGATGAATATGGTGCAACAGCAACTTAATGAGCTAGGTTGTACGGTAGAGCAGAAGAGTGATAGGCATCTTGAAATAAAGATGGTTGAAGCATTGAAGGATGTTCCACTTAATCAGGATGAAGCTTATCATCTTACTATCAATGAGACTAACATTTCTATTAGGGCAGTTACAAAAACAGGTATTTACAGAGCTTTACAAACCTTAAATCAATTGGTGGTCAAACAGGGAGCAGATCTTATCGCACCTAATTGTCACATTGTTGACTGGCCCGCATTCAAGATTCGTGGTTTTATGCACGATGTGGGGCGCAGTTATATTCCTGTTGAAGAATTGAAGAAGCAAATTGCATTGCTGTCACAATTCAAGATCAATGTTTTTCACTGGCACCTGACCGAAGATATTGCCTGGCGATTGGAAAGTAAAGTTTTTCCACAGCTTAATGATAGTTCCAATTTTGAACGTCAGGCAGGAAAATACTACACCATTGAAGAGGTCAAAGACCTGGTGAAATTCTGCCAGGAGCATCATGTGTTATTGATTCCCGAAATTGATATGCCTGGGCACAGTGCGGCTTTTACTCGTGCTTTAGGTCACGATATGCAATCGCCTGAAGGCATGAAGCTACTCAAACAGTTGATGGATGAAGTATGCGAGGTGTTTGCCGATGTGCCTTACATTCATATTGGCACGGATGAGGTGAAATTCACGAACCCGGATTTTGTACCGGAGATGGTGGGGTATATCCGAAGTAAGGGAAAGAAAGTAATCAGCTGGAATCCGGGATGGAACTATAAACAGGGCGAGATAGACATGTTGCAAATGTGGAGTGCACGTGGTAAAGTGCATCCGGGTATTCCGGCCATTGATTCCCGTCTGCACTACATCAATCATTTCGATACGTTTGCTGATATCATCGCCTTATACCATAGTAATGTGGCGGGCGTTAGTGAAGCCAACGCAGATGTCGTTGGTTCGATAGTTGCCATTTGGAATGACCGTTATGTGGATGAAACAAAACAGGTTATTGCTGAGAATGGTTTTTACCCTAGTATGCTGGCATTGGCTGAATCCACCTGGCAAGGAGGACGAGACAAGTACTTCTATGAGCAAGGAACTTTACTGGGGGCTGTTAATAGTGAAGACTTCAAAGTGTTTAAGGATTTTGAAGAACGCATGCTCCACTTTAAAAAGAATGTTTTTAGTGAAGAGCCTTTTGCTTATGTGAAGCAAACCAATGTAAAATGGCGCATAACAGATGCTTTTCCAAATAATGGGAATTTATCACAGGTATTTCCACCGGAGAAGAAGTTGCAAAAAGCATATGAATATCGGGAGAATGTTTATTCAACGCATGAGGTAACAGGTGCCGGAATATACCTGCGTCATGTTTGGGGAACATTAATTCCTGGTTTTTATGCTAATCCTCAGCCAAATCATACTGCTTATGCTTACACCTGGGTTTATTCACCCATTCAGCAGGAAGCTGGTATTTACGTGCGGTTCCAGAATTACGGACGATCCGAAAAAGACCTGCCACCACCTCAAGGTAAATGGGATTACAAAGGAAGTCGTATTTGGTTGAATGATAAAGAGATTCAGCCACCTGTTTGGGAAAACACGCATACCATAAAGTCCAACGAAATATCCCTGCGAAATGAAAATTGGGAGGGACGTCCTCCAATACAGGTGCAATTAAATAAGGGTTGGAACAAATTATTATTGAAATTACCGATAGGAGAATTTAAATCACCGGAAGTGCGATTGGTGAAGTGGATGTTTAATGCAGTAATTGTGACAACAGATGGTCGTCAGGCTCTTGACAATATTTTTTATTCACCTGATAAGGATTTTAAAACTGTTGAACATGAGCAATAGAGATGGACATAGAATCAATTGGGTGCTGAAATTAAGCATGCTGGCCATTCTGTTATTGATTTTTGAATCAGCCGGCTATGCTCAAAAAACTAAAGTGGCTTGTGTCGGCAATAGTGTGACATTTGGTTACCATATTGAACAGCGAGAGACAAATTGTTACCCCGCTCAACTTCAGGCTTTGTTGGGAGAGGATTACGAAGTTGGTAATTTTGGTAAGAGTGGTGCAACTTTACTGCGTAAAGGACATCGTCCATATATGGAGCAAGCCGAATTTCAGGATGCTGTTGATTTTCAGCCAGATATATTAATTGTTTCATTGGGATTGAACGATACGGATCCACGCAATTGGCCAAACTATCGTGACGATTTCATCGAAGATTATAGCGCCTTGCTGGAAAGCTTTCGGAAAGCAGATGGTTCGATGCCTGAGATATGGATTGGCCGCATGACACCCATTTTTCATACGCATCCACGATTCAACTCTGGAACGCGCGATTGGTTTTGGCAGATTCAGGCAACAATTGAGCAAGTAGCAAAAAACTGGAATGCGCGGCTTATCGATTGGCATACACCATTACATGCACGACCAGATCTGTTCCCAGACGCTTTGCACCCAACTAAAGAGGGGGCAACAATCATGGCCAAGTTGGCCTATCAACACATTACAGGCGATTTTGGTGGTTTGCAAATGGCCTCAGAGTTCAGCGATCATATGGTGTTGCAACGTGATGCGTTGATTCCGATATGGGGAACGGCTAATAGGGGTGAGCGTGTTACAGTGCAATTTAACGACACTAGTATGGACGTTGAAGCTGTATTCGACGGAAAATGGGAAGTGGAATTGCCGTCAATGCAATGGGGTGGACCTTATGCTTTAACTATTAAAACAGAAACGAAACAAATTACTATCAAGGATGTCATGTTAGGCGATGTATGGTTATGTTCCGGTCAGTCTAATATGGCATTTACGGTAAAGCAATCCAATAGAGGTCCAGAAGCTTTAAATCAAGCATTACCAAGCAATATCCGCTTGTTGAATTATCATCCATTGGCAGAAACAAATAATACTGCCTGGGATTCCATCACCTTACAAAGGGTGAATGAGTTGGAGTATCTATCAGGAAAATGGGAGTTGCCAAATAATCAGTCGGTTGGTGATTTTTCGGCTATCGGTTGGTACTTTGGAACACAGTTGGAGCAAGAGCTTAATATACCTATTGGCTTGATACAATTGGCTGTTGGAGGAAGTCCGACCGAAGCCTGGATTGACCGGAAAACGTTGGAACATCATCCGCAATTGGTGGATATGCTTTATAATTGGCAAAATAACGATCATACCATGCAATGGTGCCGTGAACGTGCAGGAGTTAATATTCAAGGTGCAAAATCAGCTTTTCAGCGCCATCCGTATCAACCGGCTTATTTATATGAATCAGGAATCAGTCAGATTGAAGGATTGGCAATAAAAGGCATATTGTGGTACCAGGGTGAATCCAATGCCCATAATGTGGAATTACATGAAGTGTTATTTCCCACAATGGTGCAATCCTGGCGCGATAGCTGGAACCAACCAGATTTACCTGTTTTATTTGCACAACTATCATCCTTGAACAGAGCAAGCTGGCCACATTTTCGCGATAGTCAGCGACGATTGGCTCAACAGCTGCCCCATGTTTCTATGGTGGTGACCAGCGATTGGGGGGATGAAACGGATGTACATCCTAAGAATAAGTATCCGGTGGCCGAACGATTTGCTAATACAGCTTTACGTGAGGTTTATGGAGAAAATGATGTGCCATTTGGAAATGTGGAGATTGAGAGCGTGAATGCAGGTAAGGATCGAATAGAAATTGTTTTTAATCATACGCAAAAGCTCCAAACAACAGGTGGAGAAAATATATGGGAACTGGAAGTAGCCGGTGAGGATGGTATATTTCATCCGGCTGATGCTACTGTAAAGAAAAATACGCTTGCCATTAAAGCTGAAAATAAATCTGTTAAAGCGATTCGATATGCCTGGAAGCCTTATTCTCAGGCTAATTTGACCAACGAAAACGGAACTCCGGTTTCTACTTTTCGAATAGATGCTCCATTTGATAACAAGACTAAATAACAGACCATGATACGCAATTCAACAAATACACGATGGTTCAGCATGCTGGGCCTAATGATTATACTGACAACTGTGCAGGGGTTGGCGCAGGAGTCTCGTTTTGGTACTTATTACCAGCAACGAAAGACATTGTTTGAAAAGTTACCAAATACTAAAAAGGAAATTATCTTTCTGGGGAACAGTATTACTGATGGCTGCGAATGGAGCGAGTTATTGCAGAATAAGCGTGTAAAAAACCGCGGAATAAGTGGCGATATTACTGAAGGAGTGCTGCATCGATTGGCCGAAGTAACCGAATCGAAACCTGCCAAAGTGTTTTTGCTGATTGGTGTTAATGACTTGGCGCGGGGCATTTCGAACGATACCATTTTCTCGAATATCTGCAGAATAGCTCAGCTAATAAATGAGCAATCGCCTAAAACAAAAGTATATATTCAGAGCATTCTGCCGGTGAATCCTGATTTTGGAAAATTTACCGGACATTGCTCCAAAACCGATGATATTTTGTGGATAAATGAACAGCTGGTCAAGTGGTGCGAACATGAGCCAGCTGAATTTATTGACCTGTTTTCACACTTCAGAAATACCACTGACAACCTGATGAATCCTTCATACACAAATGATGGGCTGCATCTGACTGGTGAAGGCTATTTGCTGTGGGCCAAGATTATTAAGCCATATTTAAAATGATGTAGCTATTGACTGCTTATTAAAAAGAGAGATAAAACGAACAGATATAATTAACGATGGAAAAGATTAAAGGACTTGTAGCAGCACCTTTCACGCCAATGACGACTGATGGTGCCATTAATTTGAATATTATCCCTTCTTACTACCAATTTTTGAAACAAAATGGCGTGGCCGGTGCGTTTATTAACGGAAGTACCGGTGAAGGGGTGTCACAAACAATGCAGGAGCGCAAGCAGGTGACTGAAGCCTGGGCCAATGAAATTAAGCAGGATGCTTCGCCTATGAAGCTGATTAATTTAGTGGGAGGAACGTCTTACCAGGAATGCATTGAGCTAGCCAAACATTCACAGTCAGTAGGCGTTGATGCCATTGCCATACTAGCACCTTTTTACTTCAAGCCGCCAAGCGTTAAGGAGCTGGCTGAATTTGTAAAAATGATCGGACAAGCAGTGCCTGAATTGCCGGTATATTTCTATCATATCCCGGTGTTGACAGGTGTAGGATTTGCCATGATTGATTTAATGAAAGAACTGCATGGGCAGATGCCAAATTTTGCCGGAATTAAATACACTCATGAGGATTTCATGGATTACCTCTCATGTCTGCACTTTGCCGATGGCCAGTACGATATGCTGTGGGGAAGAGATGAGAATATGCTGTCTGCCTTAGTTTTAGGAGCCGAAGGTAGTGTTGGAAGCACATTTAACTATGCAGCTCCGCTTTATCATCAACTGATGGCAGCATACGAGAAAGGAGAAATTAAGGAAGCCCGTCTACTGCAACAGCAGTCCATCGATATGATTCGCTTATTGGGGAAATATGGAGGCATTGGCACAGGTAAAGCCTTTATGCGCTATGTTGGTATTGAATGCGGCGGATTCCGTTTGCCAGTTAAAGCCATGGCAGAAGAAGCGTATCAACAATTTGTTCAGGATGTGAAAGCGCTGGAAATGGAAGCGTTGTTTTCAAAAGGAGAGTAGCATGAGACATACAGCATTTTTTGTACTACTTTTATTATCAACGCTGCTTGGGTCTGTTAAGGCTCAACAGCATCTGACTCAGTCATCGCTGGATGTTTTACCCGCCATTAGTAAAGGCCATCCTCATCATGGTTGGGCCGGTGCCTTTATAGGTCAACATAACGATGTAGTAGTGCTGGCAGGAGGTTCTGCTTTTCCAGATGCCAAACCATGGGAAGATGGTCAAAAACAATATTCCAATGAGGTATTATTGGGGTGGGAAGAAAACGGGCAATTCACCTGGCATTTAGATAAAAATCAGTTGCCCGAATCAGCTGCAGGAGGAGCAGCTGTGTCTTTGCCAGAAGGAATTCTATGCACAGGTGGAGCCAATGAAAAGGGAATATTGGCTGAAGCATCTCTTATCAAAGTAACGAGTCAGTCTACTGAAATTTTGCCTTTTACCAATCTGCCATTTCCATTGAAAGATCACGGGATGGCCGTTATAGGTCGTGAGGTATTCATCATTGGGGGCATGACCCCTCAAGGCTACAACATGAAAGTGTTGGTGTTAAATTTGGATGCTCCAGAAAAGGGCTGGCGGATGCAAGCCGGATTGCCATATGGTATTACCAATGCCGTTGTGGAAAGCCAAATGGATGGAAACGAGCAGTGTTTATATGTGATTGGTGGCCGGTACAAGCAGGAAGGGGAGTCTATTACTACCTTTAGTGGAGAAGTATGGAAGTACATTCCATCACAACAGAAATGGGAACAAAAGAATCCGATTACGATAGCAGGGCAACGTTCCATGAAATTGGCCGCAGCAGCTGGTGTTAAGATGGGTGCTTCACACATTGTTCTAGTAGGAGGTGACAGTGGTGATGTGTTTAACCAGGTAGAAAAAGTCATTGGAATGATGGCTTCGGATAATGATTCTGTTCGTCAAAAGGCATTGGAGGAACGCAATCAGTTGTGGTTAAATCACAGTGGATTCAATAAAAAAATATTGGTTTATAATACCATTACCGATAGCTGGTTTAGTGCCGGAGAGTTGGATAGTAATGCTCCGGCTGTAACTTCAGCCGTCATTTGGAAAAATAAAGTGCTGGTGCCTTCAGGGGAGATTCGTCCGGGTATTCGCACTGACCAGGTTATTGCGTTGGATTTTGAATCGAATGGCGGATTCGGCTGGTTGAATTACCTCGTGTTGGTACTCTACTTAATAGCGATGTTGCTACTTGGCTTCTATTTTATGAAGCGTGAAGGTGATGATCAGGACTTTTTTAAAGCAGGTGGTCGTATTCCATGGTGGGCAGCTGGTATCAGTATTTTTGCCACTACCTTAAGTGCCATTACTTTTATCGCCATTCCGGCTAAAGCCTATGCTACCGACTGGCGTATGCTGATATTCAACTTTACCATTATCATGGTGGTACCGATCATTATTCGTTATTACCTGCCGTTTTTCAGGCGTTTAAATATCGGAACTGCCTATGAATATCTGGAGATGCGCTTTAACCGGACCGTGCGTTGGGTGGCGTCGGTGCTGTTTATCCTGTTTATGATCACGCGCATTGCCATTGTATTGTTTCTACCTTCATTGGCTTTACATACGGTAACTGGGTTTAGTGTTTACTGGTCTATCATCATTATGGGTGTGGTGACTATAGTGTACTGCACCAGTGGTGGTATTGAAGCAGTTGTATGGGGCGATGTTATACAGGGATTCATCCTCATGGCAGGTGCCTTATTTGCGTTGGTTTTTATGATTGGCGGAGTGGATGGCGGTTTGGGTGGTTTCATCCAGTTATCGCTTGACCAGGATAAGTTGTATTTGTTCGATACCAGCCTGGATTGGTCCAAACCGGTTATGTGGGTGGTACTTTTAGGCGGCTTTGCCAATAGTTTAATTGCCTATACCAGTGACCAATCGGTGGTACAACGCTATATGACTACCAAGGATGAGCGTGCTACGGCCAGGAGTATCTGGTTAAACGGAATTATCAGTGTGCCGGTATCGATTATTTTCTTCTTGTTAGGTACAGGCTTATACGCCTTTTATACATCCAATCCGGAAGCGATTTCCATTACGATTCCAAAACTGGATGCCGTCTTTCCGCATTTTATTGTGAGTGAGATGCCGGCAGGATTAGCAGGTTTGTTAATTGCAGCGGTTTTTGCTGCAGCTATGTCCACTTTGTCATCCAACATTAACTCGGTAGCTGCTGTGATTACATCTGATTTTTACAAAGTGCTGAAATTGAATGTGTCTGCCAAAAGTACCTTGCTGGTGGCGCGTTGGTCCGGTATCATCGTCGGAGTGTTGGGTATTGGCATGGCTTTGGTATTAGCCACCTGGGATATTGCTTCGTTATGGGATCAGTTCAATACCTTCCTGGGATTATTAACCGGAGGATTAGCAGCTTTCTTTATGATGGGTATCTTCTTTAAGCGTATTTCTGGTATTGCAGCCTTAATTGGTGTGGCAGTTGGTTTGGTGGCTTTACTTTATCTGCGTAATGCTTCCGATATGTCGTTTCTGTTGTATGGTGCAGCCGGCATTACAGTGAGCGTGTTGGTAGGATGGCTATTAAGTTTTATCTGGCCTGCTAAATTTGTAGAAAGTCAGTTAGTTTATGAAGGAATTAAAAAGAATCGGGAAAGGATTTAGTGATGAATAATAGAAAAGTTAGTAAAGAACGCATCGAACAATTAATCAACCAATATCGGAATGAATTGGAGAGTAGCGTGATTCCTTTCTGGATGAATCACTCAAAAGACACAACTCATGGTGGTTATTTTACCTGCCTGACCAGGGAAGGAGAGGTATATGATACCGACAAGTTTATCTGGTTGCAGGCCCGTGAGGTATGGCAGTTTGCTAAATTGTACAACACCTACGAACAAAGGGAAGAGTGGCTTGAAATGGCCTTGCATGGTGCCCGTTTTTTGCAGAAGCATGGCGCAGATGAGAAAGGGCAATGGTATTTTTCATTGAATCAGCAAGGTGAGCCTTTGGTTCAACCATACAATATTTTTTCGGATTGCTTTGCAACAATGGCGTTTGGCCAGTTATACAAGGCGACAGGAGATGAGGAATATGGACAGCTGGCCCGTGATACGTTTTACTCAATTCTAAAACGTCAGGATAATCCCAAAGGAACCTACAGCAAAGCGTATCCAGGAACACGGGTACTAAAGAATTTTGCATTGCCCATGATTTTATCCAATCTGGCTTTGGAAATCGAATCCCTATTACCGCAGGAAATGATTCAGGAGACATTGGACAAAATCATTCATGAGGTGATGGATGTGTTCTATTTTCCAGAAGAGGGGCTTGTTTTGGAGAACGTGAGTCCGGAAGGACAATTTGTAGATTGCTTTGAGGGGCGATTATTGAATCCGGGGCATGCCATCGAGGCCATGTGGTTTATGATGGATTTGGGCGAAAAGCTGAATCGACCTGAATTAATAGAGAAAGCCGTTAAAATCACCTTAGATACTTTGGAATATGGTTGGGATAAAGAACATGGAGGAATCGTTTATTTCATGGATTTAAAGGGCCATCCAAACCAACAGCTCGAATGGGATCAGAAGCTTTGGTGGGTACATCTGGAGACTTTGGTAGCATTGCTGAAAGGCTATTATCATACCGGAAATGAGGCTTGTTGGGAATGGTTTGAAAAAGTACATGATTATGCCTGGAATCACTTTTCAGATCCGGAGCATGGAGAATGGTTTGGCTACCTTAACCGAGAAGGAAAAGTATTGCTGTCACTAAAAGGCGGCAAGTGGAAAGGTTGCTTTCATGTGCCCAGAGGTTTGATGTTTTGTTTACAAACTTTGGAACGCATTAATGATAGGAAATAGTTTTTCCTGTTTGTATATATTTTTGAGGCCGGTTGTTACCGGCCTTTTTTGTTAAGAGTCTATTGTCAATTAAGTTTACGATAAGAGGAATGTATGCAATGGTACATTATTTTGTTATTGCATGTTTGATGTGTTATCCCCTTTATACTTCGATGGTGTTGTCCCAAATTGTTCAACAAAACACTTGCGAAAATATGCTGCATCATTAAAACCAACTTTGGTGGCCGTTTCGCTAACCGAATAGTTTCCTGATTTCAATAATTGAGCCGCATACCTGATTCGGATGGAGCGGATAAAGGTGGCAATATTATCACCGGTGAAGGTTTTAATACGCCGATAAAGCGTGGGTTGGCTCATATGCATTTTTTCAGCCAACAAGGCGGTATTGAATTGGGGATTGGTCAGGTTTTTCTCAACGATTTCAATCGCTTGTCTGATAAACTGTTCATTTTGCGGTTCAATTTCAATATTAGACGGCGATAGTGTGACTTTCTGACTGTAATATTGCTTTAAATGAGCTCTGTTTTTAAGTATGTTATCAACTTTTGTTAATAGGATTTCAGAAGTGAATGGTTTCGTAATGTAGTCATCGGCACCT
Source organism: Carboxylicivirga caseinilyticus (assembly GCA_025499705.1). Classification (GTDB taxonomy): domain Bacteria; phylum Bacteroidota; class Bacteroidia; order Bacteroidales; family Marinilabiliaceae; genus Carboxylicivirga; species Carboxylicivirga caseinilyticus. The sequence goes on from JAFMVE010000017.1 coordinate 87,265, forward strand.
GTTTCCAATCCTTCCAGCATATCACGTTCTTCACTTTTAGCCGTGAGCATTATCACTGGAATGTGGCAAAGATTGTCGTCTGTTTTAATTGTCTCGCAGAGCTGGTGTCCATCCATTAAGGGCATCATCACATCTGTAATGATTAGGTCCGGCTGTTCTTTTTCAATCTGTATTAAAGCTTCTTTTCCATTGGCAGCTTGTTGGATGGCATACTTGCTGCCAAGCAACAAGCCTAGATATTGGCGCAATTCATCGTGATCCTCAACAATCAGTACTTTAAAACTATTGGGCTCTTCATTTTGTGAAATAGTTGCTGCTGGTTGCTTTGTGGCTTCAGGAATCAAAGGCTCTTTAGTGGTTTGGCCTTCTCCTTTTTCTTTATTGCTCAAATGCTGATGGCCTAATGGTAATATTATAGTAAATTTCGCTCCTTTGCCCGGTTTACTTTTGACTGCAATGCTTCCATGATGCAGTTGTACAAGCTCTTTTACCAGTGAAAGACCAATGCCTGAGCCACTAATGTTCTTGACTGTCTGATTTTTACTTTGATAAAAGCGTTCAAATACTTTTTCGTGTTCAACTTTGGGAATTCCGGGACCACTGTCTTTAACTGAGATTAGGCACTCGTCATTCTTGCATTTAACATGGATGGATACGTTGGTTTTTTCGGGAGAGAATTTAATGGCATTTGATAGCAGGTTAGATACCACAATTTGCAGCTTCTCAACATCAAACCAAACTTTAGCAGAGGATTGATCAGAGTCAAAAATGAGCTGTACATTTCTCATTTGCGCAAAAGCTTTAAAACGCTCTGTCAACTTTTCAATGAACTCGACAATATCATTTTCGGAAGCCTGGATCTGCATTTGTCCCACTTCTACTTTGCGTAAATCGAGCAGTTGTGAGATTAAATCGTACAAATGTGTAGCCTGTTGATGAACCGTCTCCAACTGGTTTTTTGCAAATTCTGGCAGCGATGAACTTTTTAGCAAATCTTTAACAGGTGCCAGTATCAATGTGAGAGGCGTTCGTAACTCATGAGATATATTGGTGAAAAAGCGCGATTTCATCTCGGCCAGCTCATGCTCTTTGTCCTTTTCTATTCGGGCGATGTTCAACTCATGTTCCAGCTCTTTACTCTGCAGCTCTAAATCTTTGGTCCGGTAGATTTGCTTCATGCGGTAGCGGTAGAAACCTGTTAATAGCAATACGATAGCTGTCACTATCAGTAATTGTCCCCACCAGCTGGCATACCAGGCCGGATAAATTGTTACTGCAAGTTGGGCCGGTTGCTCATTCCAAACTTCATCGCAGTTGGCAGCCAAAACCTCGAACCTGTATCTGCCCGGTTTCAAGTTGTTGAAGGTCACAGCTCCTTGCGTTCCATCAACCGTTGTCCAGGTATCCTCAAATCCTGACAAACGGTACATGTACCTATTGGATTTTTGATTGAGGTATGATAATCCAACGAAGTTGACGGCAAAGCTGTTTATGGGATGATGCAGTTCGATGGCAGACGTATATGGTGCAGCTTTGGTCAGAAGCACCTTCTTATTCACAGTCTCCATCATACGAACAGGATGGTTTTGTATCTCAATTTCGGTGATATAAACAGGCGTTGAATAGTCCCTTTGCTGAATACTATCCGGATGAAAGTATAACAGGCCTTTGTTGTTGCCAAAAATGAGTTGTCCATCGGGCGTTTTAAAAACAGCGCGCAGGTTATTGGCAATATAGTAGTTGGTAAACGTTTTTGTTTGGGTATTGAACTTTGAAATGCCTGAGTTGGTGCCAATCCATAGGTCATTAACTTGAGAAGTCAAACAAGCCACAAAATTATGGCATAAGCCATCACGCTTGTCAAAAAAGTGAATGGTTGAATGCATGGCATCGTAATAGCCCAGGGCACTTCTGTAACCAATCCAGATTCGGCCATCCGGCATCTGATGAAGTGCCCACACCTCTTTATTTCCCAAAATATCGGATGAGGTGTGTAAATCGTTGAACTGGTTGAAACGAAATGAATCAAGCTCCTGATAGATGAGCTTATTAAGTCCATTTTCTGAACCTATCCATAAGGCCTTCTCCTGATCTTCCAGTATGGCCCTGATGTTGTTTCCTGATAGTTGATACTTAATCTTTGAATTAGCTTGTGTCAGATGAAATTCATTATTGTCTCTGTCATAGAGGATTAAGCCATTGCTGGTTCCTAACCAAAAACGACCTTGACTGTCAATGGTTAAAGCTTGAATTCGTCCTTCCCAATTTTCTTTTTTTGCTGGTTTGATTTCAATTTCCCGAACGATATCCTGTTCAGGTTGATAAAACAATAGCGACGATTCCAATGTACCAAACCAAATATTTCCAGACTCATCGGTAACGGATGAAAGAACAATGTCTGAAGGGATGAATCGCTTGCCTTTGCCGGAGGTAGAAAATTGTTCGATGCTGTTTGTTTGTTCAGTTGAAAGAGGCAGTTTTGTTTTCTTGATTCCCCCATGATAAAGGGCTATGTAGAGATTGTTCTGCCAATCTGAGCTGAAGCTTTTTACCTCGTATAGACTATTAAAGCGGATACGGCTGAAAAACTGTTTCTCCAGGTTGATTTTAACTGCTCCACCACCGTGCGTGCCAATCCAGATAACGCCCGAAGGGTCCGCTAAAATCGAAATCACTCGGTTCTCCAGTTTATCTTTAAACAGCGGATGATCCCAATTATAGTGTTGACTCCTGGTTTTGTTATTTAGTATGTGGACTTGGTCTAAACCATCCCAGGTGGCAATCCAGTAGTCTCCACTATAATCCTTCACAACACCGTAAACATCCTTGTGGCTGATAATCGTATTGTCATTGGATTGATGGGCTATAACCACTGTTTCTCCCGTGGACGGGTCTAAAATATAGATACCATGGCCAATGGTGGATATGATCAAATGATTGTCGATAAATGACAGGTTAGTAACAATGAACATGGGGTGCTCAGCATTGGAGCGTTCGAGTGGAAAGGAACGAAATGTATCGCTTGTAGGGTTGTAGCTAACAACCATGTTGGTATTGGTACCCATCCATAATTGGCTATCAGGCGCTTTGGCAATGCAGGAAAAAGTATCGTATAATAGGCCTCGGCTATTGGTTTTATTTCGCCATACAACATTGTAATCTTCAATCCTGCTGGCAAAATTAGCAAACTTTAGAATAGCTAGTCCCGAAGATGTGGATAGAATAAACCCCTTGTTAAAATCACCCGAAACTCCATTCACAGGGATAGAGTTAAAAGTGTCGTCAGGAGCAGGATTGATTTTGATATGCGCCAGGAATGATTCAGTTGTTGGATCAAATACATACAATCCATTGGGAGAGCCAATCCATAAATAGCCATTGGGGCATTGGTAAAGACTGAGCACTTGAAGCGAACTTTTTTCAGGATAGTAGGATTTGATATTGAATCCATCATAACGATTGAGTCCGTCTGAAGTGCCAAACCATATAAAGCCAGCTTGATCTTTAAGGATAGCGTTGACATTGTTGTCCGATAAACCTTCCTGCAAGGTAATGTACTCTGCATTGATGGAGTAGTCGGTGGCAGCTACATACTGTATGAAGTATCCTAAAATAATGATCGCAAGAAGTCTTGAACGCATTGATGGCCCCTTTTAGATAGTTGTAGTCCAAAAATACGAAAATCTATTCACCTGTTTTATTGATTTAATAAGTGAGGAGTGCAGGCTTTGTAAGTGTCAGGTAATCAGTGTTAAGAATTGGGGGTTGATTAATTAATCCATATTAATTGAATAATCTGTCCATGTGATGCCTGCACGAAAAACCATTGATTGTTGATGATTTCACCGCTGTCAGGTCGCAGCGAGGGCTGATAAATTTGTAATTGATGTATTCGCATAAAAATAACAGTCAAAATAACGTCAGATGATCAAAGGTGGTTTAATAGCTTGTATGCTGTTTATTGTTTTTAGCATCAACAGCCAAAACAATAAATGGGAAAATCAGCACATTATTCAGGAGAATAAAATGGATGCAAGGGCAACTTCATACTCTTACAGAAGTGTGAGTTCTGCCCAAAACATGGATCGGGAGCGCTCCGAAATTCAGTTATTAAATGGAGACTGGCAATTTCGTTTTACGCCAGATAGTAAAAATCGTTCTACTGATTTTGTAACTATTGATTATGATGCACATTTGTGGGATACTATTTCGGTGCCATCATGCTGGGAAATGGAAGGTTACGGAACACCTATTTATACCAATGAAGTTTATCCGTTTACGCCCAATGCCCCTTTCATCGACAGGACAAATCCTGTAGGTTCTTATATAAAAGAATTTGAATTGCCTGAAAAATGGCAGGATGAGCAGGTGATCATCCATTTCGGAGGAGTGTCATCTGCATTCTATTGCTGGTTAAACGGAGAATACGTTGGTTATAGCCAGGGCAGTCGCTTGCCAGCTGAGTTTGATTTAACCAATCACCTTCAACCGGGAAAGAATAAGCTGGCGGTTCAGGTGATTCGCTGGTCTGATGGAAGTTACCTCGAAGATCAGGATCACTGGCGAATGAGCGGTATTCATCGTGAGGTGTATTTAATGGCCCAACCAAAGATTCATGTTAATGATTTTGCCATCCGCACGCCTCTTGATAATGATTATCAAAGTGCGCTGTTTCAGATACGCCCTGAAGTGGTTGTAACTGACGGTAACAGTAAAGGTTGGATGCTGGAAGTAAACTTGCTGGACCAAAATGGAAGTTCAGTATTGGATAGCGCTATGCAGCTACCTGTAAATAGCATTATTAACGAGTGGTATCCGGCCCGTGATAATGTTTATTTCGGAAAGATGGAAGCTCGCATCGACCAACCGCGTCTTTGGAGCGATGAGGATCCTTACTTGTACACGGCCATTATTACACTGTTGGATAATGGCGGAAAGGTAGTTGAGGCGCGCAGCAGTTTTGTTGGTTTTCGTGAATACACATACAGCGATAAAGGTGCTTTTTTAGTTAACGGCAAGCCTGTAAAGCTAAAAGGAGTAAACCGCCACGACCACAGTGAGACAGGTGGTAAAACAATGACGCGAGAAGAGATGAAGCGCGATATTGAACTGATGAAAATGTACAATCTGAATGCAGTTCGTACAGCGCATTACCCTAATGATCCATATGTGTATGAGTTGTGCGATCGCTATGGTATTTACGTGATGGACGAAGCGAATATTGAGTCACACGGCTATGGAGGTAAACTGGCTAATGCTCCTTCCTGGAATCAATCATTTATGGATCGGGTGATTCTCATGGTGGAGCGCGACAAAAACCATGCATCTATTTTCTCATGGTCGCTTGGTAACGAGTCGGGATGTGGGCCTAATCATGCGGCGGCAGCTGGCTGGATTCGTGATTTCGATCCAACACGTTTAATTCATTATGAAGGAGCACAGGGTGTTCCAACACATCCTGATTACATCCCGCTCAACTCTAAGGAATGGGGTGTCAGATACCATTCAAAGATGGCCAACCCAACCGATCCGGCTTATGTGGACATGCTCAGTCGCATGTATCCTTCATTGGAACAGCTGGAAGCATTGGGAAGCAATCCTGATTTAAAAAGGCCCGTTGTGATGTGCGAATATGCGCATGCGATAGGTAATTCACTTGGACATTTAAAAGAGTACTGGGACATCGTTTACGAGCATCCGATTATTGCGGGTGGGTTTATTTGGGACTGGATTGACCAGGGTATTCGTGCTGAAGATGAAGATGGAACAGTTTTTTGGAAATATGGAGGGGACTTCGGTGATCAACCTAATCTGGGTAATTTCTGCCTCAATGGTATCGTAGGTCCGGATCGTTCTGTAAAGCCTCAATTGCAAGAATGTAAGTATGTGTTTCAGCCCATACGTTTCAAGAGCATTAATGTTAAAGAGGGACAAATTGCCATTGAAAGCTTATACAATTTCATTTCAACAAACGAGTACTATTTTAAGTGGTCGGTGTCAAAAGAAGGAAAGGAACTGCGTTCAGGCTCCATCAATGATATAGTGATTGAGCCAGGCCAGGTGCATCAATTGGTCTTGCCTCTAAATAAGATAAAGCTACAGGATGATAGTGAATATGTGGTACGTGTGAGCATGCATCATAAACACGAAACGGCCTATTCAGCAGCAGGCTATGAGGTAGCCAAACAGCAGTTCATTGTTACACCGGAGAAAATCACGGCTGATGTGTCTCCCAAAGGCAATAAAGGACTGATACTGACGCAGACGGATCAGCAGATTACGATTGCCAACAAACAGTTTGAAGTGCAGTGGTCGAAGATAAGCGGGCAACTGACGAGCTATTCAGTTAAAGGACAAAAATATATTGAGGCTGGTCCCCAGGCGAACTTCTGGCGTCCGCAAACCGATAACGATTTCCGGGGATGGAAATCACATAAGCAATCGGGCTTCTGGAAAGACATTAAAAACCTTGAACCTGAAGTAAAAGTATCTGTTGAGCAAAACGCAGCTTCATGTTACCGGGTGTATGTGGAGCAGGTATATAGTGACTCGTTGATCGTGAAAACGAAATACGATGTGGACAACCAGGCCAATGTGTTGGTGGAGATGGCTGTTGAAATGAAAGGACAATTACCGATGCCTTTAAGAATTGGCTCGGAACTGAACATTAGCCAATCACTTCAGAGTATGAAGTTCTATGGTAAAGGGCCATGGGAAAACTATAATGACAGAGCTTTTTCGGCGGAGTTGGGTGTTCATCAGGGGACAGTTAAAGATTTCATCCATCACTATGTAACGCCTCAGGAGTGCAGTAATCACACCGAGGTACGATGGCTTGAACTGACCAATGCACAAGGCAAAGGTATTCGCATTACAGGGGCACAACCATTAAGCACTTCGGTTTGGCCGTGGTCGGCTAAGAATCTGGAAGCTGCTAAGCACATTAATGAGCTGAAAACAGCACAGCATTTAACCCTTAACGTGGATCTATTGCAAGTTGGAGTAGGCGGAACAAATACCTGGTCAGAGAAATCAAAAACGATTGAAAAGTACCAGATTCAGCCAGGCAACTATACTTATTCCTATCAGATATCAGTGATTAAATAACAAAACCCAGGCATCTAAAGCAGATACTAACTACATATCTAATGAAAAAACAATATATACAGATGGCTTTATGTATAGCGCTTGTCGCCATACTGTTCGCCGGCTGTCAACCAGCAAAGAACCAGCAAGACCAAACGAAGCCAAATATCCTTTTCATCATGGCGGATGATCATTCGTTGCAGACTTTCAGTGCATACGATAATCGTTTTATTGAAACGCCTAATCTGGACAGGATTGGCGAAGAAGGTGCGATTTTCAGAAATAGTTTCGTGACGAATTCGATTTGCGGACCAAGCCGTGCCGTTATGCTCACGGGTAAACACAGTCATAAAAACGGGCACATCAATAATTCATTGACCTTTGATGGAAGTCAGGTGACTTTTCCAAAGCTATTGCGTGCAAATGGTTATCAAACCAGCATTGTGGGTAAATGGCACCTGAGAAGTTTGCCTACCGGATTCGATAACTACGAGGTGTTGATTGGTCAGGGTGATTACTATAATTCTGATTTTATTACCAATGGAGATACGATTCCTTCAGAAGGCTATGTGACCAATGTGATTACAGATAAAAGCATCAACTGGCTTGCAAATCGTGATGCTGAAAAACCCTTCTGCCTGTTAGTGCACCATAAGGCTACACACCGTATCTGGCAACCCGACACAGCTTTGTTTAAGCTGTTTAAAAACCAGGAGTTTGATGTGCCTGAAACATTCTTTGATGATTATCAGAACCGTCAGGCAGCGGCAGAACAGCGCATGCACATCGCCAATGATATGGATCTGGTATATGACCTTAAATTATTGGATGAAGAAGGGGAGATTCAAACTAAGTATCGTAAGAACTACGAACACATGATCGCCCAGCTGACACCTGAACAACGCGAGGCCTGGGACAAAGAATATGATCCTATTATTGAAGATTTCAAATCGAGAAACCTCGAAGGCAAAGAGCTGGCACTATACAAATATCAGCGATATATGCAGGATTACCTGCGTTGTGTGGCGTCGGTTGACAATAATATCGGGCGTTTATTAGACTATCTGGAGGAAAAAGGTGAGTTGGATAATACATTGATTGTCTATACTTCCGATCAGGGCTTCATCTATAGCTGATTCCTGGCGTATATCTGGAGATATAGATAATAAGTTTCATTCAATTTTGCATATTATTGATTTAAATGCCGATTTATGGAAATACGCTTCTCCAGGTCATTTTAATGATATGGATATGTCACAAGTAGGAAGGGGAATGAGTTATGAAGAAGATAAAGCCCACTTTTCTATGTGGTGTATGATGAATTCCCCATTGATGTCAGGAAACGATTTGAGTACCATATCAAAAGAAACACTTGACATATTAACCAACAAAGAAATAATAGCCTTAAATCAGGATCCACTTTGCTACCAGGCACGTAGAATAATTGACCAGGGTGATTTGGAAATTTGGGGTAAACCCCTGGGGTCAACAATGAGTGGTGAAGTGGCCGTGGCTTTACTTAACCGTAGTGAAACAGACCAGTCTATTGAATTTGATTTAGAAGCAGTGGGGATAGATGCAGAAAAAGGATATTCATATAGGGATATTTGGGCTTCATATACTTCGGAGCAAATGAAAGATACTAAACTATGTTTTGAAGTACCTGCGCATGGTGTTGTTGTTTTGCGTATCAAAGGGCACTCATTGCCATTTAACTTTTATCAATACAAATAATAATATAAATGATGAAGAGGATAATAATTATACTAGTTGCGATGATTATTGGTGTTGAATTGTTCGCTCAAAAACCGATAAGTATTATACCAAAACCGGTTTTTATTCAACAGCATACAGGAACATTTGAAATTGATGAAAAAACATCTGTTCACTTTGATACTGATCAGCTTGAATTAAAAGATGCTGTTTCTTTTTTTAAGCAAGCCATAAAAAGTATATCAGGCTATGAGCTGGCAGAAAATGGTGACTCAAAATCTATAATCCAATTCATTTTAGATACTCAAAGTGGTATCTATCCTGAGGGTTATAATCTGGTTGTGGAAGATAATTTAATAACACTAAAGGCTGGTGATAAGGCTGGTTTAGTATATGGAATACAATCTTTGTTGCAAATATTACCACCTGTTCGAACAAATGCAGCATTGGAAATTCCCTGCATGACAATCGACGATTATCCGCGTTTTAAATGGCGAGGTATGCATTTGGATGTAAGTCGTCATTTTTTCGGACCTGAAGTAATCAAAGAGTATATAGACCTGATGGCCTCTTATAAATTAAATGTATTTCACTGGCATTTAGTAGATGATACAGGATGGCGTATTGAAATAAAGAAATATCCAAAATTAACCAGCGTTGGTGCCTGGAGAGTAGATTATAACCATATTCCGTGGAGTCAACGTCCGCAGGCTAAACCAGGAGAAACACCTGATTATGGCGGCTATTATACACAGGAACAAATTAAGGAAATTGTTGAGTATGCGGCTCTTAGAAATATAACCATAGTTCCTGAAATAGAAATGCCCGGACATATCGCATCTGCAATTGCTGCCTATCCTGAGTTATCGTGTAATCAAAAAGCACAATTACCTTTAACAGGAGGTGATTATACAGGTATTTCATCAAACTATTGTGCGGGTAACGATTCAGTTTTTGATTTTCTTGAAAATATCTTAACAGAAGTAATTGATTTGTTTCCTTCTACTTATATTCATATTGGGGGAGATGAAGTAAATAAAACTTCATGGGAAAAATGTGAACGTTGTCAAAAAAGAATACATGATGAAGGTTTGAAAGATGAGCATGAACTTCAAAGCTACTTTATTAAAAGGATTGAAAAGTTTTTGTTAAGTAAGAATCGTAAATTAATTGGCTGGGACGAAATACTTGAAGGTGGTTTAGCTCCCCAGGCAACCGTGATGAGCTGGCGTGGAGAATCCGGAGGAGTCGAAGCAGCAAAGATGGGACACGATGTTGTGATGACTCCCGGAAAACCTTGTTATTTTGATCACTATCAGGCTGGACCGGCAGGAGAACCTTTGGCTATTGGTGGTTTTAATACCCTAAAAACAGTTTACGATTATGAGCCTATACCTGCTGCCCTTCCTACAGATAGTAAACAACATGTTTTAGGTGCACAGGCCAATGTGTGGACTGAGTATATTCCAACAGTATCTCATTTAGAATATATGGTATTGCCTCGTATGGCAGCTTTGGCAGAAGTAGTATGGTCACCTGCAGAAAATAAAGATTGGATTGATTTTAACAAGCGTATACAGCAACACTTTAAGACGTATGAGCAAAAAGGTTTGAATTATTGTGCAGGAAATGCAACAGTTGCTATTAAACCTGTTTCCAGCAATGGGAGTTTGCAGGTTGAGCTTTCAACAGAACTCCCTAGTGCTGAAATTTACTATACTATAGATGGAAGTGAACCAGGTAATAAAAGTTCAAAGTATTCAGAACCAGTGAATATAACCTCGTCAGCCTATTTAAAAGCTGTTTCTGTTGTAAATGGCAAAGTGATGGGGCAGGAAGCTGCAAGTCAGCATTTCGTTGTTCACCAGGCTGTAGGTCATAATGTTGATTATTTAAATCCAGTTAGCAGATATTACCAGGCTGATGGACCAAACTCGTTAACAGATGGAGTTAGAGGTACAGGAAATGTTGGAAAGTATTGGCATGGTATTGTCGGAAAAGACCTTGTAGCTACTATAGATCTTGGAGAGGTAAAAGATGTGGGTAGTATTGCTTTAGGGTGTTTGCAGAAGTATGTTGATTGGATTTTTATGCCTGAGAAAGTTGTATTTGAAACGTCTGTTAATGGACGAAAATATAAGCAGGTTGGAGAAGTCCTTAACCCGGTAGCTCCAGGAGAAGCAGAAAAGATTTACGATTTTAAAGTGTCTGTTGAAGCATTAAAGGCTCGTTTTATAAGGGTAAGTGCAGTCAGTACCGTGTGTCCTGAGGGCCATAGTGGAGCAGGCAAGCCAGCCTGGATATTTGCTGATGAAATTATTGTGGAATAAAATATATCTTCAATATATGGCAAACAAGTACGAATGATGTATAACTTTTTGACCGCACATGAAGGAATCTGAATATAGCCTTATTTTTTGGTGTCTTCGAACACTCACAAAGTGAATAGATGGAAATTACAAATTAATTGAGATTAACATGAAATGATATTGAAATAAGGCCTGATAATTATACAAAGAAGTTTTTGTTGCTAAGGAATAATGAGAATGCTTCAAATCTAAGTGAAGGAGAAAAGACTGCTATTGCATTTTCTCATTTTCTTGTTTCAATTAAAGCACTTGAATCAAAAGGTAAGTTTAAAGACTATGTTGTTTTCGTTGATGACCCAATTTCAAGTTTGGATGGGAATCATATTTTCCAAATAAATTCCCTGTTGAAAGAAGTATTTTTCACAAATGACAATCCAGGAAATGAATGGAAACTAAAATGTTATCAACTTTTTTTATCGACACATAATTTTGAATTTTTCAATCTTTTACGTGAATTACCAATGGACAAACCAACAAAAGAATCAAAATATTATATAGAAAGGTCTTTCGTCGATAATAGTTCAACATTAAAGCCATTACCACTAGTATTAGATAAATTCAAATCAGAATATCATTTTCTTTTTAAAGAAATTTTTGATTTTAGTTTACTGAAAAAACCACTTAAATCCGAGAAATTATTATTGATCCCAAACATATTAAGGAGATTTTTAGAAATGTATACACTTACAAAATATCCAAGTACGGATAATGTAGATAGAAGATCAGATAAAATCTTCACTTCTGAAATTTCTAAGAGAATATGTAAACCTTTCCATTATTTTAGCCATTTGGATAACATTGATAGAATTGGCAAACAGAGTGAATTTGTTGCTGATATTCCTGTAGCTTGTAAGGAATTAATTAATCAAATTAAAAGAAAAGACAAATTACATTTTGAAGCCTTGAAAAATGCAGTAAACAATTAAAACTATGTCTACAATAAAAATAAATCAACAACTCAAACGAATCGAAATAAAAGAATTTGAAATTGAAAATCAAGTTGTATTTAATTATTTCGATAATCTGCCTGCAAATCAACGTGATGAAAAATTACTACGAGCAATTTATATTGGAGTACTAGCTTTAATGGAAGATAGAATTTCATCATTCCTTTCAAAGACTTCGAATGAACTTGGTACCGAATTAGAAAGTCTGAAGATGATTTTTGAAATGAAAAAAGAGCTTTTTTATAAGTCAACAATCAAAGGCACCTTGGCAGAAGATGAAATTGCAGAGTTTCTCAATCAATATTTCACTGATAAAAGATTAAAAGATCGTGCATATCTGACTGGAAATACTGCAGGTAATTTACCTAAAAATAAGACTGGTGATATAATTTGCGAGGTTAATGGCACTCCAGATTTAAAAATCGCAATTGAATGTAAATTCGATAAAAGTGTTAGATTGGGCGACATAGAAAGCAAAGAAATTTTTACTCGTAAATCAGATACGGCATGGAGTCAGTTAATTGAAGCACAAGCTAACAGAGACAGTAAAGTAAGCTTGATAGTATTTGATATTTCATTAATAGAAAATTCAATTTTAAGGAATTTTGAAAATGTCGGTTATATTTCGGGAATTGGTTTTATTGCGATAATTGATTCTCAAAAAGGAAGCTATTCTAATTTAGCAATAGCTTATATGTTGGCTAGAGACATCGCATTAAATGCGAAAGAAATGGAGTTGGATAAAGATATTTTAGGAATGATTATCAACAGAATTATTAAAGATATTAATGAAGTTCTTTCAATAAAATCTTTGGTTTTAAATAATATTGATAATAACAAAGCTGTTCTAAAGCAACTTGAAAAATCTATGCTTTTAATGGAATTTAATCAAGAATATCTAAAGAGGTTTTTAAATCAAGGAACATTGACAAAAAAAGACTTGTTGGATTTTTACACTGGTGAAGATATTAAAGATAAATACAGATTAATAGGAAAAGACATAGAATCAATATGAGCTTCTCTGCATCCAAACTCATTGCCAAGTCGCTCAAAAGTGTCAACACACAAACCAAAACCTGTCAAAGAGTGTGTCTGTCCAAATCTAATAGGTACTGCAAAGTTGATATCTAATTGGTAGAAAATGAACAAATTACAATTGACACATAATTTAAGATATTTGCCGGGAAGTACTAATTTTAAGAGCGGTACATTTAATAAACAACGCAACGGGTTGATTGGTTATCGCTTTGAAATACCAAACGTTTTATATACCCACCCATAAGGATCTGTAAGCGTCTCTTTAAACACACATTAATAACTTTAAAAAGTCAGCATTATGAGTAAGTATGTAATAGGTCAAATTGTTAATCTAATAGGTCACATAGGTGATTATGAAATTAAAGCAAGTAAAAGTAGTCCATTAAAGTTTGAAAATGGATTAACCTTACCTCCAAAAGGTATAGATTATTCTTTTAAAAGAGTTGATGGTCACATGGAAAAAGATTTTGAGCCTTTTCTTAATCTCAATGAAAATATGATTAAATAGTCTCATCATACGCATAATCTAAGAGATATGCGATAATTCACCCCAACTAAATCCTGTCAAAGTTATTAATCGCTGTCTGGAAAAGTCAAGTGCGGCTGAAACAGTCTGTTTTTTAATGTCAGCCGTCCTTCGGAAACGTTCAGATTCTTTGAAAACAAAAATCTGACATGCACACTTGACCAGATTCCATCCATCTCAATGGTCAACGCCAAAATTTAATGGCGTGCCAGAGGCCCATAAAAATCCGCAGGGCAGCGGTGGATTCTATGAAAGGTTTTGATATTTATGAAACAGTCACCAAATTAATTATTGACCGTCTTGAGAAAGGAGTTATTCCATGGGCAATGCCATGGAAAACCGGCAACTCAATGCCTCGAAATCTGATAACCAATAAACCTTACAGAGGCTTTAACTTTTGGTATCTTCTTAGTTTTGGTTTTGAGCAACCTTATTTTCTTACATTTAACCAGGCAAAAGAACTTGGAGCCTCAATAAAAAAAGGGGCCAAATCATATATGGTGATCTTCTGGAAGATACTTGAATATGAAAAAGAAGATGATATAAAAAAGATGCCAATGTTAAGGTATTATCGTGTATTCCATATAAATGATGTTGAGGGGATATCAACTGACCGAATCCCAAATGATGATAAGTATGACCATCAATTTAATCCAATAGAGACCTGTGAACAATTGATCGAATCATGGAATGATATTCCACAAATCAAATTAGGTAAGAATAGTGCCTGCTATTTTCCATCATTAGACGAAGTTCATATGCCGGATCCTAAAACATTTTATAAGGATGAGGAATACTATTCAACCATATTCCATGAACTGGTTCATAGCACAGGGCACAGAAAAAGGTTAAATCGCCATGAGAAATTTTCAAACCATCATTTTGGTAGCCCTGATTACAGCCAGGAAGAATTGGTTGCAGAAATGGGTGCAGCATATCTTTGTGGAATTTGCGGCATTGAGAAGGCAACGATTGATAACAGTGCAGCCTATATAAATGGTTGGTTGAGCAAACTAAAAAGCGATAATCGTTTTATCATCTCAGCATCTGCTTTAGCTCAACATGCTGTTGATTATATTTTGGACCATCACAGTTAATGAAATGTCATAAAATTGTTGGATGAAATGAAAAAATCTGATAATAAATCACTAAATTGATGGTGCAGCAACGGTTGTGAGTTATCAATGGCATATTAATTTATCAGATTCTTAAACTTTCAAATAGCCATTGTGAAAAAGAATTAAAATCCAATCTTGGGTTTAAGAAAGCAACCAATTAATTACTAATCTTTCCGATTGTAATAATGTTGGTTGCTTTGTTTTTTTACATGCCTAATTTGTTTTTTAATGTCATCATATCCTCAGATATTTTGTTTTCCAGTACCCTTGCATAAATCTGGGTTACCTTAAGTGAGTTGTGACCTAGGACCTTTGAAACAGTTTCAATCGGAACTCCATTGGAGAGAGTCACAGTTGTGGCAAAAGTATGACGGGCCATATGCATAGTCAGGTTTTTATTAATTCCACAGATTTCTGCCAGCTCTTTCAAGTAACTGTTAAGCTTTTGATTTGATCCAACTGGTAGGATTCGGCCTTTGAGTAAAGCTTCTGGATAAAACCTGTATTTAGCCATAATATTTAGAGCATTAGGGAAAAGTGGGATGTAACATTTAGATTTTGTTTTAGTTCGATGAATGATAATCCATTGATTTCCATCATCCCTCAAATGTATATGCTCTGAATTAAGCTTTGATATATCAGAATAAGACAACCCGGTATAACATGCAAAAACAAAAATATCTCTAACTGTTGATAGTCTGTCCAATTCAATTTGTTTTGACTCTAACCTTTGTAATTCTTCCTTAGTTAGAAAATCCCTATGTGCTTCCTCCAATTTTACTTTAAATTTAGAATAAGGGTTCTTCTTTATTTTGTCCATTGATATAGCCAAATTGAGGACCCTTTTTAAATGTTTATGATAATTCCAGGCAGTATTTTGGTGAATGTTGTATTCTGATTTTAGATACATGTCAAATCTATTTAAGAAGTCATAATTGACTTCATTGACAGGAAAATCTTTGTAGGAAAGTTCATTATTAATATATTCTGCAAGTTTCTTTCTGGAAACCCTGTAATGTTTCAATGTTCTATAGGCATAACCTTTCCCAATATTATTTTCGATGGTTTTTAGGTAATAGTCAAATACCTTAAGAAAACCAATGGAATCATTGACTCCCAAATAGCGACTTTTGATAATATTAATATCAAATGGTTTGCCGATGGAAACTAACTGATATAGATATCATTTATATCAGTTGTTATTTTATTTAACCTGTTGTTAAAGGTTTGAGCTCCATTAGCAAAAGGTTCTAGTTTCTGTGTTACTTCATTCCACTCGCAAGGAAGAATGAAAATGCCAGTTGATAACTCAATTCTTTTTTGGTTTAGAGTCACTCTGATATAGAGAGGACAGGAGCCATCTTTTTTTGCTTTCCCTTTTTTAAAAGTAAAACTGCTTATTAGTCTCATATTCAATAGTTTTAAGGTGGCGAGACCTGGTCTCGGCAATATTGTTAAATAAAAGCCAATTTGGTCTCTTCGCCAAGTTCATAAATCATTAAAATGAGTCAAATAATATTTTGTCTGTCAGTGAGATATGATTTGCCGAGACCTATTTCTTTAGAAAAGTCAATAGGTCTCGATTTAGTCCCTTTTTTACCCTATTTTCTTGCTTTTTTATGAAATTTTGCTCAAATAAAAAAGCGCCTAAAACATTAGTTTTAAGCGCTTTTGGGTTGTTTTGAAGGTGTCCCCAGTACCCGAGGCGGGACTTGAACCCGCACGACCTAATGGTCACAGGATTTTAAGTCCTGCGTGTCTACCAATTCCACCACTCGGGCATCCTTGTGA
>JAFMVE010000018.1 GCA_025499705.1 Carboxylicivirga caseinilyticus
TTAGGTACTATTCAATATTTTCAAAGATCTTTTGAGCCTTTTGCTCTTGTGAATTTTCAGCACTTAACTGCCTCAATCCGTTATCCTTTCTAACCCCTCTCGTTTAAGAAGCGGCTGCAAAGGTAAGAAGTTTTTTATTTAAGCTCCAAATCTTTTTTTAAGTTTTTTCTTCTTTTTTTTTTCGAGTCGTTCTTTTTCAATCCCTAACCCTTCTTTCGCCTCTTAAAAACCTTTTTTTGGAGCCAGAAAAACAAGTTACTAAATCTTATCTTTCTGTCAAAAACTTTCTTTGCTTTCATTATTTCAAGACCAGCCTATCGCCCGCCCCGTCTGCTTTTCATGACAACCGTTGTTCTCAAAAGCGGGTGCAAAATAAGGCAGTTTTTTCTAAACTTCCAAATCAAAATGCACTCTTTTTTTGAATCAACTCTGTTAATTTGTGTTTCTAAGCTGGTTTGGTGTGGGTTAGGGTGTAATCTTTTTTAGTTTATTTTATTCGAACTCATCTTTTCAATTTATAATATCCTTTTAAACTACTTTTGCTGCACATATCAACGACAAAATGGATAACAACATCTTTATTTATAATCCTACCTGCGACCTGGCAGTGGAGAATGGCACAATAAGTTATATGGCACCCGTTTCTCTTCGCAAATTTGAAGTTGATATCTCACCATTAATGTCATTGATGGCATCTGAGAATGACATTTTATTAACAGAAAATAAAGATTATCAAGAGTTTGTCGAATTCTGGAACAAAGCCGGCTTTAACCAACCAAAATATCTATCGTGGAATAAAATAAATAAATTATCTAAAAACTATAAGGTTAATCCTTGGGGATGGAGCCCCGTAATTGCCCAACGACTTAAGCAATTTAATATTGAATACAATTTCAATAACCCAGAAACAAAGCTGCTTTTCAGTCGACAAACAAGCCTTGAAATACTTACCGAATATCTGAAATTAACTTTGCCATTCAAACATGAAATAAGTTTTCAACCTGTTTTACCTCTTAAAATTGTTGATTTACAACCCTTGGAAATGTTATTAAATCAATACCCGGATGGCATCATCTTAAAAACTCTATATAGTTCTTCGGGAAGAGGATTACTTTTTATCAGACAAAAAGAAGAAATTACGCGGAATCAAACCTGGATAGAAGCGAAAATAAAATTGCACGGTTATGTGATTGCTGAACCTATCTATAATAAAGTACAAGACGCCTCTTTACAGTTTATCGTTGAAAAAGACAACTATCATTTTTTGGGTTTGAATTACTTTGATTCAGATTGCAAAGGTAAATTTCAAAAAGAGCATATTGGAACACCTGAGGTTATTCAATCATTATTACCTAAAGACGAAACCTGGATTATAGAAACAGCTCAACAAGTTGCCCAGGCAATGCAAAATACATGTCTTCATAAAAAATACAACGGCCCGGTTGGTGTTGACTCCATCTTTTTGCTGGATAATAATAATCAATTGAAATTTCATCCTCTCATCGAAGCCAACCTAAGATGCAATATGGGACTTATCAACATGAAACTTAAGGAACGTATTCACCAGGGTAGCATTGGAACCTGGCAGATTGAAGTATTTAAGACTGGAAAAGCGAAAGAGTTCTTTTCTCAGCAAATAAAAGATCATCCTGTAAAAATAAAAGATGGTAAGATAACCGAAGGTTTTATTCCTTTAAGTTCATATGGAGAAAATCAGCAGTTTGCAGCATGGGGTCTAATACATTCTAATACTAATGACTCTGCAATTCAGGAATAATAAACTGCTTAATGCTTTTTATGGCTTTCACATAGCCAATCTCAACCAACTCATCAACCTTATCGTATTCCCATGACGAAAAGTTACGAAGCTTGCGGGGCTCAATGTAAAAATCACAATAATTTCGACTAAGTTTAACATTTTGCTCCAAGGCAAGTGAGAATGAGCGTTCTGCTATCGCCCTTGCTCCTTTGACTTCTTCGACTATTCCGTTATGATTGACATTAACCCCTATAATACGATCACAACGCCCCAATAAACACTCTGCCGGAAGGTTATTAAACAATCCGCCATCGATATAAGTCTGTTCATTGATCTGCTGAGCCGGAAAAACAAAAGGAATAGATGCTGATGCAATTACATATTCAAACAAGTTTTGCCCTTTACTAATAACCTCAACCCTGGCTGTATTTAAATTAGAAACCGCAACGAAGAACTTCTTTTTAAGAACAGAAAAGTCATTCTGACCGATCTTTTCCTCAAATATATCTTTTAACGGATTTAGATTAAAAAGTCCGGTGGGTTTAAAACTGATACCTAAAATCTTATAAAACTTTTCTTCATGCAGAATCTTTTGCATCTCGTCTGGTGTAAATCCGGCGGCATAAAACAAGCCCACAATAGCTCCCATACTGGTTCCTGATATTACTTGCGGATAAATCCCATGCTCCTCCAGCGCTTTCAGAACGCCGATATGAGCAATTCCACGAGCTGCTCCACCACTCAAAGCAATACCAATATTGAATTCTTCTATCGTCTTCAGCTGTTTCATAGTTTACAATTTGATTACTCAAAAATAAAAAATGATTCCATTTGAAGACACCTGAATTTTACTTTTTGGATGATGAGTAAATATCCAGCCACTGATAAACCCAATTCCTCCCCCTAAAACTACATCCGAAAACCAATGTTTGTTTTTATACATACGTGCATAAGCCACTGAGGCTGGTATCACATACAACCAGCGGCTGTAACTTTCGGCAAATGGTGTAAATGCTGCAAAAGCCAGCGAAACATGCCCCGATGGCAACGACTTAAATTGATCCTCATTACTAAAAGGACTATAAGCAAAAGAACCTTCATTAACAAATGGTCTGGCACGACCAACAGAGATCTTTATCATCTCGGTTGATAATGCAGTAACAGCGATTGATTTAATGGCATTCCATGATGTGTACCGCAGTTTATCGTTTTTAAGAACATAACCTGCCCCCCAACTCAATCCTACAGCTGGTAAAATCAAAAGCTTTTCTCCAAAAAAGTTAGCTCCTTCTGCAATACCATCAGCAAAATCATTTTGATTATTTTGTAAGTATCTTTGAATAGGCTCATCTATAGCAAAAGACAAAACAGTACCTGCTCCAACTATTAATGAAAGTCTGGTTACATTTTTCCGGTAATAAATCATATCAGACTCAAAGTCAGCAACAACCTTTTCCGGTTTAACCTGAGCCTGACAATTCAAATTAAAAACAATAACAACTAACAAAAGCATCCACTTCATGGCGCAAAGATATATCTTTTAGTAATCCCATCCCTGCAAACTGATTACTTGCACAACGACATTTATTATGATAAGACATAACTAAATCATCAGATTCTGACATAACCGATCCAGTTCACTTTCTTAACAATGAATTAACCTCATCGGTGATCCATTCTCGTATTTTCGTTGCTTTTGAAACATTAAAATGAAGAAATCTGACTTTGGAAATGATTTTCAATGGGGAGCAACCATCTCTGCCTTTCAAAATGAAGGTCACTCAAGAGCTGATGGAAAAGGATTATCTATCTGGGATACATTTACAGCCGAACCGAAGAACATAAAAAATAATGACCTTATAGGCGACGCCTCTTCATTTTACACAATGTATGAGCAGGATATAGTAACTGCCAAATCTCTCGGTTTGGATGTATTTCGATTTTCCATAAGCTGGTCTCGAATAATTCCCAAAGGTACAGGTGCTATTAATTTAGATGGATTACAGTTTTATCACAAAGTAATTGATGCTTGTCTTAAAAACGGTTTGATTCCATATATTACCCTTTACCATTGGGATTTACCACAGGCTCTTGAAGACAAAGGAGGCTGGAGTAACCGTGAAATAATTGGTTGGTTTAACAAGTATGTTGAAATAAGCGTAAATGAATACAAAGATAAGGTAAGTAACTGGATAGTAATGAATGAACCCATGACCTTTGTAGGGTTAGGGTATTTTATGGGATATCATGCTCCACAGAAAAAAGGAATAACCACGTTTTTAAAAGCAGCCCATCATGTTGTTTTAAGCCTGGCAGCAGGAGGACGAATCATTCGAAAGATTCAGTCAAATGCTAATATTGGTGTAGCACTTTCTTGTTCTTTTGTAAAACCACTAAATCAACTGCCCAAAAA
This sequence comes from Carboxylicivirga caseinilyticus, assembly GCA_025499705.1. Classification (GTDB taxonomy): domain Bacteria; phylum Bacteroidota; class Bacteroidia; order Bacteroidales; family Marinilabiliaceae; genus Carboxylicivirga; species Carboxylicivirga caseinilyticus. The sequence continues at coordinate 4,173 of JAFMVE010000018.1, forward strand.
CAGAAAAGCTGCCAAACGCATTGAAGCTTTACTAAATCGTTTCTTCCTCGAACCTTTATTGGGTTTAGGCTATCCAACTGATGTAATGCCAGTTCTCAACACTATTAGAAGGTATTTTAGAAAAGGGGATGATGATAAAATGGCGTTCGACTTTGACTTTATCGGACTACAATATTATTTCAGAGTAGTGGCTCAACACAGTCTTACACCGCCGGTATTATTTGCTAACGAGGTACATCCTACTCAACGAAAAGCCAATTTGAATACTATGAACCTCGATGTTTATCCCAAAGGATTATATAAGATTTTGAAATTCTACCATTCTTATCCGCAAATCAAAAAAATAATCATTTCCGAAAGCGGAGTTTGTTTCCCCGATTTTAAAGTTTCAAAACATGTTCATGATGCACGCCGGTTAAAATATCATCAGAAAATGCTAAAACATGTATTAAAAGCACAAGCCCAAAATATTCCGGTAAAAGGTTATTTTGTTTGGACTTTGGTAGACAATTTTGAATGGAAAGAAGGATTTGAACCTCGCTTTGGCTTGGTTTATAATGATTTTAAAACACAGGAAAGAACCATTAAGGATTCTGGATTATGGTTTCAACAATTTCTTACTTCCTCTGAGGCCACAACAAAGAAAATAAAACAGACAACACAAAAGCAATAACATAACTCGATAGGCGCTCTGAGATTCCGGTTGATTCTGACAAAAACGTCTTCCAAATAATTGAAGATACTGTTCCTCCTAACAGGGAACCATACAAACCCGCCAATGAAAAACGTTTCCAGAAAAGCAACAAGATAACAGCTGGTCCAAATGAAGCTCCAATACCCGACCATGCATAAGAAACCAAACTATAAACAGTTTCCTCCAACGAAATAGCAAATGCAAATGCAACCAAACCAACAACCAAAATCAAAATTTTATTGAATAATAGCTTTTTCTCCTGAGTAATTCTTTTTATTGAAAAGCTATTGGTCACATCTTCACCTATTGCTGTTGAAGCCACCATCAATTGTGATGATGCAGTACTCATCATTGCGCTTACGGCTCCCGACAATAAAATCCCTGCCAGTAGAGGATTTAATAATACCACTACCATTGTTGGCATAATCTTCTCTGAATCATTTAAAAGAGTTTGCATCACATCACCCAACAAACCTTTTTGAGCAAGAGCATAACCAAAAATACCAATGGCAAAAGCTCCTGTGTAAGCCAATGAAGTCCAAATAACAGCCACCCTTCTACCCTGCGTTGTTTCTTTCTCGCTTCTTAAAGCCATCATTCTGGTTAGTAACTGAGGTTGACCAGTATAGCCAAAGGCCCAGCTCAAACCGTTTAGAATTAATACTAAAGAGAATATTTCAGAGCCACCGGAATTTACATACATTTCCGGCAAATGAGAAAAGCTTCCTGCTAAATCTACCCCATTCTCAACAGCAATAAAATAAGCAACAATAGGCAATCCCACACAGGTAACAGCCATTAATACAGCCTGAAAAGCATCGGTTGCAACAACTGTTATAAAACCACCCAACATAGTATAAACAGTTACCAATCCAGCTCCTAAAACCATTCCCCAGAAAGGATCTATGCCAAATGTATTCTGAAATATCTTTCCAGCCCCTGCAAATTGAGAAGCAATGTAAAGCATAAAAAAGAAGACAACAATTAGAGATGTTGATATACTGATAGCCCTGTCGTTACCGGGAAATCGTTTCATGAATAAACCCGGAACCGTCATGGCATTATACTTCTCGGTATATCTGCGTATGGGCTGAGCCATTGTAAACCAGATAATAAAAACACCCGTAACACACCCCAAGGCAACCCATATCGAAGCCATCCCTTCAGCAAAAGCATGCCCCGTTAAACCTAATAACAACCAGGCTGATTCACCAGTAGCCCTTTCAGACAAGGCTAATGAATACCCTGAAATTTTTTTACCCCCAATAACAAAATCAGCATTTGTATGAGACTTTCGAGCACTAACTGCCACTATTATAATGAGAAGAACCAGGTATAAAACAAAAATAAGAGTCATGGGCCTGAGGTTTTGCCCCTAAAGATAAAATTTATCCCAAAACCTTTATTACAAGGATATTAAATAAGAAAATAAAAAAGAGGCAATCAACTTGTGATTACCTCTTCTATGTTACTACTCGCCAACCTATTATATGAAGTCAAGTACGAGAAAATTCTTATTTCTTATAAATTAGCAGAGCTGAATATACAGTCACTGTTTTATCGGAATGTCCATTAAATTTAATGTCGATCAACTGATCAGTTGTAATTCCTTCTTTCACAATAAACTTATTGATCTGGTCGTCCAATGATTCATCAAAGTCATCCGTACCTGTATATTGAAAATGCTTCGTAATAATATTGCTCATAAATTCGTAAGTTAAAATTCAACATTTATTTCTTTCTACTACGAACTTAAAAACTTAAGGATACATTATATCCTCTATTTTTTGACCAAAATATCATTGATTTACTGCTGAAGCTCCATCCATTCCATGAATTTCGAGAAATCACCATTATTCTCGGTTAACCAGGCCAGTACTTTTTCTTTATATGCGCAATTACTTATATAGTAAGAATAAACATATTCATGCTCATTTGTGGTTAGCATTTTAAAGAAATCGATATAGGTTAATGCAAAAAAATCCAGATCAGCGACATCCACTTCTTTCATTAGGGTAAACAAATCCTGAGTTTGTTCTGCCATCTTCAAATATGGTTCTGAATCCAGATCTTTTTCATCCATTAAATAACCGGCAGCAATGGTTCCCACTCCTAATTCCAATGCAGACATGCCTGCCTTCGATGGATTCAAGCCAACAGAAATAGCAACTGTATTACCTTTATGAATTGCTGATAGGGTCCATAGATTCTGTAATTGATTATAGGCATCAACACTTCTTTTACTATCCTGCTCAAACAAAAGGAAATAATACAATGGCAACATACTTTTTAGCCTTTCACCTTTTGCTTGCATAATTGAAGAAAGAAGAAGATGACTGCTCATATGTAGTTTATTAAGCTGAATAGCTTTCTCCACACATTTTTCAGCTTCTTCTGTTTCGTTATTTTTGTAATAACTCAGCCCCAGATTATAATATAAAAGATACTCGTTGGGATATTCACTGATAACCTTTCTATAGAATCTTATAGCTCCTTTGGCTTTACCGCTGTAATCAAGTGCAGCACCATAAACCATACACGCATCAAGGTAGTGTGATGTTTTTTTTCTGACTACTTCAAAACTGTAATAGATAGCTTTATCATAGTTTTCTAACTCAAGATAAGAATAAGACATTTCATATTGAGCTCTCAGATTATTTTTATCTTTAGCTAAAGCCTGATTATACTTACTGATAGCATCATGATACAAACCATGATTTTGCAATGCCACACCCTGATCAATCAACTTCTCAACTTCATCATTCTGTGCAAATCCAACCCAGAATATCAACTGACATAAAACAATTAAAAGAAACCTTTTCATGCTGTAAGTATATGTCTTTCTATTAATTATTTCAATGTCCAGACCAGAAGATTAAGAAACTTTAACAACCCGTTATTGTGATTCAAACCGGCATAAAAGTTTTCAATACGGCTTCTACTTCTCTAACAAAACCTGCTTTATTTGGCTTCGAAGGTGCATATACATAACCTTCAAGCATAATTAACTGATTGTTTTCAAAATCGGCATAAAAGTAATCAACAAACGGACCACCCATAAAGTCACCTTCGACCTTCCACAACCCTCTTAACTCAGTCCATTTTCGTCCGGCAAACTTGCTTTTGTTTACAACAACCGGAAAATGTTCTTCTGTGGTCATATAAGATCCGGGATGTTCTCCGGGTACCTGTTCAAACAATATCTTATTTCTCAATTCTAATAAAGATCTGGCATCTGTATTTTCAATTGAATCAAGTGAAAACTGAAACACAAAAACACCCAGATGACTATCAATTCTATCATTTACAATCCAGGTAAAATAATTATCCTTCTTTTTTAAACGGTACCCTTTGGGAAAGTGCAAACTAAATGGATATTCCTCTTTTACAAGATTTACCACAGCAGGTTCATAAACCAAATTGTACGATTTAACAAGCGCATCAATGTCGCCATTATAGAAGAAACTTTTTATTTTAGGCCATTTTTGAACAATCAATTCCTCCAACTCTTTAGTATCTTTTGCAATAACTTCTGCTACCTGCTGATTTAAAGCCCACTCATTTTTCCTGAATTCTACTCTATTGGAAGAGGCGTTAGGTCTAACAGAAACAAATAATATATTTCTATACGTTCGAAAATGGCGTTGGAAATCAGAAAAACTAATTCTGGTTTTTTTAAACATCGTTTCGATCTGTGGTAATGCTGGAAAATCATCTGACAAAAGGTTACGCAGAGTATCTCCCAGGTTTGTATTCCAGTTGTCGTCATCAATAACTAAAAGAACTTCGCCAGGTGAACCAAGAGGACGAGGTTTGATATCATTAACTGTATTATTGCATGATACTGCTATAAAAACCAATGATAATACAATGGCAACAGAAAGCAGAATAAAATTGGATTTTGAAAGATAATTACGCATGACTTTAGATTTAAAAGTACCGTACAAGGCATCCTTTTTTTGTGTTGCTATCACTTTAGGCACGGATTATTAATAAACTTAATTGACCTTGCACGGCACTTGATTATATATAGGTTAAGGGTTAGCTAAAGAAGAAAGTCTATTTTTGTAATTTAAAGTTTACAGGAACTGTATAAGACACTCTTACCGGTTTACCTCCTTGTCTTCCAGGGGTCCACTTAGGCATGCTGCTAACAACTCTTACTGCTTCTTTTGACAGATTAGCATCCGGGCTACGCATAATTTTTACATCAGTAATGCTACCATCTTTGTCAACAACGAATGCAACATATACTCTTCCTTGTATACCCATTTCAGCACATATTACCGGATACCTAATACTTTCGGCAAAGTATTTCATTAATCCTTCCATGCCACCTGCAGGCTCTGGCATTCTTTCTACAATAATATGAACTGAGTTATCTTCGGGTTCTGACGGTAATTCAGGAATTTCAAATGGTACATCAACAATATTTTCTGAAATAAAATTTACCTCTCCCGCATTTGGGTCATTATTATCTGTCAGTTCAATTATTGGAGCTAATATTTCCTGCTTTTTCATGGGTTCAGGTTTTTTCTCTTCCAATTTAATTGGTTCAGGTAAGATCAAATCTACTTCATATGGATCAGCTCCTTCATAGATTATTGGTACTGTAACATCCTCAGATGTCCATTCAAATGCAGCTAACGAAGCGGCTAAAGCAACAATTAAACCTATTTGAAAAAAAACTGAACGTTTGCGTTCTAAGTCGGCGTGTCTATATTTTTTTACTTTCATGACGTGAAGGTTTAAGAGTTAATAAAATGTTACTTGCCTTTCTAAAATCAATGGTTGTACCAAAAACACATCTCTCACCACAAACCATCTAAAGAAAAATCGTTAATCACTGAATACCTGTATCTTATAATCTTACGTATTTTTTTAAACTATAAATCTGATTAGTTTTTATAGTATTTAGTCCCGCCCTACAGGGCGTTTTTAGCAGCTTATTCTAGACAAATTGAATAAAACCGCCCATCAGAAAAAAAGGCATAACTAAAGCCGGGCCGTCCTGATTGATCGATTCGTGTAATCGGAAGTTTGCAGGGTCATTCAGGACAGACCGGCTTTAATTTTTTTGAAAAGAACGAGATCGTTATCTCATTGAAAAATTAAGGAACAACAGTAATAAACTTTAATAATTATTGTAATCTGAAACGTACGGGTACACTGTATGATACTTTAACAGCACGCCCTCTTTGTTTTCCAGGTTTCCACTTTGGCATTGATTTTACTACTCTTACGGCTTCTCTTTCTAAGTTGGCATCTTGAGCCCGCGTAGCAGCAACATTGGTAACCTGACCGGTTTCATCAATAATAAAGGAGACTAAAACCATCCCCTGAATCCCGTTTTCCTGGCAAATAACCGGGTATCTAACATTTGTAGACAGATACTTTAACAAGGCTTTTTCACCTCCAGGAAATTCGGGTTTATCTTCCAGAATGAAGAACGGTAAAGGATCACCGGATTCTTCTTCCTGGGTTTCGAACTTACTCATGTCAACTTCAAAGTCTTCATCAACATCAGTATCTTCGATAACCAGTTCTTCGTCTAATTCCACATCATTATCAACTATCTCAATAATATCTGACATTTGTGGTGGAGGTGGAGGTGGAGGTGGCTTAACCTCTTCCTGTCGAGTGATTGGAGGAGCTTCTTCCTCTACAATCTCTTCTTCCACCCATGACGAATTACCAGCTGCCATATCGGTTGTTGTCCATTCAAATGCTACAAACACAACACCCAAAGTGACAATTAAACCTATTTGAAAGAACATGGCTCTTTTCCTTTCCAGGTCAGCTTTTTTACTTTTTTTTACTTCCATAGGCAAATGATTTAAAGGTTCATATTGGCATCATCTGCGTAATACTAAGATCACTTCCTGGTATAAATCCCAAACGAATGATGCATTTGATTCTATCAATAACAAGAGGTATACCAGTAAAAATATTTAATGTCAAAGGAACAAATACAAAAATCACTAATACTTAAATATGTGACACTTACATCACCTTAACCAACTAATCAAAACAAAAGCAATCATGTAAATCTGTTAAATAAACCCGCCCATATGGGCGTAATTGACTAGGGCATTTTTGAAAAAAACTTACTTTTGTATAATATATCCAGCAAAATATGCCAGAACAAAATCAGAATAATAATCAACAGAGTAGTTTACAACTATTACAACAGGTTTTAGATGATTTTGCCGGTAGTATGAAAGATACTTTCTTTTATATTGTTGCTGTTGATAAACAAAACCTGATTGTTGCATCCTATTCGAGTCAGAAGAATTCTGATTTAGCCTTATTAAAAGGAAAAAACTGGAATCATTTTGAGCAGAAGATTGTGTGGAACGATACCAAACGTCACAAAGGAATTGTTACTACTATTTCATCAGCATATAATATTATCAATTGTCACCATCAGGATTATGAAGTGCCTTACAGCGTTTACCTTATTTCATCGATTGACATTGACTTTCCATGGCTAAACTTTGCAAGTGCTGCAATTGAAAAAGCCATACATGCCGAATTCCATGATGCCTCTATGCAGCAAAAAATGGAAGATACCAATCAGTATACATTTGCCATGATGAATGCTCTGAGGGTGGGTATTTTTTCGGTAAATACCAATGGAGAGATTCTGTATGCAAATGATCTGGCTTGCCGATGGATTAATATCAGACGCAGAGAATTACTTAAAATTCCGATTGATAAGATTATCAACCAATGGAAAACCATTTATAAAATAATAAGTTCGGGTGATAAATATGTAAATGAAGAAGTTCCGGTAAACACTTCTGATGGCATTGTAAAATATAATATTACAGTTAGTCCTATCTTAAATCAAGCTCAATCCAGGTTAATTGGCTTGGTATTTACCATGCGTAAACTCGAAAATGTTTACAATTTGATAAATAAATACACCGGAATGCAGGCTCATTATACCTTTAATGACATCATAGCCAAGAGTCAGGTAATGCGCAAACTGGTCGATTATGCTCAGAACATTGCAGATAGTCCTTCAACAGTTTTAATAGAGGCTGAAAGTGGCACCGGGAAAGAAGTTTTTGCACAAAGCATGCACAATGCCAGCAGTCGTAAGGATCACGGATTTGTTGCCATCAACTGTGGCGCCATCAGTGAAAACCTCATTGAAACTGAACTCTTCGGATATGATACCGGTGCGTTTACCGGTGCTAAAAAAGGAGGCCATCCGGGTAAATTTGAATTAGCCAACGGTGGCACTCTTTTTCTGGATGAAATTGGAGATATGAAACCTGAACTTCAGGTGAAGCTTTTGAGAGCTATACAGGAAAATGCCATTACTCGAGTTGGAGGTAATAAAAATATTCCTGTTGATGTTAGAATTATTGCAGCAACCAATAAAAACCTGAAGAAGGAAGTGGAAGAAGGACGTTTCCGGTTAGATCTGTACTACAGGCTCAGTGTTATACCATTACGAATTCCTTCACTAAGGGAAAGGATGGAAGATCTGCCATCATTAATACGTTTTTTCCTGTCTAAGAAATCGGTTCACCTTCAGAAAGAGGCACCAGCTCTAAAATATTCAACACTTCAACAATTCTTAAACTACGATTGGCCGGGAAACATTAGGGAACTTGAAAACGCAATAGAGCAATACGTAAACCTGGATGGAAACATCGAATTTGATCAGCTAACTTTAAAACAGAAGAAAGCGAAAAAAACGGACTCTATAGTAAGAACAGAATCTGTTCCGTCTCAATTAGGAACAGTAAAAGATATCGAACGACAATTGATAATCAACACTCTTATTCATTTCAATTATAATGTCACCAAATCTGCAGAATCACTTGGTATCAGTAGAAACACGCTCTACTTAAAAGCCAAAGCTTATGATATTCCTTTAATCAAAGAGCGTCCTATTTTATAACATTGTCCTATTTTATTACGCTTGTATTACCTAAATTGTCCTATATTAGGACATGCTTCATTAAGCTCTAAAATCCTTCTGCAAATCCTAATTTATATTCATTTGTATTACAGATCATTATAACTATCGGCACAGCTTTAGCTATTATTTTAGTATATGTTTAAGTAGAGCTAAAACAGCCATGAACTTACAACCCATCTATACCGAGACAAATGATTGCAAGGACTGTTATAAGTGTGTAAGAGAATGTCCCAATAAAGCAATTAAAGTTACAGATAACAAAGCTTCTGTAATTGATTCTATGTGTGTATATTGTGGGAAGTGTGTATCCATTTGTCCTTCAAATGCAAAAAAAGTAAGAGATGGTGTTGCCCGCACAAAACTTTTAATTAAAAATAAAAAAGAGGTATATGTATCGTTGGCGCCATCGTATATAGCTGAATATGGCAACAAGGCCGACTCACTTATTCTGGCATTAAAGAAATTAGGTTTCGCGGGTATTTCAGAAACAGCATTGGGTGCACAAGAAGTTTCGAAACAAGTGCATCAATTTTTAAATTTCCGACAGTCAGGAACATATATCTCATCAGCCTGTCCGGTTGTTGTTGAATTAGTTAGAAAATATTACCCACAGCACACTTTGGCCATTACTCCATTTATGTCGCCGATGTTAACACATGCAAAGCAACTCAGAAAATGGTATGGTAATGATATAGGTGTAGTATTTATTGGACCCTGTATCGGCAAGAAATCAGAGGCAGACTCAGCTTCCCATTGTGTAGACATTGCCTTAACTTTTAAGGAATTAAACAATTGGTTAGAGCGGGAAAAGATTTCATTAAACGATCATCATGCATCAGAGGAAGAACTATTTATCCCGCATAAGGCTCAACACGGAACAATTTACCCCATTGATGGTGGCATGATCGAAACCATTAATAAAGATGAACCTGTTACTAAAGCTGAATACATGTGTTTCAGCGGACTTAAAAACATCAGAAACATATTAGATAATCTCGACTCTGAGTCAAATGAAGGTGTTGTATTTCTGGAGCTTCTTGCTTGCGAGACCGGTTGTATTAATGGCCCGGGTATGTCGGAGCAAAAAATTTCGATTAAAAACCAGTTGGCATTAAGAAACATATGTCGGAAGCGAACTAATGAGGAAATTAAACCCAATGTTGGGGAAGGAACATTTAATATTGAGCGCGACTTCTTCAATATTAAATCCATTGACAAAAAAACGTTTAGTGAATCCAAGATAAAGGAAGCTTTACACACTATTGGTAAAACTGAAATCAGTGACGAACTGAATTGTGGCGGTTGTGGTTACGACAGTTGTCGTGATTTTGCCAAAGCCATGCTAATGAAACATGCAGAGTCTGATATGTGTGTATCTCATATGCGAAAAGTGGCACATCATAAAGCTACAATCTTACTTCAAAAAATTCCTTCAGGTGTTATTGTTCTTGATGATGAATATAAGGTAGTTGAGATGAATGCCGCCTGTGCCCGTTTGTTGGGTGAAGATATTCAACTTTGTTACGATGCAAACCCAGGAATGAAAGGGGCTCATATTGACAAAATAGGATCTTTTGCAACAATTTTTAAAACAGCATTACTTACCGGCAAAGAATATTATGAGATACCAATTACAGAATATGGCAAACAACTTCAATTATCCATTTTCAATATTCAGAAACACAAACTGGTTACAGGCATAATACAGGGCATGGCTCAACCCGAGTTCCAGAAAGATATCATTGAAAAACGAACCAGAGAAGTGATCAATAAAAACATGGAGACAGTTCAAAAGATAGCTTTCTTATTGGGAGAAAATGCTTCTTACACCGACTCGTTGCTTAACTCTATTTTAGAAACACAGGAGAAGACGCATGCAGAATAAGCATTTCTACATAGAATCTGAAACCTGTCAGGCAAGCAAGTATCGGCAAAATGTATGTGGCGATTCCTGCGAATCCAGAAAACTAAAAGATGAGGATCGTTTTATTACCGTTCTGTCTGACGGGTTGGGCTCTGGTGTTAAAGCAAATGTTTTATCAACCATGACAACAGGTATGGCTCTGCAGTTTACTGCCCGGAACAATCCACTTAAGCACACCTCTGAATTCATCATGCGAACCTTACCGGTTGATACGCAACGTAAAATCAGCTACTCTACTTTTAGTATCATCGACATCAATTGTTTTGGAGAAGCTCATCTGGTTGAATTTGATAATCCTTCGGTTCTTATCTATCGAAATGGAGATTTTATAAATTCCGATCACACTTTACAAAAGATAACACGACCTGATGCAATAGATGCAACAGTAAAAAATTCACATCTCAAACTCGAAAAAGAAGATCGGATCATCATGGTTTCAGATGGCATTACTCAATCTGGAATGGGCACACGTGTAAATCCTTTTGGATGGGGTGAAGATGGTTTGAAAGATTTTATCAGAACTTCGGTTGATGATAAACCTGCCATTTCTGCACTTGAACTTGCCAAGAAAATTCTGGAACGGGCCAAAAACAATGATGCCAATGAATTAAAAGATGACGCTACCTGTCAGGTTATTTATTGCCGTGAACCCCGGAAGCTTGTGCTTGCCTCCGGTCCTCCTTATTATAAAAATTACGACAGTGTACTAGCAGAAAGAATCGACACTTTTGAAGGTTTAAAAGTTATTTGCGGAGGTACCACATCAAAGATTATTTCAAGGGAATTAAATCGTCCGATTGATATAAATATCAATCAGATAAATTTGGATTTACCACCGAAAGCCAACATGAAAGGCATTGATTTGATTACCGAAGGTATTTTAACATTAGGCAAAGTCTCATCTATTCTTGAATCAGTAAAGTTCAATATGGTGGAAGGTAGCAGTCCGGCTGAAGACATGGTTCGCCTCCTATTAAAAAGTGACTCAATACTCATACTGGCTGGTACGCAGATTAATATTGCTCATCAGGACCCCAATCTTCCTGTTGAACTGGAAATAAGAAGAAATGTCATAAAAAAGATAGCCGGCATACTAGAATCCAAATTCTTAAAGACCGTTACCATCGAATATTTATAAAAAATACATCTTAATTATTATATCAGATGACCTATTACAACAACGCTGTAAGAACTAAAAGAGAATTACTAATCCGACTTATTCAACTGCTTGATTCAAATCATTTGTTCGATCAGATTGATCGCATAGCGCTGGAAATGCGTCCACGAACAAAGGCTCCAATCCGATGCTGTGTTCATAAAGACCGAGCTGTTCTGAAATATAAAATAATGGCAGCAATGGGTTTCAACATCAGTGATGAGGAAGATGAATTAACTCCTTTGCGTGATTATGCTTTGAAAGCCATTGAAGGAATTGAATCAAACGGTGAATTTTTAACGGTGGTTGATGAGGCTTGTAGCTCTTGCGTTCAGGTCAACTATACAGTAAGTAACCTTTGTCAGGGTTGTGAAGGACGCCCATGTCAGGTTAACTGTCCTAAAGATGCTATTACGGTTATTAATGGCAAAGCTAATATTGATCATCACAAATGTGTTAACTGCGGACTATGTCAAAAAGCTTGTCCTTTTCATGCTATCGCATACTTACCAGTACCTTGTGAAGAATCATGTCCGGTAAAGGCTATCAAAAAAGATGAACACGGAATTGAGCAAATCGATTTTGACAAATGCATTCATTGTGGTAAATGCATGACTGCATGTCCGTTTGGTGCCATTGCCGAAAAATCACAGGTTTTACATTTTTACAATACACTTAAACTGCAAAAACAAAAAATGGTAGCGATGGTCGCACCTGCGGTTTTGAGTCAATATAAGGGAACGAGCAGTCAGATTCTTGAAGCTATTAAAGCCATTGGCTTTGATGAAGTAATTGAAGTTGCAGAAGGAGCCGAGATGACAACACAGGAAGAGACCAGAGAACTTCTTGAAAATATTGAACAGCAAAAACCATTTATGACAACATCTTGCTGTCCATCCTATGTTTATCTGGCCGAGAATCATATTCCCCAATTGAAAGAGCATATCAGCCACACGCATACTCCAATGATTTACACAGCTCAAAAGGCAAAAAAATTATATCCTGATTATGCCACTGTATTTATTGGTCCTTGTTTAGCAAAAAGAAAAGAAGCATACCTTTCTGGTATAATTGACTATGTAATAACAACCGAAGAACTTGCATCCATCTGGACAGCACTTAAAATTGATCCAGCCAATTTTGCAGATGAAAAAAATGTGAACAAAGACCTCAAGCCTGAAAACAGAGGATTTGCTGCTTCAGGTGGAGTGCATCAATCCATTCTGCTAAATCTGAATAAAGATGTAAAAATAAGAAGTCAGGTTATTAATGGCCTGAATAAGAAAAGTATTAAACTGCTAAAAGCCTTTACTAAAAAGCAACCTGACCTGGATTTTATTGAGGTAATGGCTTGTGAAGGTGGCTGCATCAGCGGTCCGGGCAATATTACAGCTCCCAATATCAGTCAGAATAATTTACAAAAGGTAATGAACGAATTAATACCTGAAACAGTAATTAATTAGAACAACACGGCCGTTGTTTTTATATAATCCTTGGTTAGAAGAACCCATTCGTAAACGTTTCGAATGGGTTTCTTTTTATTGCAGGTCTTTAATAATTTCAATACCGAACTTTTTAATCTTTCGCTTCATCGCATCTCTACTGATACCCAGCAAAGTGGCTGCTTTCGTTTGATTTAAATCCGACTCTTTCAATGCCTGTTCGATCAATGTTCTTTCATTTTCATCCAGGTTTAATCCTCCGGTTGAGACAACTTTTTCAATCTTAGGAGTTGCATCACCTTTAATAAGAAAATCTTCCGGTTGCAAAGTATCATTATCAGACAGAATCATTGCTCGTTCTACCATATTACGTAATTCACGAACATTGCCCGGAAAATGATACTGTTCCAATTTTAAAACCAAAGCTTCAGAAATACCGGGTTTAGTTTTTCCTTTTTTACGGGCAAAACTTTCAACAAAATGATTTAATAAAGGACGAATATCCTCTTTCCTCTCCCTAAGCGGTGGTATATTAATCTCTATGGTATTAATACGATGAAACAGGTCAATTCTAAATTCATTATCCTCAATCAGCTGTTCAATATTCTTGTTGGTAGCTGATATGATCCTTACATCAACGGGTATTTCCTGATTACTACCTACTCGTTTAATCATATTTTCTTCAATGGCTCTTAGTAATTTAGCCTGCAACGAATAAGGCATATCTGCAATCTCGTCCAGAAAGAGCGTTCCTTTATTTGCCAATTCGAAATATCCTTTCTTCTCATCCTTTGCATCCGTAAAAGCACCTTTCACATGACCAAAAAATTCACTCTCGAGCAAAGTTGCCGGAATTGCTGAACTATTTACTGGTGCAAAAACCTTCTTTTTACGTGGACTTCCATAATGAATAATCCTGGATATAATCTCTTTTCCCGTTCCGTTTTCTCCTGTAACAAGTACATTGACATCACCATCTTCAGCTGCTTTAAGCGCCATTTTCAACACTTTTTTAATCTGAGGACTGTCTCCGATAAAATCTTTTTCAATCATGCTCTCAAGTTCCTTCGAAACTAATTCTTCACGGTCTTCGGCTTCCTCCAGCTTTGATTGCATGGCTAAAAACTTTTCTGTACGTTCAATAGCCAGTTGAATATCCATTATCTGAAAGGGTTTGCGAATAAAGTCAGAAGCTCCTTTACGCATGGCTTGTATTACCATATCCATATCACCATAACCACTTATCATGATGATTTCAAGATTCGGATATTCTCCCTTTACTTTTTCAAGTATATCCAAACCATTCATTCCAGGAAGCATTACATCCAAGATAAGAACTCCCGGCTTTTCTTCACTTAACTTCACCAATCCTTCTTTGGGTGTATTGGCAGTTGTTACTTCAAAATTTCTTTTCTCAAGATGATATTTAAGCTTCTCGGTGATTCTTGATTCATCATCAAGTATAAGCACTTTCAGTCTGTTCATATATTTTTGCAGATAATATTCTAGTTTATTTTTTATCAAAAACAGGTAATACGACTATCATTCGTGTTCCCTTACCACGCTGACTTTCTACTTCAATCCTGCCATTCATTTCTTTAATAAGGCTATAAGAGATGGATAGTCCTAGACCAGTACCTTTACCCAGTTGTTTGCTTGTAACAAAAGGAAGAAAAATATCAGTTTTCCGATTAGGCTGTATTCCTATACCATTATCAATTATTTCAAGATATACCTGTTTTTGATCCGAATGAGTTTTAATGTTCACTTCCATCTGAAGGTCATTTTCCTTCATTTTCCGCTCTTCCACAGCATCTCTTGCATTGGATAACAAATTATGAATTACCTGTTCCAAACGATGCGGATTTCCCAGAACCAAGGGTAATTTATCCGCCAGATTAAGCCCAAGTTTAATATGATGATTGGCATATTGATTACCGATCATTGAAACTGCACTTTTCACGCATTCACTAACATCAAATTCTTCTTCTACTTCATCTTTCTGACCACTGCTAAAAATTCTGATATGGTCAACAATCTGCCTAACTCTAACAATATCTTCAAATATTTCTTCGACCGATTGGTTGATAAAACCCTTGTTAGGACTTTCTTCCGATAGTTCATATTTAATACTCTCAGTCGATAATGAGATATTTTGGATGGGTTGATTGATTTCATGCGCAATTCCTGCAGCCAGTTCACCTAACGAGGTTAGGCTGGATTGATGCATGATTATTTGTTGCTGCTCTTCCTGTTTCTTTAAAGCTTCAGCAATTCGTTTTTCCAGGTTCTTATTTTCCTCACGTTTCAGATAGTAGCGATAATAAATAACAAAGACCAAAATGGAAATTATCAGGATGGTAGACCCGAATAAGAGTCTCCAACGAACAAGGTTTTCTTTCTCCAACTCTAATAAATAGTTCTTATTTTTAGCCTGAAGTATTTCATTTTCTTTCTTTTTTTCCTCCAATTCCTGTAAGCCCCATACATCAACAAAGTTGCTGACATTTTCTTCCATCATCACCGACTCCGATAATTTTGAGTATAATATCCGGTATTCATAAGCCTTTTTAAAATCGTTCAGCTCTTCATATATTTGTGATAACGCGAGATAATTATCCCTGATAAGATCATTTGCCTGATTTATACTCTGAGCTAATGCCAAACTTTGTTTGTGACTTTTAATGGCATTTTTAAAATCTTTCCATTCAGAATAAATCATTCCAATATGCAACAGACTCATTGCAGCTTCCCAATGCTCATTATGCTCAATCTGATAATCAAGAACCTGAAGATAGGTCTTGAATGACTGATCCATATCTCCCTTATAAAAATAAGCATTTGCTATATTGCTTTGTAAAATAGATTTACTTCGATGATCTCCCATATTATCCAGAATAGACTCCATTCGATGATAGTAGACCAAAGCAGTATCATACTGTTCCTCATAAAAGAAGATCTCACCAATCTCGCCCAGTAATCTAACCCTGTCACTCTGTTTTTCTTCATCTTCTCTGTCTTCCACTAAATCGAGAGCCTGCTTGTAGTATGATAGTGCCATTCTGTAATCTGCAATGTTTTTATAAACATCAGCCATCTGTTTATAAGTCTCAGTAATATTCTTCCAATCCTTTTCTTTTATATAAAGATTTAGCGAACGTTTATAACTTTTCAACGCTTTTTCCGACTGTTTTAATCTGAAATAAGTAGTTGAAAGCTTACTCATACTTCTGTTATCACCTATGTCTCTGTATGAACTTAAAGATTTTCGATAAGACACTAAAAGCTGCTCATAATCATTGACAAAATAATAACCCATTCCCAGATTGTTATATGCCTCAGCTTCCCCTTTTTTATCTTTATGCTGAATAGCCAGTTGCAAAGCTTGTCTGGCATATTTGATAGCCATTTGAGGGTCACTATATAGATAAGTTTTGGAAAGTTGATTATATATATCTACCTGTTCCTTAACAGAAGCATTTTTGAGCTTCCCCTGCAACTCATTAACCTGATCTGTTTGAGCCTTTAATATCGTTGATACTGAAACGATCAATAGTAAAAGAAACAAGCAAAAAACTCTGTTGGTTGAAATCCTCGGACACATTTAGGTAGATTGACGTATTGGCTATTTTAGCATAAAAATAATAAAATTAAATAAAGAAATACTTCGTTAATTAAAGAGGCTACAGATAATACAAAAATTTAAGGTGGTTAATTGTTAATGTTTAAATCAGAACCTTTTTCTCAGATTTATCGTACTAGAAGATGTATATAATTAACCATTCAAAAGAAGAAACCTTAAAGCAAAGTCTTTAAGGTTAAGATCAATAAGAATTATGATTTTTATCAAATCGACCAAAATGCTCACTTATTCCAGCAATACTAAATTGCTGTCAGAGTGATGATTAAGTAGTTTAATAAAAATTCTTATAATTAACGTACTAAAATTACCGATATTTATCGTTAATTATATGACGAAAGAGATTACATTTGCAATGTGGTGATATAAAATCTTTAAATAAAGGTTTTTCAAAAAAGAATAAAGAATTCTCCTAACAAAGGTTAGGTTAATAATGGTGATAAAGGTGTAGAGCTGGTTTTGGCGAACCGGCTCTATATATTTTTAGGCCAAACCTCATCTACAACTTCATGTAGAAATTCCCTTTGATGATAATCTTTATCAACAACCGTTATACTTATATAACCAAATTCACTTCTCTCGATCCTCTATCAAGTTATTACTGATAAGTTCCTAAATTGACAATATTTTTTAGCTATCCATTTAAATAAAACACATCTCTTTCTTGATTCTATTTTATTAGAAACTGATAAGATTGATATATAATAGTTAAAAACAGAAAAAAGGCTATTCTAAAATATAGAACAGCCTTTCTAATAAATATTTTACCTCGAAGGTTTTACTTATTTAGCATACACTCCAGGTTTTAAATCTATATTCAAATTTTAGTACTTATTCTGAACCATATTTGAATTAGCATCTAATTCTCTTTGTGGAATTAAGAACAACCACTGTGGGTTCTCACTTGGCTTAGCCTGCTGATAACCTGTCAAGTAAAGGTCAGGACTTGCACCACTACCTGTCAAATCAAGTTCTTCATCATTTCTAAGCATATCGAACCAACGGTGCCCTTCAAGGAACAATTCAATACGTCTTTGAACCAAAACTTCATCAACCAAAGCTTGTCCAGTATTTGTTGATTTAACGTAACCTGCATCTCTTGCTGATACCAATTCAAATAAGGTAGTTTGAGCTTCACCACTCTTATTTTGACGAGCTTCAGCTTCAGCTTGAATCAAGTACATTTCTGCTGCTCTCATATGAAGAACATCCATAGGAGTAATGGTTGGGCCATCTGATTGCGATAATTTGATATGCATGTATGGAACCATATTATGAGAACTCGCATTGTTAACTATTGTACGATATTCTGAAATGGCAGCATCGTACTCAGCTTCACTGGCATATCTTCCTTCATTTGCTCCCTCATCCCATTCATCAAAAGTACTTGGACAATCCTTCAATATCAAATCTCTACGATAATCAGTTTCCGACATTAAATCATATAGATTATGATTCATAAATTTAGGATTACTTCTATTTTGTGAACCATTAAAGTTATTCGAACAATAGTAGAAATATGAATAATAATAGGAAGTTTGATCCTGGATCATTTTCGATCCCCACATCCATTCTGGATTGTTTATTGTATTAAAACCAGATTTATATTCAGATTCACTCATAAGGGAGTAATCCTGACGGGCTTCATTGGCAAATTTTTCAGCATTTGCCCAATCACCAATAGTCAAATACACTCTTGCTGCAATCCCTTTAGCAACATCTATATTCAGGTGTGACAAATCCTCTCTGGAAGATGCACCCTCAAAATAAGTAATTGCTGAACTTAGATCAGAAGTAATCTGATTGTATACTTCCTGAACAGTATTACGAGCCAAGCCTTCATAAGGAGGTTCAGTAGCCAGCATTACAGGCACTCCTAAATCTGTAGATGGATTACCAATCATGTAAGCTTTTCCAAAGAAACGAACCAGATTAAAATGAGCCCAAGCACGATAAGTGTATGCCTGACCTAAAATATTATTCAGATCATCCGACTCCTGAAGTCCGTTTGCTGCATTTATAATATTATTAACTGAGCCAATAATGTTGTAATTAAAAAACCATATGTATTCCAAATCAGACCTGGTAGCATTTGTATGCATGGTCCATTTCAACATAGCATTAAACCAACCATTACCTTGGGCAGAGTGCAATGCATCTCCTGCAGCATATTCTGCTGTCGGTATCATAAATTGTTGTCCTGCGTAATTACTAACATATCCATTTTGAGCATACATAGCACGATGAACACCGTTCAATGCCAGCATCATGTTATCTGTTGATCCTAACGCTATTTCCGTTGATACTGAATCGGTAGGAACAATTTGCAAGAAATCTTCACTACACGAGCTTAAACCCAGAATTAACGCAAAGACTAGCGATTTTGGTAGAAATTTATATTTTATCTTCATTGTAGTATTCTTTTCTATTGATTAAAACTGCAAATTAAAACCTAAAATGATAGATCGGCTTGGATTATAAGCAAACTCATCCTGCGTTCCATTGAAATTGAAAGTTGGATTCATTCCTTTTCTAGCTGTGAATAAGTAAAGGTTTTCACCTGTCAAAAACATACTTAATTGTCCCACTCCCCAATTATTCAAAATTCTTCGTGGGAAATCATAACTCAACGTAACATTTCTGATATTCAAATAGTCAGATGAAATTAGGAAATAATCAGATGTTGCATATAAATGCGAGTTAGAATATTGTAACCTTGGAAAATCAGTTACATCTCCAGGATTCATCCAGGAATTTTTCACATCAGGATGTAAAGATTCACCTGCTGTTGCAATAAGCATACCTTGATAAATACCATCCAACATTTTTCCACCTAATGAGTATGTTAACAACACATTCAGATTAAAACCTTTAAATCTAAAGTTATTTCCTATTGAACCTTGCAATTTAGGAAATGCAGAGGCTCCTACATAACCATAACCGGCCTCATTAGAATCTTTTGTCAAAACGGGATCTCCGTTTTCATCAAATGCAAGTTGTGTTCCAATGACTTCTCCATCCTCATTGGCTACATCCTCCCAAACGTGAAATCTGGTCGCACCATCTTCAGGATCTACATCATAATATTTTCTTAACCAAAAATCATAGATTGAATGACCTTCTGACCATCTTTTGGTACCATTAACAAAAGGATCAGGAATAGAAGTTATTTCATTTTTAATGGTTGATCCCATTAGGCTAAGGTTCCATGTGAAATCTGAATTTCTAACAATATCACCTTCCAACGTAATTTCTAAACCACTATTAACCATTGCTGCTATATTTCTAGGTTGCTCAAGCAAACCCATTGAAGACGCCAAAGGCATACTATATAGTAAGTCATCTGATTTACGATTATACCATTCAATTGTACCATTTACCCTATTGAACAATGCAAAATCCGTAGCAATATCAAAGGTCTTATTTACCTCCCATGTTAATGCAGTATTTCCAACCGTACTCCATTTAATACCTGGGCTCTCAGCATTAGGAAAAGTTTCATAAAGAGCCTGATAACCATAGTCTCCCGTGTCGTCGTTTCCAACTTCACCGTAAGAAGCCCTAATTTTCAAACTATTCACCCAATCCACTGAATTCATGAATTGTTCCTGGTCAATCCTCCAGCTACCTCCAACAGAGTAGAAATTACCCCAACGTACATCTTTATGGAAAGCTGATGAACCATCCCGGCGGAAAGAACCTTCAATGTAGTATTTATTATCATAGTTATACTTTACACGGGAAAGATAACCCTCTAAAGTTTTATCTGTTGTATAACTGGTATTTGTTGATGTATTTACAAAATTATTCAACTCATAAATACCACTAACAATAAACTGATTCTTAAATCCTCTTTGGTAAGTATATTTTCTTGAAAATGATTCATGACCAACAAGTACTGAGAAATTATGAACATCATTGATCGATTTTTCATAATTAAGAAGTTGGTTGAAATTTATTACAGTTCTGGTGTAACGGGTTTCATCCATTCTACCAGTTGGCGCACCGTCACCAATTTTCTCATTCTCAAAACCTTTATATTGATAATTCTGAATATCAACACCAGCATTAATAGTTGCAGTCAAACCTGGCATGAAAGTAATTTTCGCATAAGATCTGTTACCAAATTCATTTCTTTTGAAATCATCACTATTCCAGTTTAATTCAGCAATAGCATTTCGTCCCTGATTAATTGGTCTTGAATACTCTGATCCATCATCGTATTGTTTTTCCCCGGCTCCATCAAGTATATACTCTCCAGTTGTCTGATCAACCAAATAGACAGGATAAATAGGTGCCGTCATTCTGGCATTTCTCCATGGATTGGAGTAAGTAGCAGAATTTGATGATCCGATATTACTATTAACAAGTGTAGCATTTAAACTTGTTCCTAATTGTAACCAATCTTTTGCATCGAAATCTATATTTAAACGAGAACTAAAACGTTCATAATCTGACTTGATTACATAACCTCTTTCGTCCAGATATCCAATAGAATAAAAATAGCTTGTTTTCTTACTACCTCCGCTCAGACTAAGATCATAATTCTGTCTGTAACCTTGTTGTTTGGCAGCTTCGTACCAATCAAGATCAGGAAGTCCGACAGTAGCATTCGGATTGATCTTTCCATCGGAACCTAAAATAGCATCATTGGCAACTCCAACAAAAGGATTATATCTCAACTGAGAATAAATATTTTCATATGCATAGCCTCTTGATTCTTCTATTGTGCTTGCCGTACCTGCCTGAAATCTGGCTTGTGCAAATGCTTCAGCCTGCAATTCATAATAATCTTTTGCATTTACTGATTCGTAGTAAGGAAGGGCATGATTAATCAAACCAGCCTGAGCTTTTATGTTGACTTTCATATTTTCATCACCCTTGTTTCCTTTTTTGGTGGTTATAATTATTACACCATTTGCAGCACGAGAACCATAAAGAGCCGTTGATGAAGCATCCTTCAAAACAGTCATAGAAGAAATGTCTCCAGGATTAATACTGGCAAGACTACCAGAGTACTCAATCCCGTCTAAAATAATAAGTGGATCAGCTGAAGTGTTAAGTGTTCCAATACCACGAATACGAATATCAGGAGAGCTACCTGGCTGACCTGATCCAGCAGTCGTTTGAAGACCTGTTGTTGACCCAGTAAGAACCTGTGCAACTGAAGAAAAAGAACGGGATTCAATTTGCTTCTCCCCAATTACAGCTGCAGAACCGGTTAAAGATTCCTTTTTGGCTGTTCCATAGGCAATAACCAAAACTTCTTCAACACCGAAAGCATCGGAAACCATAACTACGTTTATTGCAGAACGTCCATCAATCTGGATTTCCTGAGTTTTCATTCCAACAAAAGAAAACACTAAAGTAGTGGCATCATTAGGAACTGACAAACTATAACTACCATCTACCCTGGTAACGGTACCAATAGTAGTTCCTTTAACAAAAACTGATACACCCGGTATAGCACTACCGTCTGCTTCATCAGTTACAACTCCGGTTATATCTGTAGTCTGGGCAATTAATGCCTGCAAACCAACAATAACCAATAACGAAAGTACAAGTAGAACTTTCTTCATAGATGAAAGGTTTTAATTAATAAATAGGACTAATTTAAAATATACACAAACTTAGAGTATAAAGATATTAGATTATATAACAAAATCAACAAAATCTTATCATAAATACTTATACACATAAATTAATGTGTAATATAACCATTATTTATTATAAAAGGTTCTAATTAATTTCGACTATATTGTAATAATTTGAAATATGCACATAGACGCAAATAATTATTTTAATATTAATAACGTCTGTTAATCTTTTTTCTATAACCAGATACTATCAACAACTTTTTGTAGAAATTCCCTTTGATGATAATCTTCATCAACAACCACGTTATCAAAAACAACTATGTCCAGATCAATTTCTCTTGGGCCAAATTTAGGTCGTGAACGATCACGTCCGAGTTGATCTTCAATTGTTTTTAGCTGAAGTTTTAACATATCTTTTTCATGCATAGTGTCGATTAATACTGCACCATTATGAAAATCAGGCTGATCGGTTATACCAATAGGTTTGGTAATTATTATTTTAGATATTTTCTTAACATCTGCAATTCGCTTTAATAATTCCAAAGCCCGATTAATATTTTCATTCGGATTAATATTTGAACCTAAACCTAAAATTGCAGTATGCATCATTTATCTGGATTGAGATAAAGTCATTGAAACACTTTCAGAAAATCGGAGAGCATGTAGTTTATCAATTTCAACTTCAGCAAATTCAACTCTTTCGTTTGCCATAATACTATCTAAGACCAAACGCCCTAATGCTTCAATTAAATTAAATTGGGTGTTTTCAACTTTTGAAATGATTTCTTTAGTTATTGCGCGATAATCAAGCGCATCTTTAGGATCATCCGATTGCTCTTCGGTTTTAGTATTGTATTTTATTATAATATTGATATTTATATCCTGACGTTTACCAATCTCATGCGGATTAAAACCAACACATGTTCTTAATAATAAGTTTTTTATTTTGAGTATTCCCATAGGTTTTGATTATCGTTCTTATACTAAAATACAAAAACTAGATTAAATGTTGTCCGGAATCACAAAACATTATCTGCCCTGTTACATTATGATTCTCAATCAGAAAATGCAAAGTCGAGAGAATTGAATTCAGATCGACCCGAGTTTGTAAAGGTGTTTTCTTTACAACATTATTAAAAACTTCCTGACTTTTACCTTCAACGGGTAAGACTGGTCCGGGCGCAATTGCATTAACTCTGATATTGGGAGCCCATTCAACGGCAGCCATCTTTGTAAATTCAGCCAGACTCTTTTTTGCCATTAAATAAACACTGTGATCAGTTTTATTATTCACAATAGCAGAATCCAAAATATTCACTATTGAGAAGGACTTCGTATTTACCGCCAACTGCTTCGACAACAATAATGGAGAATAATAATGTATCGCCATCATTTCTTCCAATAGGTCCTTGTTTGTCTCTATCAGTTTACCTGGAGAGTATTTGCTTGCATTATTAATCAGCAAATCAATTTGCGAATGATTTTTTAATATATCATCTATAAATGCTGTTGCATTTTTCCAATCTGACAAATTAAATTTTACAGCTTCAAATTTCAGTTTTGGATATTTAGTATGAAGATCAAGAGCCAATTGTTGTGCTTCATCACTACTATTATTAGCATGAATAATAACATTCCAACCTTTAGCAGCAAGAAATTCAGCCATGCTTTTCCCAAGCCTTTTCGCTCCACCTGTTATTAAAGCTGTTTTTACCATTAACTATAGATTAATGAAACCAGTTTTTCAAGACCCACTTTATCAGCTTCATCAAAAGCTGCATACTCCTTACTGTCAACATCCAGAACTGCAACAGTTTCACCTTTGGGGTTCTTTACTGGAACTACAATTTCGGAATTACTGGCAGAAGAACAAGCAATATGACCAGGAAATTCGTGAACATTTTCTACAATAACAGTTTCCTGCGCATTAATTCCTGCCCAACACACTCCTGTATCCTTTTTTAATTTCAAACATGCTACAGGTCCCTGATATGCACTAACCACCAGATCTCCGTTTACCAGTTCATAAAACCCGGTCCAGTAGTAATAATTAAATTTGTGGTGCAAAAGCGCATTAATTGTTGCCATCCGCGATATTGGATAAGTTGTTGCATCAATTAATCCTTTAACTTGTTCATATATTCTTTCGTAACGTTTTGCTTTCGATTCAGCTTTCATAAACACTTTACCCTTAATTTTATTAAATAAAAAACCGATGAAAATTACAAATTAACATCGGCTTCTTAAAACAATTCTTATTAATATCTATTTATCTTTTAGCATTTCCTGTAGTTTCTTTCTTGTAAAGAAGATTCTACTTTTCACAGTACCAATTGGTAAGTCCAACTCTTCAGCTATCTCTTTATATTTAAAACCTTGTGTATGCATTTTAAAAGGAATTCTAAAATCGTCATCCAGTTTTTCTACCTTCGCCGACATTTCATTAACTGAATATACATTTTCAGGTGTTTCAGAAGCATAATTATGCTTGTAAGCAACTCTTATTGCATCTTCTGTACTATCAAAAGTATTTCGGGTCTTTTGATCTCTACGATAATTATTAATGAAAGTATTCTTCATAATTGTAAATACCCATGCCTTAAAGTTGGTATTATTTACAAATTGATTACGATAGGTGAGTGCCTTTAAGGTTGTTTCCTGAAGTAAATCACGAGCATCCTCGTCATTCGCAGTTAAGCTTAAAGCAAAATAAAGCAATTTATCCTGTAAGCTTAGCAATTGCTGATCAAACTTTTTTGCGGTCATATTGTTGAGTTTAATTTTTTGTTCGTTTTGTTGAACAAATATACTTCAAAAATAAACACCTTGCAATAGTTTCGGATCTTTTTATCTGTTTTTATGAATTAAAAAAAAGTTAAACAAATCATCACACAACACTACTCGCTTATCCTTCAGTATCTTAAAAACCAAAAAGAGGTTATTATTATACAACCTCTTTTCAGTCAAAACTATTTCTTAATTACTTTTATTACTCGGTAAATGGTTTCATAACCTTTCATCTTTATAAAATACAATCCAGGTGCCCATGAGCTAGTAGGGATGTTAATTGATTGTAAACCAGAAATCGTAGCAGGAGAATATACATTTTTACCTGAAAGATCAGTAATTTCAATACCAGAGAATTCCAATGACCAAACAATTTTAAGCTCATCTGAAAATGGACTTACTACTTTAATACTTGAATCTACATTAGTAATATCGTCAACCCCTGTTGTAGAATCCAATACTTTGATGATTTCTTCCGTAACTGCGCTCTGAAGTAATATTTCAAATTCACTACTAACTTGGTATTCTGTGTCATATGTAATATAAAGAATTCCCCCATCTTTACTCAATTGACAAGACAAGTCCCAATTTATATTATCGGATGATACTGCAAAAGGAGCAGAACATGTCACTATGATATCTTCTGATAACAATGAGGCATCAATTCCTATTTCAGCCACAGGTTGCCCATTGATTAAATTAAAATCACTTAATGAGATAGACTGTTTTCGTGCTGTGATAGAGGGACTTCCAATTATTATATTATCTAAAACAACGCCATATCCATAATTGGCTTCAGCTTTAAAACCTATGAATATTTCAGAACTTAACTCCGGCAAAGCAATGTTTTCAATTTTCCAATCAGGAATATCTTTAGTATAACTGGCCAATTGTTTCCATTCTCCAACTTCAGATATTTTATAATAAACAGTTAATATATCCTGATCTCCTTCCCACGATGCCTGAGCATGAGCAAACGATAAAACTGGATTTGCCAACAAAGAAATGTCAAATTGAGGAGTTACAAGATATGTAGTATTACCATCGTAATTCTCACTTCTGAATACCATATTGTAAGCTCCATCAAAGGCTTTATCCGGATTTTCATTCCCTGCGTATCCGCCTGTTTGATTTACCCAACCAACAGAACCTGTTTCGTATTCCTCTGACCAGCATGAAGGGAAACCATATTCAAAACTTTCAGTATATGGGAAACTACTAAATGGTTTGCAGTTAACATCCAATTCGAAATCAGCAGATACAAAGCAACCATTATCGTCTGTTACTAACAATGTGAAAGCAAATACTCCAGATTCCATTGGAGTACCTGAAATTTCACCAGTCAAGGAATTAAGCTCTACTCCTAATGGAAGCTGTCCCTCAGTAATAACATAATTAATTACCTCCGTTGTTGCATTAAGAACTGTAATAACTGATGAATACATTTCATTATATGTTGCTGCTGATAACACTGGATTTTCAAACGTAACATCAGGACAACTCGATGCCTTTGTATTAATATAATAGTCAGATGTTAAATCGTTTGATAATGTGATGCGCCCTGTTGAATGGCCTATAACAGTTGGTATAAAATGTACGTACAGCAAACCACCTTCTTTTGGTAGATTGGCGCTTTGCGTCCAATTAACTCCGTCTAATGAAATTTCAAAATTTCCTTCAATGGAAGCCGTAATTTCATTATCAAGATTATGGCCCTCAATACTGATTGTAGTAGCTGGTCCTGCAACTCCCAAAGTAGTTGTGCCTTCTACAGTCACGTCTTGAGAATCAAAGCTGATTCGTGGGCTTGATGGATTAAAGGCTGTCCCTACTAAAGTTTCAACACCTAAATTAAGTGGATCAAGCCAGGTTTTCATCTGTGATGTAGCATCAGTTCCATATTGATCCCAATGGTACCACAATTTGCCATAATAGTTACTTCCCCCAGAATTTCCACAAGATGAATTACCACCAGTTAGAGTTCCAATGATCAAATGATTACTATTGAATAAGGATGAACCGGAAGATCCTCCTTCTGTTACGGAATGACCATTCTCAGTTGCAATAAACTGCAAATTCCAGTGAGCATTAGTTGCCCCAGTAACTTCTCCAGGCCAAGTTCCTGTCTCATACGTATTAAAAGTGGATATCTTTTTAATATCTCCGGCAGGATGATGAATACCGACTCCAACTCCAGGAGTAACTTCATTACGCCTATCCCAGCCATTGTAATAAACACACCATTCGGCAGGGATATCGTCTGCTAACTCAACAAGCAAGCCATCTGATCCTCCATCTATAGGGCTAGCTGCTTTTAGGTAACAACCTGTTATTGTGTATGTTTGAAGCGGCTCTTTATCTTCACACCCTGGTGATTCGTATCCAAACCTAAACTGCCAGCGAGCTAAATCTGCTGTTGTGGCACCTTCATAACAATGAAAAGCTGAGATTACATACGGAGTTAAATCTTGAGCTGTATTGTTAATTAAGTCTCCAGAACAAACGTACCATCCTGGAGCTGATCCACTTGAAATATACATTGTCATTTGACAAACTCCGTTTTTCTCCGTTTTCCAATCATTTCCTTCACTGCAGTTGATATTGATCATACAAGCTTCTGACCCTCCTATCTCGGTACTTACAGCGTTCTTTGGAAAATGCTTGATCACTACATTATCGAAAACATAACCGATATTGTCAATTGAAATCACAGGAATTCCATCAAAATTTCCACTATCTAATAGAACTTTATGGTTGTAAGGCGATACATATTCTAGAATAATATCGTCGCCAGCAACCATTTCTGTAGAAAAAGCCCCTGATTGCGGATGTGTTGCATTAGTATAAGCCCCTAAGATATGGGTTTTGTCAGCATTGTAAATGTAAAGTTCGGCTGATTCAGGAATATAGAAATCGTCGTATGATAACAGAATGGCTAATGCACCTTCTGCTTTTAAACGCAATTGCCACATTTCGCCACCATTGCTTAATTGAGTCCATTCCCCAGAGTTTTCCATATCGAATGAAACAGATATAGCTCTAGCTATGCAAGGAGGATTATTGGACTCTTTTTTACGTAAAAGGTTTTCTGCTTTAAGTTTTTCGACATTCAAATTAACATCAATGTTGTTAATTTTAGGTAACGCCAATCCATTTATAAAACTTGGAGGAGTCCCTCCAAAACTAATTTGCGAATAAGCCTGGTTTGAAATCATAAATAGAATCAAAAGGCCTATTAACAACTCTCTATAAATTTTTTTCATAAGTACAGGTTTTATGCCAACAAAAAATACGGCTTTAAAGGTCTAATAGGCTGCAAAAATACAGCTACTTTAACAAATGAACAACTTCATTTGAATGAGTTCTTTAATTAATAACAAGAATGTTGATATATTTATGACTCCTTAAGTCAGGTAGTGAGTGAAGTTTTTCCAAATTGGAGAGTGTTCGACTTATTTGAAAGAGAAATAAATTGGTCTTATTGACATTCAGCAAACAATTTATAAAAAAAGGATGCCTTACGACATCCTTTTCTTTATCTTAACTTATCATCGTCTTAGAATATCACAGTACTAGGAACAGACTCTCTTAATTGTTTTGAACTTCGTTTCCCTAGAATCTCGAAATTACTTATAGGTGCACTAGATTTTTCAACACTTACCAAATCACGAGCAATAAGATTATAATTTGGTACCATCATTGATGATGCAGTTTCCATAACAGGTGCAAACATTACATCAGAATAACCATCAACCCAACCCCCAGCAGTCTCACTACGGATCAGATATCCAGTTGGAACACTACTTTCATCTGGCACAATATTACCTGACATATTAAATCTCATTACTAGTGGTGCATCTGTATAATAAGAACCTCCATCAAAAGTATAAAGAGTCATATCATAAGCTGTTTCACCAGAAACAAAATCATCTAACACTTGTGGAGCAATAGATATCATACTAGTAGCTTTATCATAAGTAGCAATCACATCACCAGCATAGGCAATACCAGAAATAGCTAATGTACCCGCTTCTGTTCCTTCAGAAATCGTAATATCAACATCTGCATCCGGATCTCCAAAAGGACTAACACCAGTCATTGTGAAAGCACCAATAAAGTCTTCTTTTGTATAGGCAACAGCATTCTCAGAATAAAAGAATGTTTCTGCAAAATCACCTAAGATGGTTCCATCCTCATAATGGAAAGTTAATCCTAAAGTATAAACAGTAACACCTTTTGCATTAACTTCAACAGAAGATTCGATTTCTGCACTTGGAGATACATAAATATCTTGCTGCATGAATTGAGCACCAGTAGGCTGATTTTCGGGTATTTTCACACTACCTTCTTCTTCATAATAAAAAGCAAGTCCCTTACCTCCAGCATACAAATCAGCAAGATAATATAGATTTTTATAATCACTATCAACATTATCGGGGTCGGCATCAATGGCTTTAGCAATAGTTTGATTCCACACATCTCCATATGCAGCAGAAGCAAATTCACCTACCTCACCTTCGATAGTTTCATACTCGACATCATTATAGTCATCAATTTTAAGATTTGCAGCAATATAGGCTTCCTTTGTTAGATAGATGTATGTAGGAGTTGAGCAAACACTCGCACCTCCACCATTATAATCTGCCATACTTATATATAAAGAGCTAGCCGGAAATGTAATTACACCATTGCTTAATGTTCCTAACGGATAAGAACTCAAGTCATCAGAAAGATTTCCGTAAATAGACCCAATTGAAAACATCCCATATGACCAAGAAACTCCTAAATCATGTGCGGACATAAATACATCTCCTGATGTACCTGAAGGATTATATATCTCAATTGTTGTATACCAATCTTGACTTTCATCCATTTCACCAGGCCAAGTTGCATAATACCCATCATATATACCGTCTGCATCAGGTATCGCGACCCAATCATCTCCAACCCATGAACCTGAAGCAGGTTTATAAGCATTCTTAAATCTATATCTTACAGATTCTCCTAATTGTGCTTTTTCAACATCAACATACATAGGAACAATGCTTACTCCATAAAAAGTTGAGAAAGTACCATCTACATAAACCATTGGTTCTTCTAAAGCTTCCCATTTTATACGAGAAACAGAAGTTTCAACATAAGGTATTGTTGAAGCATAAGGGTTTACAAACGCGTCACCTTCAACAGCTAATTTCAAATTATACGCAACCCCTTCTGCAGCAGTAGGGAATGTAATTGTAAATTCTACATCGGTTTCTCCATCTGCAAAACTAATTGAACCAGGAACAACAAATATATCATCTGTATTCATTTCAACAATGATAGGTACATCAACACTACCTGTTGATACGGTACGAGATATTGTTAACGTCAATTCCTTTTCATCATTAGGCTCTAATTCAAATAATGCCTGATTTGATGTTGGGAAATATACTCCTTGACAGCCTTCCGGAGCAGAAGGACTGGGCGTAACTTTATCTTCCCATTCACTACACCCTACAAACAAAGTAGATAGTGCAAAAAGAAAAGCTATATATAATTTATTAAACTTCATATAATTAATATTTATAGTAAAACAAAATTAGTCAATATCAGCAACAGGCTCAGGAGCTGGTGCAGCAGGATTATTATCTCCATGACCGATTAATGGATTGGCCTCTATTTCAGGTTCTGATATTCTCCATAAAAGTATATCACTATTTGCAGGAATATTAAATATAACAGATGCATTAATAAAACCAGCACCTCTTCTGTCTACTCCTTTATTTAAACGCATTATATCAAACCAATTCATACCTTCACCCCATAACTCAACACGACGTTGATGATAAACTTCCTCTTGAATACCTTCAGGACTACTAGCACTACATACATAACTAGGATCGCGATAAGTCTTTACAAATGTCTCCAATTCTCCTTTTCCATCACCTCCACTCATAGCAAGAGCTTCAGCTTTAATAAGGTACATTTCCTCTATACGCATTAATGGAACATCGTTGGAGTTAGTTGTTGTAGCCACTTCATTATTATAGGGAGCAAATTTCACATGTGTATATGGACGATAACCAACTTCCTCCATTTGAGCTGCTTGAGCTGCATTTAGATTAGCCGATTCACCATTTTCATCTAAAAACCATCCTTTACGAATATCAGTATCAGGAATAGTATTAAAAAGTTTTTTACTTATCTGTCTTCCACCATTATAGTTACAATATCCCCAGTTAAGAGATCCTAAATGTGAAATCCAGTTAACAATACCAGAAGTAACTACTCCATCTGTTTCATTAATAATGATACCCCACATCCAATTGGATTCAGTGACAGACATAAATGTAGGTTTACCCACATCTTCCATTGTACCTGGAGTTGCATCACTTGCATCAATTGCACTTTGAGCATCCGCAGCAGCCTCAGCATAATAATGCATGGTTAAATTTATACGAGCTCTTAAACCATATGCAACAGCAAGACTAACATAACGCTTATCATCTCGTACAACAGGTTCCTCAGCTTCTTCCGCAGCACTAAGTAGTGTAATAGCAGAATTAATATCAGCTAACATCAGATTATAAACCTCCTGAACAGTTGCTCGAGGAGCACCTGTAAGAGCTACCTCATTAGCGTTAAGATGAGTAACAATAGGTACACATGGTTTTGTTTCGTTACCTTTATAGTTAAACTGATATAGTTGAGCTAAATTCCAGTAGCTAAAAGCACGAACAGCTAATCCTTGAGCTAGATAAAACTGTGAAGGAGTTTCTTCAGTTGCTTCATCAATAGATCCAATCACACTATTACATGTATAAATAATTGAATACATATCATTCCAAACAATTTGAGCCTCGTTAGAGTCGAACTCTCTATCAGAGAAATCAAGACTACTATTAGCCCAGTTGTATCCAATAACTTCCATTACCATATCTTCACCATTTGCATCAGTAAACATCATTACTGATGGATAACCGAAATCATTATGGCGAGTTACATCACCTAGAGCCGTATAATTTGGTGCGTATTGTGTAAACTGAGCAAAAATTGAATTTACACTAGCTTTAGCTTTGGCAGGATCATTTGCATAAACCTCCTCTTTTGTACCCTGGGTAATCTCATCCCCTTCAGGTGCCGTATTTAAACTATCTTCACACCCATAAAAAAACATCAAAACAGGTGCCAATAGTGTATATAAATATTTTCTTTTCATATCAATCATTTAAAAATTAAAAGGATAAGTTAAGACCTCCTGATATTGTACGAATTGGTGTATAACGTGCTGTTGTAGCAGTAGTAAAACTCTGACGAGGATCTAAACCTTTACGTTTGGTCCACAAAGCAACATTTTCTGCCGCTAAATAAATCCTAACTTTTGAAATATTCACTCTACTAATAAGATGATTAGGTAATGAATATCCAATTGTAATATTGTTAAGACTTAAATAATCTGAACTTGTTAACCAACGTGTCGATGTAGAATTAGTATATCTATCATTAGCATTCAAACGTGGCACATCAGTACTTTGATTTTCAGGTGTCCACGCATTATAGATATCCTTATGCCAATTCTGACCAGCACTACTTGAATAACCACCGTGCATTAAACGAGCATAACCAGAATCGTAAATTTGACCACCAAGTTGATATGAAGCTTGTACAGAAGCATCGAAACCGTATGCTTCAATGGTCGTTCCAAAACCACCATATACAGTAGGTAATAAATCATCAGATGCTTTCTTATTAGTATTTGCTAAAGCATAATCAGCTGTTGCATATTCAACACCGTCTTCACCCATGGCCATATACATTGCTTCTCCAGTTTCTTCACTTACACCAGCGTATTCTACTAAATACATTCGATACATCGACTCACCTTCTTCATAAAATCTTGATCCATCAGCAAAGCTCCCGTTAAGATCTGGGTGTAATTCATTAATTTTATTCTTAATGAAGGTACCATTAGCATTAATATTCCAATTTAAGTTGGCTGTTTTAATGATGTCATATACTAAAGCAACTTCTAAACCTGAATTTGTCATAGAACCAATGTTCATTGGAATTTCTGGAAATCCAGCACTTGGATTCACAGGCTTATAATATAACATGTCGCTTGATTTACGTCCAAAATACTCCACTGTACCAGATAATCGGTTGGCTAGTAAAGCAAAATCAATACCAATATTATAAGTAACAGATGTTTCCCAAGTTAAATCAGGATTACCTTTGTATGCCAATGCACCATCAGAGAATACACCATCTGCTCCACCTACTTCAAATTGGTCCATATATGCATAATAATTACCAATTGCCTCATTTCCTTGCTCTCCGTAAGAAGCTTTTAATTTCAACATATCAATCCATGATAAAGAGCTCATAAATGATTCATTAGATATCATCCAAGCTCCACTTGCTGAATAGAAGTTACCCCAACGATTATCAGGGTGAAAACGTGATGAAGCATCACGACGGTAAGCAACATTAAAGAAATATGTATCTCTTAAAGAATAATTTACACGAGTAAAAATACCTTGTGTTGCATATTCATCCTTTTTACCTCCTCCACGTAATTGATCAATAGCATTACTTACATAATAAGATTCAGGATTGTAAAGATTTTGTCCGGAAGCAAAATTATACTCATATGTGTAGTTATAACCATCATAACCAGCAGTAATATCTATCTGATGCTCATCTTGTATTGAGAATTGATAATTAGCAACATATTGTTGGTTAAACCCTACAGTGCGATATGCTTGTTGCCAAGCTGTACCTCCATAGGCTGCACTTTGACCCATGTATGCATTTCCTAGATCATTATAGCGAGTATTATCAACATTTAAACCATAACGAGCACTGATCATAAGACCTTCAACAGGAGAAATCTCAGCAAACCAATTAGAATTTACAACATCCATTATGTAATCTCTCTTGTTATATTTAAGATCACCTGCAGGGTTGGCAATAGACATAAATGGACGATCAAAATTAGTACTCACACCATCACCATAATCATATAAATTACGACCATTATTCTGCATAATTTGCATAGTCTCGGCATCTCTTACATACATTGGATAAATAGGTGCAACGTAATTAGCAATAAAGAATGCATTTCCACTTGAATTGGTTTGTGTTTGCTCCGAAGGATAATTACTCTCTATGCTATTAACATTAATATTAGCTCCTACTTTCAACCAATCATTCACTTTTTGATCTCCTTTTAAGCGCCCTGAAAAGCGTGAAAACCCAGATCCATCTACAACTCCACTATCATCTAGATAACCAAATGACATATAGAATGAATTAGTCTGTGAACCGGCAGAAATAGATAAGTTATATTCCTGTCTTGGATTTGATAAAAAAGTTTCATCAGCCCAATCATCAGGAGTATAATAGTACTGTCCATCACTATATCCTAAAGTCGCGTTAGGATTTAGTTTTCCATTAGCCCCAATCAGATTCTCTCCATCAGGAACTGTATAGACTTGATATCCTAATCCTCCATCACCATTTGAAGTAATAGTTTCATTAGCATAAATATTCGCTTCAACAGGTGTTAGGTTCATACCTAATCCTGCATAATAAATAGACTCGTAAGCTCTCTCGTAATAATTCTGCGGACTAGTTAACACATCATAGTTTTCAAGGGCACGAGAGTTCATTCCGTACTTTGCATCAAAATTAACTACAACTCTTCCTGCTTTACCTTTTTTAGTTGTAATCATGATAATTCCGTTAGCTCCTCGTGAACCATAAAGAGCTGTTGAAGCTGCATCTTTTAACACAGTCATCGATTCGATATCAGAAGAGTTAATCGATGATAAATCCCCATCAAAAGGAACACCGTCTAAAACGTACAATGGATCTGAGTCTGCATTAATAGAACCAACTCCCCTAATACGTATTGTTGCATCTGCTCCAGGCTGACCATTATTACTTAACACCTGAACACCAGCTGCTGTACCTGCCAAGGCCTGCGAAATATTAGAGACTTGGCGTTTCTCAATAGATTCGGCATCAACCACTGCTGCAGATCCTGTGTAAGACCCTTTGGTTGATGTACCGTATGCAACAACAATAACTTCATCAATATCTTCTGAATCACTACTCATGACAACACTAATTTGTGTTTGTCCAGCAATTTCAACTTCCTGAGCTGTCATACCCACAAAAGAAAAAACAAGAGTAGTAGCATCATTTGGAACAGCTAAACTATATGTTCCATCAGGGCGGGTAACCGTACCAACGGTTGTTCCTTTTACAAATACTGATACACCTGGTATTGGACTACCATCATTAGCATCAGTCACAGTACCGGTTATATTGGTAGTTTGTGCTAAAAGAGCTTGCACACCTACCATAACCATAAACGAAAGTGCAAAAAGTACTTTCTTCATAGACTAAAGGTTTAAATTAATAAATAGGACAAATATTCAATTCTAACGTAAAAATAACATTCTGTATTAATTTTTAAAATTTTTTAACTTTATATTTTTCCTTAACAATCTTAAGGAAGCGTTAAAAACATAGACCAATTAGCATTTTTATGACTTATATCATGTTTACTATTCCCGTATTGTTAAATTTAGATATGTTATCTATTTTAACAACCGACCATTTGGTCACCTCATTTTCAATATATTAGAAAACAAATATTCAAAAAATAAAATTCACAATGCTATTCCCATACATTCAAATATATAACCTTTTTTTTAAAAAAAATGTTTTGCAAGATTCACCCCCAACTTAATAGCTAAAAAATCATAAATAGCTAAAAAATCAAAACAACACCCCTTAAAAAATGGGTAACTATTAATCAAACAATAATTAAAATCTTTAAAATATTATCAATAAACTCATATCACACATCTTAAAACTCCTATTGAATTAAAGTCTACATCAATTTAATACGAAAAAACCCATCTACTCACGTAAACGGGCTGGATATATCATGCTTACTGACTTACTTTTTTGGAATGCTCTTTAATGTTTCAACTAAGAAATCCCAGAATTTGGAGACAGTTTCAATATTTACTTTTTCATCAGGAGAGTGAGGGAATCTAATTGTTGGACCAAAAGATATCATATCCCAATGAGGGTATGCACTACCTAATATTCCACATTCCAAACCAGCGTGTATAGCCTTTATCTCAGGAATTTTACCCCACATATTATTATAAACCTCTTGCATGGTTCTCAGGATAGGAGAATCCATATTAGGTTTCCAACCTGGATATTGACCACCAAAAGTTACTTCCCCACCAGCTAACCTGAATGTACTTTCAATACTTGATTCCAAATCCTCCTTAGCGGTATCAACCGAACTTCTTAATAAGCACTTAACTTCAATAGAACTGCTTGTAGATTTAACTATGGCAAGATTGGTAGATGTTTCAACTAATCCTTCCATATCATTACTAAATCGGATTACACCATTCGGGCATGCCTGAATAGCATTAATCAGGTCATCCTGCACCAACTCCTGAATAACTCCATTAGGAAGGCTGGCTACTTCAGCTGTAAACGAGATAGCTGTTTCTGCTCCTTTATATTCTTCCACAAAAATTTCTTCAAATTCTTCAATGGATTCTATTAATTCATCAGCATTTTCAGAAGGCAGAGTAATCACAGCAAACGCTTCACGGGGAATCGCGTTACGCAAACTACCCCCATCAATTGATGCCAGACGAGCATCCAGGTTAGCAACAGCAAATTTCAAAAACCGAAATATTAACTTATTGGCATTACCGCGACCACGATTAATATCAAGCCCGGAATGACCACCTTTTAAACCAGTTAAACTTAGTCTATATGCAACAGAACCTTCTGGAACAGCCTCTTCGGTATATTTGAACTCAACACTTGCATTGGTACCTCCTGCGCAGCCTACATACAATTCACCTTCATCCTCTGAATCCATATTCAGAAGAATATCACCTTGCAGTAGACCTGGCTTAAGTGCATTTGCTCCAGTCATTCCAGCCTCCTCATCCATTGTAATCAAGGCCTCCACAGGTCCATGTTCAATATCGCTGGCTTGAAGCACTGCCATTGCAGCTGCAACACCAATTCCATTGTCAGCTCCTAATGTTGTTCCATTGGCTGTAACCCATCCATCCTCGATATATGTTTCAATCGGATCTTTTTCGAAATCATGTTTTTTATCGCTATTCTTTTGAGGAACCATATCAATATGTCCCTGAAGAACAACGCCTTTTCTATCTTCCAATCCCGGGGTCGCCGGTTTACGGATGATTACATTACCCACTTCATCACGAATAGTTTCCAATCCCAATGACTTTCCAAAATTTTCAATAAAATCAATCGCCTTGCCTTCTTTCTTTGAAGGACGTGGTATCTGTGTCAGTTTATAGAAACTCTCCCATAATCCTTTAGGAGTTAAACCTGCTATTTCGTTACTCATATCAAACTTTATTATAAGGGGGATATTTATTAATCACTACAAATTAAGATAACAGCATACCTTATTTTACACTACGCTTTATCGATTTTAGAGCTCCAGTCTTTTCATCCAAACGGATCGAAACATTTTCTTCTTCCAGTATTGAAGACGGCAGGCTTACAACCTGTCCATATTGTCCTAAATAAACTTCTTGCTGTTTAATCAACTGGTTACGATCGATTAGCTTAACATTTACCTTACCTGGCTGACAATAAAACAAACCGTTACGAACCTCTTCTTTTGATGGAGGTAATGGTGCATCAGGTAATTTAGATTGCTCCAATCCTTTAATCTCAATATAAACAGGTGTTCCGCTTACATCCATCTTGTCAACTATACCTTTTACTGTTGAAAAGCGAAACAACACATCACTTTCAGCACTTAAACTATTTGGCTCCAGATCAAATATTTTGGTTTCTGTCATACTTACTTTTTTCCCAACAAAGAGTTCTAAAAAAGATTTTTCCAAATCATTCAACTCTTTCATCATAACTTCATAAGCCTGCCCATCGGGAGGCAATTGCTCAAAATCGCTTGCCAATATTTTAAAACGTCTTTTGCGAATTTTGTAAATAAAGTTAGCAGCTTCCTGAGCCATAGCAGCTGTTGAAGTTTTTTCCAGCTGTTTTTCTAACATTGCAATCTCATTAAAGTTTATATCTTCCATTTCCGGAAGTGGTTTGTAGGTATAATCTTTCAATGATTGAGAACTATCCAACTCATCATCTGAATTAATACCATATAAAACACCATCATTTGAAATATTCAACAGAGGAGCCACGTTGTTACCCTCATAACTGATGGCAAATCTTTTTGAAGCATCAGGCAAACCATAGGTAGAAATATCAACACTCTTAATTTTCCATTCAACCTTATCTTCAGTTATTACATCTGTTACATTTAACATCTTTTGAGAATACCTGTAAAATGGACCTACTTTATAAATTGTCTTCTCAACAGTGACAGCAATCTTCAAATGAGTTGTTGGCAAACTATAAACAATTGCATTTGATGCTGCATTTTGCATTGTTGAAACGGCCTTCACATTTACTTTAGAGGGTATCATTTTCTCTCCTGAACAGGATGCCAGCAGAGCTATTGTTGAAAGTGCAAACAAAAACTTCTTCATTCTTCAATAATTTTCAAAACAGTATATATTCTGATTTTACATTAGGGTAAAGTCGCAAACATCAAAGGTAAACGAAAAAAGTGAAACGCCAAGGTCAATCAACACACTGCTAATGGCCTATTTAAATAAATTGAAACGATTTTTATTTATTCTTAAATCGGTAAAATGCCTTATTCAAACAGTCAATTATATCACTTGCCGTCAATGATTCCATTGATGCTGTTTTAATAAATTCATCTGCTGATAATCCATGCACATAAACAGCAACCCGAGCTGCATCAAAAGGCGAATAACTCTGAGCCAGAAATGACAAAACTATACCAGTTAAAACATCCCCACTTCCAGCAGTAGCCATACCAGCATTTCCAGTAGAGTTAAACCAACATTCTCCATCTGCATTAATAACAGCTGTATTGGCTCCTTTGAGAATTATAACAACATGCTTTTCTTTAGCAAAGTCAATTGCTTTTTGTAACCGTTCAGATGCATTTGTTGATTTCCCAAGCAAACGATCTAATTCGCCCGGATGTGGAGTAAGAATTGAACTCTCCGGAATAGCATCATAACAACGTTGATCTTTACTCAAAATATTAATGGCATCTGCATCAAGCACCAATGGCTTATTATTCAATTGTTGCATCAGTTCAAAAAGAGCGGTTATCGTATTGGGTTTAATACCAATACCCGGACCAATACCAATGGCATCGAATTCTTCCAATGCAGGATGCTCTGAAATCAAAATATCAGATCGATCAATACTAGCCATAGCCTCAGGAACAGCTGTTTGTATAATATTATAGCCCAATCGAGGGACGTGAGTCGTTAATAACCCAACTCCCGTTTTCATGCATGCTTTTGATGCCAGAACTGCAGCGCCCATTTTACCATATGAACCAGACATCAATAAGGCATGACCAAATTTTCCTTTATGGTCAAACCGGTTTCTCTTTATTAATAGTCGACTAATATCAGACTCTTCCGTCAAATAATAAGAAGTATCCGAATTATCTATGGCTTCCTGATTTAACCCTATGTCAACCACTTCCCAATTACCAACATACGCCTCATTGTCTGAGAAGAAAAAAGCCAGCTTTGGTATTTGAAAAGTAATTGTATAAGTAGCTTTAATGCAAGTCTGCAAATTCTCATCTGAATTATTCTCACAATACAAACCTGATGGCACATCAATTGATACAACAGGATTATCTGCATTGTTTATTTCTTGTATAACCTCCGCATACACTCCGGTGACTGGTTTATTCAATCCACTACCAAATAAGCCATCTATAATCCATTCTTCAGAAGTGATATTCAATCTTACCTGCTCATCAGCCTCTGCAATTACATCTGAATAGTTTTGCATCAAACGATTCAAATTAATACTGGCATCTTCTGAGAGTTTATTATCCCGAACTTTAAAAACTATTACCCTAACTTTACGCTTATCTTCTAATAACATACGTGCAACAGCCAATGCATCCCCACCATTATTTCCTGGTCCGGCCAAAACCACCACCGGATAATTTGGACACAACTCTACAAACCTGTTATAAAAAGCCCTGGAAGCTCTTTCCATCAAATCAATTGATTCAACTGGTTCATTATGTATTGTTGCAATATCAACCCCTTTTATTTGTAGCGAGTTTAAAATTTTTATCATATTTTCACCAAAATCCGATTAAAAACCTAATACAATGAGAAAACACATCATTTAAAATGATATTAATAACTAAATTTGTCAATTCGTAAGTTTTGAAAAACGTTAAACCAAATAATATTGACATCAAATTAAATAATATGAGTAATAAAGATAGAGCATTTTTTGGACACCCTTTAGGTTTGTCTTCTCTTTTTGCCACAGAGATGTGGGAGCGTTTTAGTTATTATGGAATGAGAGCCCTTTTAGTGTATTTCTTAACAGATACATTAATTGAAGGTGGTTTCGGGATGGAAGAACTTGACGCATTTACCATATATGGTATATTTACCGGCTTGGTATATGTAACTCCAATTATTGGAGGAATGCTTGCTGATAAAGTATTAGGTCAAAGAAAGGCTATTTATATAGGTGGACTAACAATGGCTATTGGACAATTACTATTATCATATAGTGCAATGTCTGTTTCTCAGAACCTTGAATCACGCCAAATGATTTTTTATATCGGTTTAGGTGTTCTTATACTAGGAAACGGATTTTTCAAACCCAACATTTCCACAATGGTTGGCGAGTTATATGATAATTCGGACCCAAGAAAAGACGGTGGTTTTACTATATTTTACATGGGTATTAACATAGGCGCAGGTATTTCACCTCTTATTGCAGGTAAACTTGGAGAGCAGGTTGCCTGGCAATATGGTTTCATGGCCGCAGGTATTGGAATGATTATCGGTACTGTTTGGTTTTATTTAAGAAGTCATACATTAGGTCCAATTGGAATGCCTCCTGCAGTTAAAAAGGAACGCATTCGTTTAATTGCAAAAGATTGGGTAAGCATTCTTATCTATGTTGGATCTATAGTAGGTGGTGTATTCGCTTTTATTATGGGGTGGAGCTTCTTACCTGAGGCTGCTTCAAGTTGGATTATTGGAATCGCTGCTGTAGGTGGCTTAATCTACTTAACTCTGAACATTGTAAACGGAACTAATGGAAAAACTGAGTGGAGCCGGGTAAGTGTAATCATCGTTTTGGCATTATTCAACATCTTCTTCTGGGCAGGATTTGAGCAAGCTGGAACTACCTTCAGTATTTTTGCTCGTGATAATACCAATCGTATGATTGGCTCATTTGAAATACCAGCAACATGGTTCCAAAGTGTAAATGCAGTTTTCATTGTTGTATTTGCACCTTTATTTACAATTCTATGGTCTAGATTAGACAAGGTAAAGCTTAATCCTAATACTCCAATGAAATTTGTTTGGGGAATGATCCTATTAGGATTAGGATTTGTTGTAATGGCAATTGCCTCTGAACGAGCTGAAAGCCATTTAGTGAGTCCTATTTGGTTGGTTATGGTATTTATGATTCATACTTTTGGAGAACTTTGTTTATCTCCTATTGGGCTTTCAATGGTTACCAAGCTTTCACCTACCAAACTTGTATCTACTATGATGGGCGTTTGGATGGGTAGTTTTGCAGCTGGTAACTTCGTTGCCTCTCAGATGAAAGCTATCTCACTTAAATTAGAATCTGTACTTGATACAAGTATTCCTGTTTTCTGGTTTATTGCCATTCAATCATTCATTGCAGGCCTTATTCTTTTTGCCTTATCCCCTTGGTTAAAGAGGATGATGCACGGTATAAAATAATCGTTTTGTAATTATATTTTAAAGCCGGTTTGTAGCATTCAAACCGGCTTTTTTATATCTTTTCATCAGTTAAGTAAAATGCAATCTTGGTTAAGATGCTAAATATCATACTTTTTCCGTTTGACATAGTCTAACTTTAAAAAGATAACATCTCGTCTAAAAACATATACTTATGGCAAAGAACCAAAAACACCCTAAAGGGTTAATGATTCTCTTCTTTACCGAAATGTGGGAACGTTTTGGATATTACCTAATGCTGGGCATATTTAGTTTATACATGATTGAACCAACCTCATCTCAGTTCGCCGGACTAGGGTTCACAAACATGTATGCCGCAGATATTTATGGCACATACCTCGCTTTAGTGTATCTGACTCCTTTCTTCGGAGGACTGATAGCAGACCGGTTTATCGGGTATCGAAAATCTATTTTAATTGGTGGCGTATTGATGGCCGCTGGCTACATTGGATTATCAATTCCAAACTCAATGATAGCCTTTTACATTGCCCTTTTACTAATAATACTTGGTAACGGCATGTTTAAACCTAACGTTTCGGTTCTTCTAGGGAAATTATATGAAAAGCCCGAATATGAATCATTAAAAGACTCAGGATACAATATTTTCTATATGGGAATAAACATTGGTGCCTTTGTCTGTAATTTCGTTGCTGCTTATCTGCGACTTACTTATGGATGGGGATGGGCTTTTGCTGCTGCAGGTATCGGTATGATCATCGGAGTCATCTGGTTCATGATTGGCCTTGCCAGAGTCCCTGAAATAAAAGAAGCGGACAAAATCTCGCCGAAACGTCCGAATGATATTTCTATGGCAAGAATTTTTAGTGTATTATTCCTGCCAGCCTTTGCAGCTGCTGCTTTAGGATGGTTTATTCCAAACAATATCTTCGGATCTGATTCAACTGATGCTTTCATTTTCTTCTGCATACCAGTTATATTATTCTTTTTTACTACCTGGAAATCTGCTGACAAAAAAACAGAGCGCGAACCCATTGCGGCTTTGCTTGCTGTATTTGGAGTAGTAATCATATTCTGGGCTGTATTTCATCAAAACGGATCAGCACTAACCTACTGGGCAAAAAATAATACATCTAGAGAAGTAAAAGGAATAACCGAATCAGTTATAAATACTGTTGCCAAGGTAGAAGAAGTATCAACTGTACCACGAACCATACAACTGCAAGGATTACATGGAGAGGATTTAGGAAGTAAAACAGGGCCAAATCCATATTTTGATAATTACACCAAAGATTTACCTACCGGGAATATTGATGGTAAACCCGGGGATGTCAATGACGAAGATTGGAGCAGGGTTCCAAAGCAAGAGCTTCCCAAATATGGTAAGATCAACTTATGGCCTACAGAACTACAAGCTTCCATTAATCC
The DNA here is from genome assembly GCA_025499705.1 of Carboxylicivirga caseinilyticus. Classification (GTDB taxonomy): domain Bacteria; phylum Bacteroidota; class Bacteroidia; order Bacteroidales; family Marinilabiliaceae; genus Carboxylicivirga; species Carboxylicivirga caseinilyticus. Next base: position 47,645 of record JAFMVE010000018.1, read on the forward strand.
GTTTTTTGTCGTAGTACTAACTCCATTAGTTGTAATGTTCTTTGGATTTTTAAGAAGACGCAAAAAAGAACCTACCACACCAGGAAAAATTGCATGGGGTATGTTAATCTCAGCTTTATCTTGGCTGGTGATGGTTTGGGCTGCCATAGCATCCGGAAACGGAATCAGCAAAGCCTCTGTTGCCTGGTTATTTGGAGTCTATGGCGTAATTACAATCGGAGAGCTTTGCCTGAGTCCAATGGGTTTATCCCTGGTTTCAAAATTAGCACCCAAGCGTATTGCAGCTTTGATGATGGGAGGTTGGTTTCTGTCCACTGCAATAGGAAACAAACTATCAGGTGTACTTTCAGGACTTTGGGATGTATTTGAAAAGAAATCATATTTCTTCCTGACCAATGCTTTACTTACAGCTGGTGCATTTATAATCATACTTATTTTAATGCCATGGCTTAAGAGGGTTTATAACGAATATGTCAATTAAGATATCATAAAAAAGAGGCCGCCGGCCTCTTTTTTATTCCTAGTCATGAAGGATAAGCATTGGATGCTCTGGATGCAACACCATTTGCCTTGTTGTGCTTGGGTGGAACAAACGATCAAAAAAGCTTTCATTATGGCGAATCAGGGTGACCATATCACATCCATGTTCATCCATAAACTTCAAAATTCCTCTGCTTATATTTTCCCCTTCAATAAAATTGAAGTTTAAATCAAGACCTTCGAAATGAGCAGCAATTTTCTCTTCAGCATCAATACGATTAACGTAATCGTCCTCCAACACATTAACAAAGCTGATACCCGCATCGAAATGCTGGGCTAAATCCCTTAACGGTTCAACCACGTTATCTAACTTCACATCCTTTAAATCGGTTGCAAAAACAATATTCTCAGGCTTTTTAAACTTGGCATGCTTAGGCACCACCAACATGGCTTCCTGAATATTTTTCACCACCTCATAAGCATTACTTCCCAGAAGGAAATTTTCAAGAGCTGTTTCTCCTCTACAACCCAAAACAATAAGTTCAGGTTTAAAATCTGAAACTTCGTTCTTCACAACATCCAGCAGAGAACCAAAACGTGAAGCTAATTCAATCCGAGCATTTGGAAAGCGCCTGTGTAAAACAGACAATTCATTTTTTAAGCCTTTCAGACTTTCCTGTGCCAACTCTTCTTTTACCTGCATAATATATGGGCTACCGCTAAACTCAAGATCATATGCATTTAATAAGTCGAAATAAACCTTTTCGTTTTCAAACATCTTGAGAGCATATATAGCGGCATTCCTGGCTGTATCTGAAAAGTCGGTCAATAATAAGATCCTTTTCATAATTCAAAACTTTAATAGTTGCAAAAGTTTTTAAGTACAATGGCCGCAGTTGGCTGAGGAAGACTCACATCCGAACTTTTTCGATGAGTTTTGGCTATGATAAATAAAACGGTAAGAATAAAAGGTATAACCCTTTTTTGAGCACACTACATAAATTTATACGAATTGTAAAAGAAATTAGTTTGAGTTTTAGTGTAATAATTTCATTGATTCATCAATGAAAAAGATCAATCAATCAACTAAGTGTAACTCAATTTTCCAAATAAGTGTAAGTACAAGGTTAAGAATGTTTGACGTCCAATCGCCGCAGAACAAAACGACCTTCCAGATTTTGATCATCAACACTGTGACCTTCGATTCTATCCTGATCATCTAATTCAGCAATTCTGTCATCCAAACAATACTCAAACTCAAAAGAACTTTCTAAGACGACATAAGAAACTCCTTTAAGAAGGACTCGATCATCTTCAATTTCACCCACAACCTCAACATCTATCAGAAAAGGTTCTTCGTCGTAAATATACTCTGTATAAACCAAATTACCTGTAATAACAGAACCCTCCTGCTTCAACAGCGCATAACCCATATCAAAACCTGCTTCAAACTGTTCAAAAAAACGCCATTGACCTGTCAGATCCATCTTACAATAATTTATAAAAAAAGAGCTGGCAAATATACCAACTCTTTTTAATAATCCTTCTAATGGATAATATCATACCTATGCGCCGGCTGGAATCGCTCCCATACCAAACACCATACTAAGCAAAGCAACTGTTTCGATGATACCCATTGCAGCTATATACATACCTGCCCCCTGTTTATCATCAACAGCAAGGTTAGCACAAGCTGCAGCTCCTGCTTTTCCCTGCATAATTGCTGAAGCAGCAATTGCAATACCAACAAATAGAGCAAAAACCATTTGATTCATATAGCTATCAGGATTCAGGTTTGCGCCAATTAAAGAGTTCATAAAGATCATACCGTAAATTACCTGACTTAAAGGCATACCAACCATTGCCAAAGCTAATGAAGGCAATTTCTTTTTGTCTTTAATCGACTGTTTCCATAATCCCATTGCTCCCATAGCTGCAATTCCAGTTCCAATAGCTGAACCAACTCCAGCAATTCCTAAAGCGATAGCGTGGCCACCAAATCCGTTTACTACTGTTAATAATGTCATCGTATATAATTTTATTAGATTTTACTTATTTTTTAATTTGAAAGGGTTGTATTCACTTCCTGAAAACTCAACACTGGCATGACCGGCGTACTCCAACATATTTAATCGTACACCGTGCACCAATACAGCCATTGCTGCAAGTATCATATTTAATCCATGACCTAAAATCAGAACTAAAACAGCTCCAACACCTGATGCAACTGTGGTTATTCCATCTCCTATTGCCATATCATTAAAACTACTTGCCATTAAAACCGTTGATAATCCAACAGCATACAAGCGAATGTATGAGATAACATCAGAGAAACCATTAATTACATTTAAAGGTAAATTACCCAAAGACGATAATATTCCTTTAATGATAGGATGGCCAGGGCTTGAGAACAATGCTACTAAAAGAGCACCACCAGCAAATAACCATACCATAAAGTCAGGGCCTGGAATAGACAATACCATTTGACTCACCAAAAAATACAATCCCCATACAATGGCTATCCAACCAACCTGAGCAATTACAAGCACTGTATTAATGTATTTCCAGGCTTTTTGCATATGACCTATAGTCAGATGAATTGCTCCTATCAGGAACATGAATTGTTGAATCTTAAGGTTATCTCCTCCAAAACTTGCCAGCTGCTGCACTTGCAATTGCTTAAGGAAAGGAATATTTGCAATGGTTTCAGCCCCAAAATAGGTACCAGTCAGTACACCCCAGATCATTACTGAAACTGAAAGTGTATAAAACAGACCAAACTCTATTTTCTTAACAAAACCACTTTTCCAGTGCGCAAACAGAGTCAGTCCAAAAAAGATAAGCCCATAACCTGCATCACCCACTAATATACCGGTAAAGAAAGTAAAGAATATCAAAAACACTTTTGATACATCTATTTCGTCGTAGCCCGGAACCAATCCCATAAAACCCATGACCGGCTTAATCTTATGCGACCATTTTGGATTCTCTAACAGAGTAGGAACCTGATCATACTCATCCGCTCGTGGTTCTTTTACAACATAACCCCAACCATTCTGATCGGCTACCTCAGTAACATCTTTAACTTTATCAACCGGAATAAAACCTTCCCAGCAACGAACCTTCTCATGAAAAGTGATTCCAGCGTATTGTACAGTGCGCACTTTAAGGCGACGTTCTCTTTCTGACAGAGCATCGATCAATAAACCTTTCTGAGTACTTAACTCCTTTAATATCTGTTTGCCTTCAGCCAGGGCAGATGTCTTATCTGTAATAGACTGTTCAACCTCCTGCTTCGATAGCTTTGGAAAATCAATCTTTTGGTAATTTAAAACAGCATCCTCTTCATCAGTGATCAAAACAACCCTGGCGATACCATTCATAATACTTACTACCTTAACATTCTGCTTGCTTTGGATAATTTTAATATCCTTCTCAGGCATTTCGTAAAGCGATAGATAAATACCTTTTTGGTTGATCAACTTTATATCATCCAAAGAAATACTACCCCAATTGGCATACCATTGCTGATCTTTATTAAGATTTTCAATTTCTTTTTGAAGATCAAGGTTGGAATTATTTGTTTCAAGAACTTTGTCCAACAATGCTATCTCACCTCTTTCAATACTACTGTAATCATTAACCTGAACTGAACTACCAGCAGCTTCACCTTCAACATTATCTAAAATTGAGATGGCTTCCTGAAGTTGCTCAATCCTATTCTGAACACGATCAATTGAATCATCCTTAGCAGGTTGAAAAGGTGTGATATGCACTAATCCCAATTGCCCCAAAACAGTTAAGTCTTCATCCATATCATTGCTTGGATCTGACATAAAGAGCAACAGCTTTTTCATTTTTATAATCATACCATCACTCCTTCCTTTTGTGTTGTTTTAACAACTTTAGCGGTTGCAATTGTCAAACGTTCGTCATCCTGTAATTTCTGACCGATTTTACGAATTGCTGTTTTTGCATTCGGTATTCGTCGGTTTTCAAACAGTTTGATTCGCGCACGCACATCCAGAAGCTCTTCTTCAAGCAATCGAATCTGTTCTTCCAAACATCCAATCTCAGCCATCAATTGCAATTGCTCCTGCATTAACTCAATCGCATCATCCACCCATAAGGGAGTATCCTCATCAATGGGTTTCACGTTAAAATCTACACCTTCATATTGATCCACGCGCACACCAGCCACATCAATATGCCTGGTTATAACTTTATTTACCGAGATAAAAGAAGTAACATCAACATGTGAATCACTCATAACAGCCACCCAGGTCTCTGCCGCTTTATTGTTCTTATCAATAACCTGTCGTATCTCCTCAATTCGTTCAGCAATTGTATTAATTGTTGACATTAAGGATTTCTCCATGGCTTCGAACAATGGCAGCATTCGCAAGGATACCTTCAGAATTTTTTTCTGACGGGCACGCTCTGTTTTTGTGTATTTTATTTTTGCTCCTGCCATTATACCTCCTTCTTTTTAGGTGGGTTAACAACGGATGCCAATACTTTTGCTCCCTGTTCTTTATCAAATGAGTTCAAACGGTTTAAAATCTGCAATCGCAGTTTATAAACCATCACCTCAGTTAACGTAAACACTTCACCTGCCTGTATGGTATCCAGTTCTTCCCATTGCCATTTCATTATTAGCTTTTCGCGCTCTAATGGATTGGCATTAATAATAGCTTGTGGAAGTCGCTGTAATCCGGGGGTTCTTTTTTGAGCCTTGGCCATTCTGATTTCAGAAATGTCGTTTTGCATCTCCTTCAGCATAACGCCAATGCTCTTCAAACCAACCTTCCCTTTCGAATCGGTTGCCTGATATATATCGACCGGTTCGAGTTTTTTAAAGTGCTTTGCCGACAATTGATTTTTGGCATCACGGGTGAACTCCTCCATTGTAATTGGAGGCACCTGACCAAAGCTCAACGATGGCAAACTACACATTAAATAAACCAAGTTCGACATTATTAGTCCTCCTGGTTTTTGGTTATACGTTCAACCAAATCTTTATTCATCAAAGCAAACATAGCCTGCTGTATATCACTATCGCTCAAAACAAACTGAACGCCACTATTTCCTTTAGACTGAATCTCAATTTTAGCTTCACTATTTGTTAACGGTTTCAGCTCTACCTGTTCTTTCAAACCTTCACTAACAATAAATGACTCCATTGCTTTTAGTGTCTCTGCAGGTACAGAAACCGTTTTACCACCTTCGATAGTAGCAACTACTGCTTTTACTAATTCCTGCAGATATTGCTCCTGCTTAAACAAGCTTTGCGTTAATCCACCAAAAACTGATTCCATGTATTTTAAAACAGCCACTTTAGTCGCCTCAATCATATCACGCGAAGCCTGCTTAATAGCGGTTTGAGCATTCTTCTCAGCCTGTTCAGCTTTTGAATTTGCCTCATCAATAATGGTACGTTTTTTATTTTCCGCATCCGAAATGATTGCTTCAGCTTGCTTTTTGGCATCTTCAATAATGCGTTGCTTTTCCGCTTCGCCTGCATTAATACCTTGCTCTTTCAGTTTTGCAACTATCCCTTCAAGGTTTTCTTTATTATCGTTCATTTCTTTATTTTTTTATTGATAACCGCTTAGTTCTTATCCCAATATTCTTCAATCAGTTTTTTACTCAAACCTGTTTCTGTTGGATCAAAGTGGCGTTTAAGTATTGACCAACACTTATCCAAAGCTGCTTCCAGTCCGATAGGCTCACCAAAAGGTTCCTCAATATTACTGATGAAGTCGGTACGGTATCGTAATAATTTTTGCGAGTAAGCATCGTTGGCAGCTCCAACTTCAGAAGCTTCATAGGCTTTTTCAGCATCAGCCAGTAACGAAGCCATCGCTGTCATTATAGCACGGTGATCGCTACGAGTTTTACCATTCACCCCTTGTTTAAGACGAGATAGCGAACGAGCCAATTTCAATTTACCATTTTCAAGGAAAAACTGACCTTCGGTAATATATCCTGTGTTATCAGGAACAGGATCTTCCAATGATTCCAAAGTAGTTGCACCGATAATTGTGATAGAACCAGCACCTTCGATATCGGCTGCCACCTCATATCGTTTAGCTAACTCTGAGTATAACGATCCAGGATAACCTTGTAATGATGGAATCATATCCTGATAGTTGGCTACGTTACGAAGAATATTTGACCAGTTGGTCATGTCAGTTAGTAATACTAATACATCCTTGCCCTGATCACCAAACTCGCGAGCTACACTTAAAGCCACATCAGGCAACATCAGTCCTTTAATCTGCGAATCACCGGCAAGGTGAGTAAACATGATGGTTTTATCGATATTACCTGATTGAGAAAGCTGTTCTTTGAAGTACTGGTATTCATCGAATTTAAGACCAATTCCTGCAAAGATAATTACATCAGCCTGAGCTCCTTGTGCAATTTGCGACAACAGGCGGTTATAGGGTTCGGTAGGACCGGCAAAAATTGGAATTTTTTGTGATTTAACCAATGTATTAAATACATCAATCATTGGGATACCTGTCCATAATGGTTGTTTTGGAACATTTCGTACTGTTGGATTCAGTGTATCCAAACGGGTTGAAACCTGCTTCTCAAAAATCACATCAGGTCCCCCATCAGCAACTGCACCCGAACCATCAAAGCTTCGTCCCAACATCTTAGTTGAAAAACCAGCTGTAAGCGGAATTTCATGCATTCGTATTTTGGTGCGCGTGCTTAACCCTGCTGTTCCATTAAAAACCTGGAAACGGGTAGAATTTTCGCTAATATTAATTGCTTTTGCAAAAGATAAGCTCTGACCTGAATCAGCCTCCAACAGTTCAACCACATGATTTAATGCAACACCCGGGTTACCCTCTACTGAGATAAGCGCTTTACCTACCTCGCTTATTTTATTAATTTCTTTCCTTATCATACGGCGTATTCCTCCTGTAAAATAAATTTGTTGATTGCCTTTGGCAACTGTGCCAATTGATCTTCTGTTGTGGCTGAGTAATTCCAATCGCGCCACCACTGACGAAGCTCATCAAATTTTTGTTTGATTGACTCTTTTAACTGCTCATCATCCATTTCACCGGCTTCAAAAGCAATATCATTGTCAATTAAACTCTGCACAGCTTCATTAAGTACTGCTAGACGTTCAGGACGAGTACAGGCATCAACCTTATCAAATGCATCCTGTTGCATCACACAAAAGTCGATGGTTAGACCTTTCTGGAACTGTATATAATTTGAAACCGGAACCTTTTTTAGGCCGATTGTACTAATAGTTTGATCGATATCATTGGCATCATTCAAGGTACTTAACATCTTCTTACGATCATTCCAGGAAATAAAGCCATCATAAACAGAAGTAGTGTATACCAACGGATCAATAGCTGGATATTTCTTTGCATCTGCGCGATCCTGAGATAATCCCCAGAAACCTCCTGTTGCATCCATGGTTGCCTGTGTTACCGGCTCCTGAAAGTTTCCACCAGCTGGTGATACGGTACCAATAAAAGTTAATGATCCTCCTGTTCCCAAATCTTCTCCGGCACGCTGATACATACCTTTAATCTGGTCAGGAATATCCATTGGAAATGCTTCTGGTCCAGGAATATCTCCCTGGCGACCACTACGCTCCCGTAAGGCCTGTGCCCATCGCGATGTTGAGTCTGCCAACATCACAACTTTTCTACCCTGATAACGGTAATATTCACCTACTGTTAAAGCAATGAATACAGAAGCTTCCCGGGCTGCAACCGGCATAGAACTAGTATTTCCAAAGATACACATCCTGTTCATCAATGATTCTCCGGTAGTAGGATCTTCCAGTTCTGCGAACTCCTTAAATACCTCAACGGCTTCACCAGCACGTTCACCACAGGCTGCCATTACAATAATATCGGCAACGGCGTACTTACATAAAGAGTGCTGCAATACTGTTTTACCAGCACCAAATGGTCCGGGATTTCCGACCGTACCACCATACCCAACAGGAGCCAATAAATCAATTACACGTGTACCCGTTGAAATTGGTTTACTTGGAATTGCACGGTTTTTAAAAGGAATAGGCGACTTTACAGGCTGACGAAATGCTAATTTTAGTTCATGTTTGTTACCCAACTGATCAACAACCACTGCAACCTGTTGAGTAATGTTTACTGAACATTTTTCAACAATACTTTCAACTGTGCAAGTACCAAAGCTAAAAGGCACTAAGATCTTGTGATCTACTTTTCCTTCAGGAACATTTCCAATCACATCTCCACCCGAAACGGTATCACCGACTTTTACACTTGGTGTAAAGTCCCACAGGACTTCCTCATCCAAAGCAGGAGCATTCATTCCGGGTCTTAGATAAGCATCCTCTTCACTTAGTTTGTATAATGGATTTTGCAATCCATCCCAAACACTGGTTAACAGTCCGGGGCCTAACAAAACGGATAAAGGAGTACCTTTAAACACCACCTCATCACCGATTTTGGCTCCGGTCAAATCTTCAAAAACCTGCATTTCAACAATACCTGCATCAGGGTTTTTAGGATCAGGCTGAATCTGCAACACCTCGGCCTGGAGGTATTTTCCGTCAACGAAAATTTCTGCAGTCTCCCCCATTATCACATCATCAAAGAATCGGGCTTTCACCAACGAGTCCTGGATAGAAATAAGGTTTCCTGTCCTCTTTTTATTGATATCCTTCATAATTTATATTTTAAAAGCAGCTGTATTCTTCAACTGACTCCCCATTTTTATTAAAAATGAATCGCTTTAAAGCTTAAGCTTATCATTCCAGATTATAATTACATATCTACAATTTTGAATATGTAATATTATATAAAAACATTCATAGATTTTGTATATGATCCAAATATAAGATCCAACATAAACATGTTTTTTAATAAAAGCTTTAAGCAGCCATTTTTCATTCCAAACTGCACAAAACCTAAATATAACTGGTTACAAATTCTAAGTAGTAAATCTCAACTCGTTCATTGCCCATATTTCCAATTAAATTCAGATGCTGTGTTTGCATATTGCTTATCGTTTAAACAGTTAAAACATGCTATTCAATAAATAGTAGATTCATATACATTCAAGGATTATTTTTCAACTTCATTAATATAAAAATTAACAGCGCTGAAAAATCGGGTCACAATGTATCGAATTATCTAATATTATGGAAGTAAAAAATACATTAAGAAGGTAAAAAGTGTTCTAAAACAGATTTACACTTTGGGAAGAAATTTGCAAAAACCCCGCCGAAGCGGGGCTTAGCAAAACATTAACCATAAAAACCAAATTCAAGCCATTTTAACAAACGGCCGAACTATTCGCCTTTTTAACCACTTCAAAGGCGTTTTCTATTTGATCTATCAAATCCTGTGGATTTTCCAGTCCTATACTTAGTCTGACCAGTGATGGAGAAATACCTAATTTCAACCTGTCTTCCGGTGATACGTCTACGTGCGTCATTGTTGCAGGATGCTCTGCCAAGCTTTCGGTTGATCCTAAACTAACTGCTAATTTAAATAATTTCAGGCTATTCAAAAACAAAAAAGCCTCTTTCTCGCCACCAGCAATATCGAAAGCAATCATCGAACCGGTTGAAAGGCACTGCCGATCGAAGATATCCTTTAAATCAGAATCATTTTCCAGAAAGCCAAGATAGTGTATTTTTTCGACCAATGGATGATTCTTTAAATATTTTGCAATTATTTGTGCACTTTTCGCCTGAGCTTCCATCCTTACTTTTACCGTTTCCAAACTTCGCTGGAGTAACCAGCTTGAATTAGGATCCAACTGACTTCCGAAGAAAGTACGCATCCCCTTAATTTGGGTAATCAGTTGGTTTGATCCTGTGCAGGCTCCGGCAATAACATCGCTGTGCCCTCCAATAAATTTTGTTGCCGAATAAATGACCAAATCAGCTCCGAAATGAAGTGGATGCTGAAAAACAGGTCCTAAAAATGTATTATCTACAGCAAAAACACATTTTTTATCCTTGGTACTGAAGTAGCCCGCAATGCGCGAAACCATTTCAATATCAATTAATGAGTTGGTTGGATTTCCTGGCGTTTCAACATAAATCATTGATGGTCGCCTACCGGGGTAAGCTTTTTCTACCCGCTCAATAATGGTTTCTTCTTTTTCACCTTTAACAAAACCTACTACAGCAATATTAAACTGAGGCAGTACATGATGAATAAAGTGATCTGTACCACCGTAAACCGGTGATGAAAACAAAAGTATATCTCCCGGCTTAACAAAAGTCAGAATGGTTGTTGAAATGGCAGCCATACCGCTTGAAAAGAAAGCTCCTGCCTCTGCTTCGTCCCAGGCAGCCAACCTTTTCTCAAGAATATTCATATTCGGATGATCTAAACGGGAATATATCATACCCATTTCTTCCCCATCTTTTTTCTCACGAAGTCCATAAGCCAGTTCAAAAAAGGCTTTTCCTTCTTCACAACTATTGAAAACAAATGTTGATGTCTGATAAATTGGACATTTGGCAGCTCCCTGATGTTCATGAGCATTATAGCCCAAACTCATCATCAAACTTTCCGGTTGTAGATTACCCTTTTTCATAACTGAATTATTTTTTATCAAATTTACTTTAATCCAGTTTTTTATACTATATATAAATCTATAATCAGTATTTTATTCTATTTATAATGATTATTTTAGCATTTTATGTTATCATCTCTAATAAACCATTATGAAGAAAGAAAAATTTTCGTCTGCACAACTGGATAATACTGATAAAAAACTATTAGCGTTACTACAGAAAGATGCTAAAATGACAACTAAACAATTAGCTTATCATTTAAATTTAAGCATCACACCTGTTTTTGAACGGATTAAACGACTGGAACGAACCGGAGTAATTGAGAAATACGTTGCCATTATTAATAAAGAAAAAGTTGGAAAGGAATTGATTGCGTTCTGCAATGTTTCTTTAAAAGAGCATTCGCACGATGTGATTCGAGATTTTGAGGCGAGCATCAGTCAATTACCCGAAGTTATGGAGTGCCATCATATTGCCGGTCAGTTCGACTACACATTAAAAGTAATAACTGAAAACATGGAAACATATCATCACTTTGTTTATAACAAACTATCGTCTGTTAACAATGTTGGCAACGTACAAAGCTCGTTTGTGATGAGAGAAATTAAAACCGGTACTGAATTACACCTTGATTAGTTATTGTGGCTTTTGGGAATCTTAAAGTAAAAACATGATCCCCTACCTTCCTGCGAAGAAAGACCTATCGTTCCTCCCAGTAATTCAACAAGGTTTTTAGAAATAGTTAATCCTAAACCATTTCCGCGATAAAGATTACTAACATCATTTTTTACTTTAAGAAAACGCTCGAATATAATACGCTGATGCGCTTCATCAATTCCTATTCCGGAATCTTCAACATAAAACTGAACATGACCATCAATCACCTTATATCCTAATTTCACATACCCTTCACTGGTAAACTTCAATGCATTACCAACCAAATTCTTCAATACCTGCTTTAATCTGAATACATCCGTTGTTAAGTCCAATTCTTCATCAGGAATCTCCAGCTGAAGCTCCAACTCATCTTTATCAATCAGGTATTTCGAATTAAGAAAACTATAGTAAACCTCCCTCATCATTTTATTCACAGGAAAGGTAGATACCTTAGTTGTAATCTGCTCTGATTCAATCATTGAAATGTCAATAATATCATTTAACAGATTCAGCAATTCATCACCATTGGCTTTGATCATTCCGGCATATTCCAAACGCTCCTTTGGATTAAGTGACGAATCAAGCAAAAGTTCCGAGAATCCAATAATTGCATTCATAGGAGTACGAATCTCATGACTCATATTAGATAAAAAGGCCGACTTTAGACGATCCGATTCTTCTGCTGCCAGCTTAGCTTTCTCAAGTTCAGCAGTTCGTTCTTTTACTTTTGACTCCAGTGATTGAGCAAAATCCTGAAGCTGTTCTTTTTGGCGTGATATTTCATCTCTTTGCTTATGTGCAATATTACGCTGCACCTGCAAATCATGTGTTTTCTTTTCAATGGTTTTTGCCAACCGATCCTTTTCGGCCTTCATAACTCTTACCCTATACTTGATAAAGTAGAACACTGAAAGAATAACCAAGACTGTTATAAGCGATATAAACCAAGTTGTTCGCCAAAACGGTGGCACTACAGTTATGTTTAATCGTTTGATATTATTGCATAAAATACCATCTGAATTTGTTGAGCGAATCTCCAACTCATATTCCCCCGGTCGCAAATCAATAAAATTAAGATGACGCTCCTGCTTCAATGGGATCCAGTTTTGCGAAGTTGGTTTCATTCGATAGAAGTACTCCACTTTTTGTGGATTCACAAAATCCAAAGCAGAAAACTCAAGGGTTATAAATCGCTCTTTGTGTGTTAACCAAAGACTTGAAGCGGTAATAAGCGACTTTTTTATCAATACATCATCCCAGCTACTATTCTCTCTGATAGATATTTCTTTTCCATACAACTTAAGACCGGTAAAATATATAGGAGGCTCTACATCTGATCTTTTGAGACTATCCGGATGAAACCTATTAAATCCATTAATTCCACCCATTAAAATACTGCCATCAAACAAGCGAATGGCAGCAGGACTAAATTCGTTCCCTTGTACTCCATCCGTTTCATCGAAATTCATCACATCACCAGAATTTAAATCAATGCGACTAATTCCACGATTTGTAGATACCCAAAGGCTTTTTTCATACTCAAAAACTGAATAGACATATCCATTTATCAAGCCATCTTTTTCAGAAAAGTGCTTTGAGACAGTAAGATCATCTTCCAGACAATCGATACCTTTATCAGAGGCTATCCATATTTTATTATCATTTCCTTCTGAAACAGCAGTAATACGATTTGACCATAATGAATTAACAGCTTTTTCATCGTGCTTAATAACCGTAAAATGATCAGCTGTATAGTCATACAGATTTAATCCTTCATCGGTACCAACCCATAATCTACCTTTACTATCCTTTTTGATAGCCCAAATAACCATACTACTTACTGAATGAGGTGTTACATAGGGCTCATACACCTTAAACTTACCTGAAGCTTCATCCATCCGACACAATCCATAACTGGTACCCACCCAAAGCCTGTCCTTAGCATCACGCTCAATGGCAAACACATCGTTACTAGGTAATGAAGTTGAATCTCCAGGAATATTAGTAAAAGTCTTAACCTGATTGGTTATAAAATCATATTTAATCAAACCACTTGAGGTACCAATCCACATAACACCAATGGGATCGCTCATTAAACTCCATACAGAGTAATCTTTAGCATTTTTGAAAAAAGAAATTCGTTCGAAACGCCCCTCATCAACATACCATTTTGTCAACCCTTCGTAGGTACCAATCCATACGTTTCCCTGAACATCCTGCTCAAAAGCAAAAACTGAACTTCCATGGAACGAATTCCGGTTGGGAACATTGTAATAATGTTCAAAAAAATTGGGTTCTAAAGACATCTTAACAACACCACTGGCTTTGGTCCCAATCCATAGCAATCCAGCTTCATCGATGTATAATGAAGTAAGATAGTTTTCGGGAAGTGAATATGGATCATACTTATTATGACTAAGTTTCTCAACCTCTCCATTTTTTTTCAAATGCATTAACCCGGATTCTTTCGTTCCCATCCAGAAATCATCATCATTCCCTTTAACAATTGCTGTTACAGACTCTTCAAGCATACTAAACTGATCAAAATCACCATCTTTCGTCTCTACTTTATAACAACCATTGTCGGTGCCAACTAATAAATGATTCTCATCGAACTCAATAATACAGTTAATGATATTGTTTTCGAATAACTTTTTATCAGAAACCTCATTTATAAAATGTTCATGATTATGACCTTCCTTATTAATCTTAATAAGACCTTGTCCAAAAGTCCCGATCCAGACTTCATTTTTTGAATTAACTAAGAGTGAAAGCGGTGAAGCATCATTAATCCCCTCATGTTTACATCTATAAGTCTGATAATTGGTAAATTTTCCCGAATCAGGATGAAAAGCACTGATTCCATAAGAGTTGGCGATCCAAACAGTTCCATCATCATCTACCTCCAATCCATATGAATAATCGGAGAGAACTGAAGTACTGTCACCTTGATTCGTATAATTTGTAAAGCTCTCTTTTATCGGATCAAATACACTTAATCCACCTCCTCCAGTTGCAAAATAAAGCTTGTCTCTTTCAATATCTTCTGCAATGCCATAAATGGTACTGTTTAGCAATCCGTCAACCTCATTCTCAGCTCCTCTAAACACTGTTACATTTAAGCCATCAAAACGGTTTAATCCATCGTAAGTTCCCAGCCAAACAAAACCTCTGTGATCTTTATATATTGATAAAACAGTATTTTGAGACAGACCTTGATTAATGGAAAAATTGTCAAGAGTAAATTTTCGCTCCTGGGCATTTCCAATAAACAAAACCAATGCAAAAACAAATAAAAGGACTTCCCTGATCCGCGTATATCTGTACGATCTATTTTTTATAGAATCCAACTTTACAATCAATAATAAGCTTTTAAAAATAAAAACATTAGGTGACGAATTTACAAAACGCCATTTTATACACAAACTCATTACTCACTAAAATATTATAGTCCATCAAACAAAATCGTTAAATCCATGTTTCTATACCTAATAAAAAAGATTTAAGCATGAATTTGATAAAACAATTAAACTGGCGATATGCAACCAAACAATTCGATAACACAAAAAAATTATCGAATGAACAATTAAACATGATTTTAGAAGCTACCAACTTATCGGCTTCTTCATTCGGCTTACAACCTTATCATATTTTGGTTATTGAAAATTCTGAATTAAGAGAAAAACTTAAAGCTGCCGCTTGGGGACAGTCACAATTAACTGATGCTTCACATGTGATTATCTTTGCTGCCAAAACAAATCTGAGTGATACTGATATCGATAATTTTATAGAGTTGGTTTCTAGTGTTCGAGGCATTCAGGTTGAAGCCTTAAGTGACTATTCATCTATGATGAAAGGATCACTAGCAAAGCAAAGTGATGAGCAAAAACTGGTTTGGGCTGGCAAGCAAGCATACATTGCACTGGGGCAACTTCTTACTTCATGTGCTATTAATAATATTGATGCCTGTCCAATGGAAGGGTTTGATCATGATGAGTTTGACAAGATACTTGGTTTAAAAGAGAAGAACCTTGCTTCAATGGTTATGGCAACTGTAGGTTACCGATCAGAAAACGATAAATATCAGCATTTACCAAAAGTTAGGAAACCATTAGATGAGATGGTTATTAAATATTAATAAAAAGTGCCTTGAGCCCTTTTTTTGTTTATTCTCAGTCAGTATATATTCATATAGCATGAAAGAATTAACTACTTTTATGCGTAAAAAAAATTAAGATGAGAATAGAATATGATATCAAGTTGGGTTTTAAAGACGTAATGTTTCGGCCCAAAAGATCAACACTAAAAAGCAGATCTCAGGTTAATCTGGACCGTACCTTTCGTTTTAGAAACAGTGAGAAAGAGTGGACAGGAGTTCCCATTATGGCGGCCAACATGGATACTGTTGGAACCTTTGAAATGGCCTTAAAACTTGCTGAAAAGAAAATTTTCACGGCCATTCATAAACATTATAGCTTTGATGAATGGGATCAATTTTTAAAAAATGCTCCTGAAAACATTGAAAAGTTCATTGCCATTAGCACTGGTACAGGCGATAAAGATCTTGAAAAAATAAGTAAAGTCATCCAAGCCCATCCTAAATTAGAATTTATCTGCATTGATGTTGCCAATGGCTACTCTGAACATTTTGTGGAGTTTGTTAAGCAAACACGCCAACAATTTCCTACCATGACAATATTGGCAGGTAATGTGGTAACTGGTGAAATGGTGGAAGAATTAATTTTGGCAGGAGCTGATATTATCAAAGTTGGAATTGGTCCCGGTTCGGTTTGTACCACTCGTGTAAAAACAGGTGTTGGATACCCTCAGCTTTCTGCAATTATCGAGTGCGCTGATGCAGCTCATGGTCTGGGTGGTCAGATTATCAGTGACGGAGGATGTGCTACATCCGGTGATGTTTCGAAAGCTTTTGGAGCCGGAGCAGACTTTGTAATGCTGGGAGGCATGTTGGCCGGTCACGACGAGAGTGGTGGTGAGGTTATTGAGCGTGAAGGCAAAAAGTACAAACAATTCTATGGCATGAGTTCTTCAACAGCCATGGAGAAGCATGCCGGAGGTGTTGCTGAATATCGCGCCAGCGAAGGCAAAACAGTTGAAGTAGATTATCGTGGTCCGGTTGAAAATACTATTCAGGATATACTAGGTGGAGTGCGCAGCACATGCACCTATGTGGGAGCTTCACAATTGAAGGAACTTACAAAAAGAACAACCTTTATAAGGGTAGCAGAACAAGAAAACAGAGTTTACACTAAGTAACATTGAAGCTTGCAAAATACTGCAAGCTTTATTTTTTTGTTTTATTTCTGATTTAGGTATAATAATTACCTTTGCCCCATGCCTATAGACATCACGATACAACAATATTTAACCCAATTTAAAGGGTGGCCTTTAATTGATGTTCGCTCTCCGGGCGAATTCGAAAAAGGACATATCCCGGGTGCTGTAAATATTGAACTCTTTAGCAACGACGAAAGAGCCCATGTTGGAACTGTTTACAAACAACAATCTCAAAAAGCAGCTATTGATTTGGGATATCAATATGTAAACCCCAGATTACAGGAGTTTATTGATCGGTCCTTAGCTGTTGCTCCGGATAGAAAGGTGGTAGTGCATTGCTGGCGTGGAGGGATGCGCAGCCATGCCTTTGCTCAACATCTTGAGGATAATGGCTTTAACGAAATATATCTTGTTGAAAAAGGATATAAAGCATTTCGCCGAATAGCCCTCAATTCCTTTGATAATTATAAGATTAATGTGCTGGGCGGTTACACCGGAAGTGGTAAAACACATATCCTAAATCAGTTAACCACTTTAGGCGAACAGGTTTTGGATCTCGAAAACATAGCTCAGCATAAAGGGTCTGCTTTCGGAAGTATTGGTTACGGAGAACAGCCAACTACAGAACAGTTTGAAAACAATCTATATTGGATCTGGCGTGATTTTGATCCTAATCATCCTATTTGGGTTGAAGATGAAAGTCCAAACATTGGCAATGTTAATATTCCGCAGTATTTATTCCAACGAATGAGATCAAACAGACTCTTGTTTATAGACATATCGAAAGAAGAAAGGGCCAGACTTTTGGTAAAGGAATATGCCTTGGATAATAAACCTAAGTTGGCAGATGCAATTCAGCGTATTAGCAAACGATTGGGACCTCAGGCTACAAAATATGCAATGGAAATGCTGGAAGAAGATAATTTCTATGAGGTTGCATTGATAACCCTGCATTACTACGATAAATATTATCTCAAAGGTTTAGCCAAAAGAGATCAGGATAAAATTGACATTCTGAAGCTGGAGAATACAGATGCCCAAGCCAATGCCCAAACCATTTTAAAATACTTTCAAAAACAATTTTATGTTGGAGTTTAAATTAACAAAATATAGCCACGGAGCCGGATGCGGATGCAAAATTGCCCCATCGGTTCTTAGTTCCATTTTAAAAAGTAACATCACACCGGTATCAAACAGTAAATTGATTGTTGGTAATGATACCCGTGACGATGCTGCGGTTTATGATCTTGGAGACGGAACTGCTATCATCAGTACAACCGACTTTTTCATGCCGATTGTGGATGATGCCTTTACCTTTGGTAAAATAGCCGCCACAAATGCCATCAGTGATATTTACGCAATGGGTGGCAAACCTCTTCTGGCTATTGCAATACTTGGATGGCCAATTGATAAGTTGCCTCCCGAAGAAGCTTCAAAAGTAATGGACGGTGGACGTCAGGCATGTAAAGAAGCAGGCATACCTTTGGCAGGAGGTCATAGCATTGACAGCCCTGAACCAATTTTTGGCCTTGCAGTAACCGGCCGTGTTGACATTAGTAAACTTAAACGCAATGACACAGCAAGCAAAGGATGCCTTCTATATCTTACTAAACCATTAGGAGTAGGCATATTAACAACTGCTCAAAAACAAGGTAAACTGAAAGATGAACATGCTGATATAGCTCCGGAAATAATGAGTAGATTAAATTCAATCGGAGAAGAATTGGCTAATTTGGATGGAGTAGAAGCTATGACAGACGTAACAGGCTTCAGTTTGATTGGTCACCTGAGTGAAATGTGTGAAGGAAGTGGACTTTCTGCAGAGATAGAGTTTGATAAAATTCCAAAACTGGATGTATTGGATGAATACATTGAGCAAGGATGTATGCCTGGTGGCACTCACCGCAATTGGAATAGTTATGGTGACAAGGTGAACCTGAAATCGCAATCGTATAAACCAATCGTTTGTGACCCTCAAACAAGTGGCGGTCTTCTACTGGCTGTTAATCCTGAAAAAAGTGAAGAAGTAGAAGCTTTATTATTGAGCAAGGGAATAGAAGCTGAGCCATTTGGAGAGTTAACCAAAGAAAAAGATATATTGATAACGGTGTACTAAGCACCGTTATTATTTTTTACTATTCCTTAGCGAGAAACGAAGCATAGCATCCATCAACCAGATTAAAACACCTGTCAGAACCAATAAAACAGGAATCTGAATATATTCTACACTAATATTATAGACAGGTTTTGAGATATGAGGTAATAGAATGGTTGCAATAATACCGAACAAAGCTCCGATGGTAAAGAACAACCACGACAAACGAATATTCTTTAAAATACCTTGCCTGCTTTGTTCTTCACTATAAACCGATTGCATCACTTTATCCTCAAAGTCAGCAAAAGGCATTTCCAACTTGCTATCACTAAGTAATTCTCTAAATTTATCTTCATTCATCACAGAATACTTTTAGCTTCAGTTTTTAATATTATCTCCAGTTCAACCTGAAATCTCTTTCGTGCCCGATGCAGAATCACTTTAATATTGCTTAACGACCATCCTGTTACTTCCTGCATTTCGTTCATTGCCATTTCCTGAAGGTAAAAAAGTCGTAATGCCAAACTTTCATTGGCCGGCATTCGCATCAATACTTCGTTTATAAAGTATTTACGTTCATCCGACGAAAGCTCGTCCATAACAGTATCATCCTGTTCTTCACCAATCGTATCAATTGAATCAAAAGTATGTTTTCCTTCCTTTTCAGCTATTCGAAATGCTTTGTTGATAACAATCCGATACAGCCAGGTACTAAACTTCGAATCTCCTCTGAATTGTTTTATATTTTGGTAGATATTTAAAAATGCCTCCTGAACTACTTCCTGTGCTAAAAATTCATTTTTAACCACCGATACAGCAACAGAATAGGCCATGTTTTGGTATTGCCGGATAATAAACCGGAATGCCTCCACATCGCCATTCTTTACCTTTTCGATGTATATATCTTCCATTAAAGAGATTGATTTTCTTTTTTACGATCTACAAAGTGAGCGATAATCATTCCTATGCCTCCAAATAAAAGCATTGTAGCAAAAACCAAACCTGGTCCAACATCATCCAATGCTTCTTTTAAAGATGGCGTTGAAATAATGAATAAACCTAATGCCAAACCAAATCCTAAACCACTAATTAAAAGCCCAAACCTCATCCATGGGAACCTAAATGATTTTCTATTTTCTTTCTTGCCATAAAAATTATTAGCATCAGCTCCTTTTTCAATCAAGGCCAATCTTTCAGTATTCCTTGCTTTGACATAGAAAAACCAAGCCATAAATGCTCCGGCAAAAAAAGCAAGCCACACTAGGCCAATCATTATATTCTCAACAATCTGTACACTTTGCATATTCTTTTTATTTTAATGTTTGGTGGTAGGATACAAAGAATCGCTAAAAGGTTACAGGCTCAACAAAACTTTTTTAAACCTGTATATATCCACCAAGCACCAGGTAGGCAAAAACGGCAAAAAACAAACCCAATAAACCATACAACCAACGAGCTCCTGTTCGTCCCATAGCTTTTACAACTGATTGAGCTCTACGTTGTTTAAAATACCATTCCCAGTTCGCAATGGCTGCAACAATCAGAAATAAGCCAAAGGCAATCATCAGATAGTATAAAACAGATATTCCTTCCATAACCATATATTTCTATCAAAATTAAGCATAAAAAAAGGGATCACTATGATCCCTCCTATATTAAAGTTAAATAGTTTATTGTATGGAAGACAGCCAATCCTGTGCCTGATCCAATGTTTCAAACGATCGTATATCCCTTCCGGTTAGTTTCATCACACCGTTGTAAACGATTCGTTGTAACCCCCCAATACCAACTACGGCACCAGCTTTTACAAATGGTTTATTACCGTTTAAAAATTCAGAGAAAGCATTTTTAATTTCATTATTAAAATGCATCCCTTTAATATTGGTTAGAGTCAGTACCGATTTCTGCGATTGGCTTCTAATATATTCAGCACTTGGTTTGATTAAAGTGTCCACCTCCTCACGGCTTTTCATCTCCGAAAAATCCATAAAGAAAAACGTTTTACCACTGTAACTGATAAATTCAGGTTTTCTCATGTTAGATATGTCTTTTATAAATTTGGATTGATAGACAATGATATAAAAAAAGAATCTTCTCTCCAACAGTTATTCTTCCTCTGATATCCCTTCAGGAATTTTGAATGATCCAATATTAGTAATTTGATAATCAGACATACGAAATGAACTAACATCATTACGGTTAATATCTGTTACCTCATAGGAAGATTGCTCACCATCGTTAAGATTTATATGTTGGCTGGCCATTAAGAAACCATTGAACATACCATTTGTATACATCGATGATTTGAATATGGTTGTCATAAAATCCTCACTTTTCCAATCCACATCTTTAGTGATGTATAACAATCCTTCACTTTCTTCATCGTTGTATTTGTATTCGTCGCATTTATAGCCCAAAATTGTTTTTGTGTTACCGGTTTTTGTAATTCGTGGGTCAACATAATCTACATCATCGGGCATTTCGTCTTTATCAGCAGCATCTTCATACATCGAACCATTCATGATGCCATCAACACCATATACAATCCCGGTTTTTTCACCTTCCTGGGTGTTTAAGATGATACTGGCCTGATTTTTCATATCCATAATAATCAAGCCTTTTTGCTTATCCGAACCATTATCCATTTCGCCAGAAATAAATTCATATGCAAAAGTTTGTTCATCCGTACTGGTATAGATCTTTATATCACCATTACTGGTTTCCTTACCATTATTATCAGTACTCTCAATGTGCATGGTGATGGAAGCATTAAACGAATAACTATTTTCGTACGAAACAGGCTCCCCGGCATAACCCATACTTGCCAGCTTTTCGGCCCATTTGGCTGTCATATCCACCTGATTATCAGATTCCGATTCATCGCTTTCAAAAGCTTCTTCAAAAATCTTATCAAGTTTTTTATCGATTTGTTCTTCTGTTTTTTGTTCGGCCTTTTTTTCAGCTTTTTCTGCGGCTTTTTTAGCCATTTTCTCAAGAAATGATTGCGATTGCACACTTTGAACGGAAAGAGCAGCTACAATTAAAGCAACTGTAAAAAAATATTTTCTCATAATTAAGGTGTTTTAGAATCCATGCAAATTACCACCTAATTATGCCATAGTCAATTGACCACTTGAATATTAATCAATCAAAAAGACATGTTTACGGAAATTAATCATTATTCAACCGTTGGATAAGTATTCAGATAATCCATTATACATTTCAACACACCTTCGTAATCGGCAATTCCCTGTTCTATCTTATTTGATTTCAGATATGCATCATTAACCGCAGTTGCTACTTCTTCCACATTTCTATTCATCAATGTCATCCAATGTTTTGTAACACTATTATAATCATCTTTAACCTCTTGCCTGATATTAGAAACTGCATCCTTAAATCCTTCCAACTGATAGGTTGAATAAGCAAAATATCTTAAAAGGTATAGATTGGCACTATACTTCATTTGTTGATTATTTGAATGAGTACAAACATACCATGCATAAAAGTTAGCTTCTGCCTCACTTGTTATTCCATACCGATGAGCCAGTTCGTGGGCCAACACCAGAGGCAGTTCAACCGCTAAAAGGTGTCGGTTTAAATGTACCTCACTAAAAAATGGCCCGTAATAACCAGATATGGTAGCTGATGCAAAAAAGCGACTGAAAGTCATTTGTTTTGGATGCGTTTTGCACAAACGGCTATCAATCTTTAAGAGCTCAACATGCCTTAGATATTCATTTTCGATTATAGTAACCCATTGATCTTTATCTACAGAATCAACAGGCGTATATGTTTCGTTAACCTCATCAATCAGCCATCTGAACGTATTCATCAAAACCGTTGTATCTGCCTGTGCTTCGTTAAGTGCCAAGCGTTGATTTAATCCGGGTCGATAATAATTAAATCCCCACAACCAGTAAAATGCTATGTAAGTCACCCCAAGGGTACTAATGATCAACCGGAATGATTTTGCCCATTTAATTCTTCTGAAGAGAGGAATGATTAATAAAATAATCAGCCAAAGGATGAGAAGAATATAAAAAAGGTCGTCGAGAGAAAAAGGAAACAAACCACTAAAAAATGATAAAAAAGAAGCCAGCAATGGATAGATACCTGAAGAATAGAAACGGTTGGTAATTTGAGGAAATGATGCGGCAACCTCAGTAAAAATAAAAGTGAGCAAGGCCAGTAATAAGATAAGTACAAAGGGTTTCTTTATCCAGGTTTTGATTCTCATAGCTGCTCTTTTATTACAAAGATATGTATTAGTTTGAAGACAGAGGAGCATAAAGTCCGGAGTCCTAAGTACGAAGTCCGGATAGTAACAATCAGGTGATTTTACTTTTGAAATGTGACTTTTTCTCTTTTAATCTGGTGCATAATGACAGTCGTCCTTTCAGGACTCATTACAACACCTATTCATTCCACAGCACTTTCGCACTGCGCTTGTAAAGGCGTCCCTTCGGGACTGTTATAACTGACAGTCACTCACAATACCTTCAGTTAAACAACTAAACAATTCTGCAATTAAACAGATGACTCCAGGAGTTATGAGTACGAAGTCCAAAGCACGAAGTCCGGGAGGTTCCAATTTGTAGTTTATACTTTTGAAATTTGACTTAAATAAAAAAAGCAGACCCATAAAGAATCTGCTTTTTATAAATGATCTTATGCGTTTACTTCTTCATAAAGAAATATACTTTACGTTCCTGACTATTGGGTATTCCAATAATATTATTCAAGTACTCATTTTTATCAGTTAATCCATTTTTCTGCACAAATCCTTCGCTCATAGGCATGCACTGCCCCCACGACCCACTTTGCTGACAATTTTCCAAATCAGTGATACGGGCAATGGTATGCACTCCAACCGTAATAACACAGAAATGATAATCATTGGCTGTTTCCAAAACTTCAGCAACGGTTTCTTTATTCAGATCCATCATCTTGTCGGCCTGAGCTGCTGCCAGTTCTTTAATATCAGCAATAGGTGTACCTTCCTGAATAGTTGCATTTTCGAATTTGATGATTCCATCTAAAAATTCAGTTAGTGTTTCCACTTTTGTTTGGGCATTGATGCTTACTGCTAACAATAGCATTAAAGCTGCTATTACATTAAGTCTTTTCATAGAAAATATTTTATGTTTGACGACTTAAATATAATTAGTTTCTGATTTTTTACCCTTGTGCGGCACAAATATTTTCTTTTATGCTAATGTTAATGATACTCTTTTAAGTCTTGTTGAGAATAAACATCAGAACCGAACTAACGCCTCATTGTTAACTAATTAAATATTTTTAGCTTTTGATACCTTATACAAGAATAAAGCAAGCGAGGCAAAACCTATCAAAATACCAATTGTAAGCCCAAGACTTGTATCAATAGCCATTCCTCCATTTTTTAGCGGGGCAACCAGAACATAAGAACTACAAATAGTCGTCATAAATGCAGCAGGAAGCGACATTAACCAATGCCATTTACCTACTTTGGCAAAATACATGGCTCCGGTCCAAAGAATAATAACTGCCAGTATCTGGTTCGATAAACCAAGAAACTTCCAGATTTCTTCAAAATCAAAGATTGTCAGCAAATAACCAATAATAAACAAAGGAATACTTATAAAAAGGCGCCTGATAATTTTGGCCTGATCGTATTTAAAAATATCGGCAATGGTTAACCGGGCACTTCTAAAGGCTGTATCGCCTGTTGTTATGGGACAAGCAATGACCCCAATAATTGCAAAGATAGCACCAACCTTACCCAGCCAGGCCACACTAATCTCATTCACGACCCAGGCAGCATTGTGTTCTTTTGGTATCATCACATCGTTCAATCCTTCAACACCACCAAAAAATGTCATTCCTGCGGTAGCCCATATCATTGCCACAATTCCTTCAGCAATCATGGCTCCGTAAAAAACATATCTTCCATGACTTTCCTTCTTAATCGTTCGTGCCATCATTGGTGCCTGTGTACTATGAAAACCGCTGATGGCGCCACATGATATAACAATAAACATCATGGGGAAAAGTATATTTTCGGTAGGGTTGGAATGAAAATTAGCAAAACTGTTTGTTGTTATTTCTGGTAATAGTAGCGAGCCATTAAAACCGCCCCATAACATGGCTCCGCCTATTGCCAGAGCCATTATTAATAAAGTAGCACCAAACACAGGATAGATACGTCCAATAATTTTATTGATCGGCAGAAGAGTTGCAATCAGGTAATAACCAAAGATTACATAGAGCCAGATTGTCATTCCTCCCTTGCTTAAGGTAGCTAATAAACCTGCCGGTCCGGTTACAAATGCCACACCAACAAATATGAGTAACACAACTGTAAAAACCCTCAGAAAGTTCTGAAATCCCTTACCCAGGTATTTACCAACTATTTCAGGAATACTGGCGCCACCGTTTCTAATGGATAACATACCTGACATATAATCATGAACGGCACCCATGAAAATACAGCCAAAAACAATCCACACATAGGACATTGGTCCATATTTGGCACCCATAATAGCACCGAAAATAGGTCCTAAACCGGCAATGTTTAAAAACTGAATAGTAAAAACTTTCCACGTTGGCATGGGAGAAAAATCAACTCCATCAGGCTTTTCGATGGCTGGTGTTTTTTTATTATCATCAGCACCGAAGAATCGTTCGATAATTTTACCATAAATCAAAAAGCCAAGAACCAAAGCCAGTATAGCACCGATAAATGTCCACATGATCAACCAATTGTGATAAAAATTGCAGAACACAAATCTACTATTTTAAAGCTATTAACCAATAAACCTGATATCTTATTATTTATTAAAAGCCTTTGTTTATCTTAGTTCTGGTAAACAAAAGTTCTATGTACAAAATACTTTCAATCTGTCTTATCTTCTTTATTTCGGTAAATATGTCCTCTCAAAAACTTCAGGAGTATTTACTCCCACTTCCCAAAAAAATAATTGTAAAGGAAGGCAAATTAAGTATTAGGAATGGTTATCTTAATTTACCGCACAATCAACTTATAGGTCAGACTTTACTTCTTCAAAACAGTCTTTTTAAAACCGGCATTAAAACACAGATAAGTCCTTTTCAGCTGTTTAATCAGTCTGAGACAATACAATTCATAAACGATTACACCATTGCAGATCAAGAATATCAACTAACAATAAATCCTGAAGCCATAACCATCAAATCCGGTTCTGATGCTGGCTTCTACTATGCTTTGGTCACTTTAAACCAAATTGGATTTTATGCACAAAAAACAGGATTCTGGCCTTGTGTTGAAATTATTGATAAGCCCGATTTTCCTCGTAGAGGTATAATGTTGGATATTAGTCGTGATAAGGTGCCAACAATGCATACTTTAATGAGTTTGATTGATCAGTTGGCCGGTTTGAAAATCAACGAAATTCAGTTGTATACCGAACACACCTTTGCTTACAAAAACCATGAAATGGTATGGAAGGATGCGAGTCCCATGACACCTCAGGAAATCCAAACTCTGGATAAATATTGCAAAGAACGTTTTATCGACCTTGTTCCGAATCAGAATTCATTTGGTCATATGAATCGCTGGTTAAAACATCCTGAATACACACATCTGGCAGAACTGGAGGAACCTGGCAAAACCATCTGGGGAATGCGATCGAAGAATACATTGAGTCCGATGGAAGAAGGTTCATTAGAACTTATGCAAGAATTGTACGCAGAGTTACTACCCAATTTCTCAAGCAAATATTTTAATATTGGATGTGACGAAACGGTTGAGTTAGGTGTTGGAAAATCAAAAGGACTTTGCAAAGAAACTGGAAAAGGACAGGTTTACTTAAACTACTTGCTGGAACTTAAGAAAGAAGTTGATAAGTATGGAAGAACAACTCAGTTTTGGGGCGACATCATCTTAAATCACCCGGAATTGATCAGTGAATTGCCTAAAGATATGGTTGCCCTTATCTGGGGATACGAAGCCAATCACCCTTTCGATAAACAATGTAAACAATTTGCTGAAGCAGGCTTGGATTACTATGTTTGTCCGGGTACCTCATCATGGCTAACAATAATTGGCAGAAACAAAAATGCTTTTGCTAACCTGTTAAATGCAGCCGAAAACGGCAAAAGACATAACGCCAAAGGTTATTTAATAACTGACTGGGGCGATCATGGTCATTGGCAACCGTTATCAGTCTCTTACCCATCATTTATATACGGTGCCGCTTTAAGCTGGAATGTATCGGACAGTAAAGATATGGATATTGCCAAGGCTACTTCTCAATTTCTTTTGCTGGATGAAACTGACATTGCCGGTAAAGTGCTAGTAAACCTCGGTAATGCATACCTAAAAACCGGAGCTATAACTGACAACAGTAATATATTCTATCAGCTTTTGCGGCGCAATAATCATTCAATAAAAACAGATCGCTGGTTAAAACAAATCTATGCGGAGAAACTTGCTCGAACAAAAAATTTCATAAATGATCAGATTGAATTATTAGGGAATGCTCAAATATCATCCTATGATTCAAACACTGTTAAACAAGAAATTCAATTAGCCGCTAAATTAGCAATACATGCCTGTGACGTTGGAATTGCTAAATCTCAAACACATGAAGGTTATTTTAAAGATATTTCATTACACAAACAGAAAGAATTTATTGATACCCTCGACTATATTATAATGAAACATCAAACCATATGGATGCTTCGTAATAGAAAAGGTGGACTTGAGGATTCGGTTACCAAACTTGAAAACATAAAAAAATCCTACGAATAATCATTTATCAGACAAATAAGCCCATTGGTAAATGCAGAATCAGATTTAACCAAATCGGGGTATCTATTACAAATAACATTCGTATTGCATTAGAATAAAATTTTTGTTAGGATTTACTTGACTTACCGAATGATTTTTTTTAATTATTGTATATAGAAATCCATTAGTTGGTTTTAAAACAGAGGTTGAATGAAATACCAAAAGTTATTTTGGACTATCATATTTTTTCAAATGATTTCATCCATAACAGTCAGTTATGCTGAAATCATTAGTGCTTCTACGTTCAAATTTAATCACCTCAATAATAACAATGGCCTTTCAGACAATACCATCAACACTATATTTCAAGACAAAGATGGATTTATTTGGTTAGGTACATCGCATGGATTAAATAGATTTGACGGTTATAATATCATTACTTTTTTAAGTTATCATAACAGCTCCTTTTTTCTTTCTGAGAATAGAATTAAAACATTAGCTCAGGACAAAAACGATAATCTTTGGATTGGAACCTCTAAAGGAATAGACATCTTAAATCTCAAGACCAGACAAATAGAAAAAAGGATTAACACAAGTACTTATCCTCTGCTACCAAGTGATGATATTTTGTTCATGCATTTAGATTTCAAAAATCAGATGTGGATTGGAACAACAAGAGGTGTCGTTCTTTATAATTCTTCAAAAGATATATTACAACCAATCGTTCAGGAGAATTCGCCACAATATGATTTGGATAAAAATGCTCCAATACAAATAGCTGAAGACAAAAACGGTAATATATGGTTGGCATCACCAGGTGGTTTATACAGATACAATAATAACAATGGCATTCTAAGTTTATTCAGGTTTGAAGATAAAGACAAGCCATACTTAAATTCCATCAAGACTATTCATATTCATGGCAATCATTTATGGGCTGGTACTGGCGGAGGCCAGTTTTTTTCTATCGATATCAATCGTCAGGTTGATTTGAATACAGCAAAAGTTCTGGAACTTGAGCCTAATGAAATCATACCCATCAATAGTATTTCGGCATATGAAGATCAGGTTTGGATTGGTTCTGTTGGCCATGGATTATTTATTTATGATCTGACAAACCAAAAATTCAGCCGTTACCGATATAATATTGACAACGATGAGTCAATTAGCTGGGATGTTATTTTAAGCCTATTCAAAGATCGTAACGGTTCAATGTGGATTGGTACTTATGGCAAAGGAGTGGATATTTGGCATCCAACTCTACGAAAATTCAAAACTTATAAAAGTAGCTATAAAAACTCAATTGACTTTGAAAGTGTAACTTCTATAACGAGTGATTATCTTAACCGAATATGGATTTCGGGATACGGCAGACAAAACAATGTCAATGTTATAGATCAAGTCAATAGAAAAATCACACATTTAGGATTAATCAGAGATAAACACTTCAATGTATTTACTAAAGATTTAAAAACAGATGGCAAAATAATTTGGGGTTGTCAGATGGAAGCAGACAAGCAACTCTTTAAAATTGATGCCCAAAACCTGGAGGTTATTAAAACAATCACTTTAGAAGACGCAGATCTTCAGCCAATTGAATTAGTAGACGATTCGCTAAACAATAAATTATGGATTGGCACTTTCGATGGAGTCATTTGTTTCGATAAAAAAACAGAGTCTATTTCAATTATCAACAATATCCAGGATTATCTTAAGCTACCCAATCCCATAAAAGTTTATTCAATCATTCCAGATGGAGAAGAACTTCTTTGGCTTTCAACAGATGCTGGTTTAATTAAATTCAATCACCTTACTTCGGAAGCCCGATTAATAAAATCAACAGATGATAAGGGAGCTTATCGAACATTAGATATATTGAAGGATAAAAATATTGTGTGGCTTGCTACTTCCAATGGACTACTTTCTTACGATATAGAAACTGATCAGATTAAACATTTGGGAGATGAAGATGAGTTGCTATCAAGCCTTTCGGTAAGCATAGAAGAGGATCTTATAGGTAATCTATGGATTGGTACGAATAAAGGAATAATCAAATTCAATCCATCAACTAAGAAAGTTACCCTGTTTACAAAAGATGATGGTTTACAAAGCAATGACTTTTCGCAAGGTGTAAAATACATCGACCCAAAAGGCAATTTGTATTTTGGTGGCACGGATGGATTTAATGTAATTAATCCTACAGAATTAATGTCCAACATCCTGCCCCCTCCGGTTCGAATTACCAAACTATTGATTCATAACAAAGAAATTATATTTGATCCTTCATCTGATCAACCTCAGAAAATTAATGAGGTAATTGAATATTGCGATGAACTTAAGATTAAGAATACCGACTATGTTGTTTCATTCGAGTTTTCTGCTCTAAACTATATTCAAAGCAATAAAAATCAATATGCCTATATTCTTGATGGATTTGAGAAAGAATGGAACATGTCGGAAAACAGGAGGTTCATAACTTATACCAACTTACCTCCTGGCAATTACACCTTGAAAGTGAAAGCCTCCAACAACGATGGTGTTTGGAATGAAAAAGGAACCGAATTAAAAATTATTGTACAACCTCCTTTCTATAAAGAATGGTGGTTCAGAACCCTATTGGTAGCCTTTATTATTTCTGCTTCTTTACTATTTTATTTTGTGAGAATTAAAATGCTCAAGAATAAAGAAGAGAGATTAAAACAACTAGTTAGAGAAAGAACATTCTCACTGCACGAAGCCAATGAAAAATTAGAAGAACAGAAAGAAGAAATAACAACACAGAAAGAGTTGCTTGAACAAAAAAACGAGGAGATCATCACACAGAATGAAATTCTGGAAGAACATAGAAATCACCTTGAGGAATTGGTTACAACACGTACAAAAGAATTAGCTGCAGCAAAAGATAAAGCTGAAGAATCAGATCGTTTGAAGACCGCATTCCTGGCCAATATGAGTCATGAAATTCGAACTCCTATGAATGCTATTATTGGATTCTCAACTTTACTGCGACACTCAGATTTTTCTGATGAAGAAAAGGTAAACTTTATTGACCAGATTCAGACCAATGGAGACAGTCTACTCCACCTGATTGATGATATCATTGATCTTGCCAAAATTGAAGCAGGTCAGCTTAAGCTTATCTACAAAAATTTTGATGTTAATGGAGCTCTGCTCGAACTTCTTAACACGTTCCGTCATGAAAAAATAAGATTACACAAAAACAATATCGCCATCGATTTATGTAACCCTTCCGAACCCGAATTTATTATCAATAGTGATCCGTACCGTTTAAAACAAGTACTTTCTAATCTACTTAGCAACGCTATTAAATATACTGAATCTGGTTCTATTGAGTTCGGCTATAATAAATACGATGACCTGCTTGAGTTCTTTGTCAAGGATACTGGCATAGGTATCGAACCTAAAAGTTTCGAGCATATATTCGAACGCTTTAATAAGGCAAATAATAATGGAGGTCAGTTATACGGCGGAACAGGACTAGGCCTTTCAATATCAAAACAAATCATCGATAATCTGGGAGGGGAAATGAGTGTTGAATCCGAGATTGGCAAAGGATCACGATTTAGTTTTACTATACCTCTTTAACTGATGAAATCATGGTTATTACCTTGCAAAATCAATAACCAAAATCCAGTTGACATTGAAAATACGTATATTTGAGTTCCTAACTATGTAACACATTGATTCGAACTACGACCATTATTTTGCTTTTGCTTTCAGTTCTCTTAGCCAATTCGCAAGAAAATTTAAAGGTTAAGAAAATTAAATTCAAGGGTAATACTGCCTTTAACAATCTTAAACTTAAAGAACAGATAAGTTTACAGGGCACTTCATATTTTGAAGAAAAAATACTCAAAAAGGACCCTTCTTTTTATTCACGAAGCCTTTACTTATCAGACATTAAACGATTAAAAACCTTTTATCAGCAAGAAGGCTATTTAGATATTCATTTTCTGGACCCAACCATCAGAATCACAAAAAAAAACAAAGTCATTTTAACCTTCAACATTGAAGAAGATGAGCCCATTAAAGTTGAATCCGTAGATTATCTAATTGATTCAACAAAAAAGATTTCCAATGAATTACCCCGAAAAGGATTAAGGAATATAAGACTTCAGTCAGATTTACGGGCTGATAATATTTTTCGTGATGAGTGGTGTATACACGACCAACAGTTAATCGTCAACCAATTCAATAATATTGGTTATGCTTTTGCTGATGCTGACTTCCAATTGATGGTTGATACCGTAAAATCAACAACTAAAGTTTTGTGGGAAGTTGAGAAAGGAAACCTGACTCATTTTGGTAAAATACAGATCATAGGCAACAATCGTATCAAAGAAAAGAACATACGAAAACAACTAACTTTTAGTGAAGGTGATGTATGGTCAAAAGCAGATATTGACCTCACACAGAAACGAATTTTCAATCTGGGCATGTTCAGGGTTAGTTCAGTTAAAACCGCTCCTACAGAACAACAACAAGACACTATACCTATTGAAATAATTCTGAAAGAGGCTCCCAAATGGACCACCCGGTTTGGTGCAGGTTATGGCCGGGAAGATAAATTCAGAGTATTTGGTGAAGTGCAATATCTAGGCTTTTTAACCAATTTAGGCAGAATAAACCTAAGTGCTAAACATTCTGCACTGGAGCCCTATAATTTTGACCTGAAATTTACACAACCAGCAGTATTATTTCCAATCAACTCAATAATTGTTAATCCATATATTCAGGAACAAAAGGAACCCGGATACAGCGTTAAAAAAAATGGTTTCAATTTTACATTCCTGCAAAACTTATCGGATAATTTCAATTCCAATATCAATTTCTTTTTCGAAGATGTAACAAACGACACGACTAATTTCTATTTATCTGGCATAGATGAATTACCTGAATCTGTTTATTTAAAATCAGGTATTTCAATCGGTTTTACTTATTTCAATGGCGAACCCAAATTAAATCCTATCAGCGGTCATTCCCTCTCACTAAACATTAAAACCAACGGTTTATACATCACTCATGATATGCCATTCTACAAAAGCATTCTTGAATACAAAAGGTATTGGGGATTGAACTATGGGTTGACACTTGCGTTTAAGAGCAAGATAGGTATGGCTAAAGGAACTGATGGTTTAAATTTTATTCCTTCCGAGGAAAGATTCTATGCAGGTGGAGCACACTCTGTCAGAGGATGGTCTAGATCAAACCTGGGCCCCAAAGACGAGTCTGGCAATCCAATCGGCGGTAAGAGCTTACTCGAAGGAAGCTTTGAAGCCAGATATAATATCGCCCCAAAATTAATAGTAGCAACATTTATTGATCTGGGTAATGTTTGGGAACCATCATTCAAATACCAACTGAATGATTTACGTTATGCCTCAGGATTAGGCATCAGATATGATACCCCAATTGGTCCGGCTGGTATTGATTTTGCCCGACCAATCTTTGATTCAGAAAAACAGTGGCAAATACACTTTAATATCGGCCACCCATTTTAATATATGATAAAAAAAAGCATCAAATATCTGTCGTATCTGATTGCAACATTTTTTGTTGTTCTAATCCTATTGATGCTTTTCACTCAAACATTATGGTTTGATAGGATAGTTAAAAAACAAGTTGTAAATGTTATTAACAAAGAGCTTAATGCAATTATATCTGTTGATGGTTTCAATAGCAACTACTACAGTTATTTGGATTTAACAGGAGTTAAGCTTCGGCAAAAAACAGATAGTAGCATAATTACTCAGGTTGAATCAATTCAACTTCAATTTAACATTTGGTCATTATTAGAGCAAAAAATTGAGATTTCGTCTTTTATCATCAATAACCTTGATGGATCGTTTTATCAGGATGAGAAAGGCAGATGGGAAATTGCAGATATTATACCCACATCTGGAGATACAACTACTTCTTCAGCTCCTTTTTCGTATGCCATACAAATTGATACCATTCGGCTAAACAACTGGAACATTGCCTCAAACTCAACAATAGAACTATTGCCCGACAGCATTCAAAACCTGAACCTCTTTGCTTCGTTTTATTATAAACAGGAGCTTATGGATTTTAAGCTGCATAACCTTGAATTAGTTTCGATAAAACCTGATCTTACCATTCGAAAAATAAACGGCCATTTTAAGCAAGACGGCTCTTTAATAAGCATCGACAGCCTAAACGTTGAAACATCCCGTTCGTTATTTGAAGCTTCAGGCAAGTATCAATCCATTGATAAAAGTACTGCTCAACTTAAAGCTGATCCGATCAGTAAGGATGAAATTAAAATATTTATTCCATCAGTTCAATTGCCAGTATCCCCTAAAGTTAAATTAGAATATCTGACACGGAATGACACTAGTTTTTTCAATGTTGGCATAACTGTAAATGAGGAAGAGGTTCATTTGAAAGCACAAATTTTAAGGCTTGAGGACTATTCAAACAATAAAGTAAAGCAGATCCCATTTAACGCAGAGCTTGCATTCGTTGATGTCCATCCTGAAAATTGGTGGTTGATGAATAATACCAATAGTACATTACAAGGAAATATTAACATTAAGGGTAATCATCTTTTAGACTATACAACCTGGGAAAATATTAAAGGCGATTTAACCGGTTCGACTTATTTAGATCATCATTTTAAAATTTTTAAGTTTAATGCTCAGCAAAATAATTTCAATGTCAGTTCAAGCTTGATTGCACAATCTTACTTGGGGAGGGCAGAAGGAAATGTTGAGTTACGAAACTATACTTCAAATCCAACTTACAAAGCAAGTTTAAAGATTGACAGTTTACTTTTAAGTAAAATAATATCAGATGATGCTGGTATGGCAAATGGCAAAATTTTAGTTATTGGGAAAGGCCTAAGTACTGATAGTATTGACGCAACTAGTACAATTAATATTTCGCAAAGCAACATTTATGGCGTCCCAGTCGACTCGGCCTATATTAAAGCCAATCTAAAAGATAACCTTCTCAATATATCAGAAAGCAGAATCCTCTTACCAGGTGGAAAAGTTGATGCTTCCGGTAACTTTCAGTTATTATCAAAAGAACTAAATGGTAATGCTGATTTTGTGGTTGATTCACTTACCTTCCTGCAGTACTTTCTAGCACCTGAATTCAATTTTACACAGGCTACAGGACAATTGTCCTTCAATGGCTCAATTGATTCTCTAAATACTACAGGCCATCTAACAGTATCTGAATTCAATGGCTATTCTTTATCAAGTAATAAAATGAATGCCCGGTTAAATGTTAACTATATCGAGAATCTTATACAGGCTAAAACATCTTTCCAGATTCAAGCCTTGCAAAACAATGATATATTGGCTGACACCATTTACGGCGAAGCTAATTATAAACAAGACACCTTATTTGCTGAAGTATTTGCTAAAAAAGACAGTATCAACACTAAATTAAAAACACATATTCATCTGGCCGATACATTAGGCATCAATATTGACAATTTACGATTCAATACTCCACGAATCCGTTATTATACAACCGACACCATAAATTTAGTTGAATTTTACAATAATGAGTTCACCATTAAAGATTTGGCATTAAAAGATGAATTATCACCCCAATTTTCCTTGAGAGCAAAAGGAACATTTGGAGCCAACCGAACACAGGATCTTGATTTTGTTGTAGATAACTTCGATTTAAATTCATTAACCCGGCTAAATATACTGGATGATTATATTGATGGATTATTTTCAATCAATATGAGATTAACAGGACAGCCTCAGTCTCCTGAATTAAAATCAACATTCAACGTAAAAAACGGCCAATACGATCAAATTCAACTGCCCTTTTTTGAAGGTAACTTAACTCTTAAGAATGATACGTTAAAAAGTAGTTTTATCAATCCGGAGAATAAAAAAGAATTCAACCTTAGTTTAACAACACCATTTGAAACACGTTTTGATACAACAGGTTTCATTTTTAATATGAGTGATTATTTCGAGGCAACCTTGCGTCTTGACTCCTTCGATATTGCTGCTCCAACCGCGAAAATTGCACAACTAGAAGTTGAAGGGTTACTTGATGCCAATATCAGGGCGAAAGGAGAGTTTTCAAAACCGCTTCTTTATGGCAATTTTAATCTTCAAAATGGAAAGTATAGTCACCCTGGTTATGGAATTGACATGAGTAATGCACAAATAGCCTTAAATTTCGACAGTAATAAAGTGGCCATTGATACCTTCATCATAAAACGCGACAAAGGCTATTTAACCATGACTGGTGCTGCTGTTTTTGATAGTAGTTTAGTAAGCGGTTCAATCCATAGCTCAACACTGGAAGCGAATGCCAATAACTTTTATGTGATCAAACACCACGATTATTCTGCATTGATTGATGCTAAGACCTTTTTTACAAATTCTGAATCAGAAAGCCGTTTTGGAGGTAAGATTAAAGTTCTTAGGTCTGAATTTTACCTTCCTGCCTTCATGGATTCTGACAATGAGACTAAAGAACAGAATGTACCTCTACTGGTTCAGGCTACTGCAGCCTCAGATACTATATCTGGTTCACAACAGCATATTAGTCTTCGAAAAAAGAAAGAAGAAACATCTCCATTCATTACCAATTTACAAGGTCGGCTTGAACTGGAAATACCTCGTAATACCTGGTTGAGAAGTGAAGATATGGGCATTGAGATCTGGGGCGATCTGGAGATAGAAAAGAGTAATCCGTATTTTGAGTTATATGGTGAATTAGGTATTAACCGTGGACATTATATTCTATATGGTAAAAAACTGGTGATTAACGAAGGTACTTTAACTTTTCAGGGAGGTAAGGAGATAGATCCTATTCTGAATTTTAATGCCAGTTATACTTATCGAGGACCAGACAAAGAAAAACGAACCCTGGAACTTTCTGTCAGTGAAAAATTATCTGAACCTGCTATCTCATTTAAGCTGGATGATTCTTCCATTACAGAAGGAGATGCCATTAGTATCCTCATATTTGGAAAGACGATGGATGAACTATCCTACTCAGGACAGAATGGAATTAGTGGAGCAATCGGAACCAATATGTTGACAAAAGCCCTTACATCGCAATTAAGTAAAACTTTAGGTACTCAATTCAACCTCGACATGATTGAGGTGACTGCGGCAGAAAACTGGCAAAGCGCAGCTTTTGTGGTTGGTAAATATGTTACGAATGATCTTTTTGTTATCTATCAACGTGGCTTTGGCGAAACCGATGGAGATGAAATAACACCAGAGATTATCACACTGGAATATGAGTTAAGTAAAAATTTATTCATGAGATTACAAAGCGGGAGTTCCAAAGAATCAGGTTTTGATGTAATTTTGAAGTTCGAATCCAAAAAAGATTAGGTGATGATAAATACGCGCGAATTAAAATCGAAGCATAATGCTATTTGTAAGAAACTAGCTTCAAAACGTATCAAAGATAGCCTCGATATGATTGAAGACCTGGTGAAAGATGCTCACGACGGCGATCTTATCGACACTCATTATAATCTTGAATTCACCTATAAAAACATGCTTCGCTATACTGTGGAAGGCATAACCGACCCTGAACGACAAAAGATCTACAATCATTTGGTGAGGGATGTCTACAGATTAGCTGACAATGCCTATAACAAACTGATGTTGAAATATTCCAACGACATCATTTTTGAGCTTCGTCGCGAAAACGCATCCATCCAACTCAGTGTTTTATTGGATGAGTATGCTCAACTTTGGAATGGCATTGAACTTCAAAAAATTGTGAATCCCGAAGCCGAAAATGCTCAGGAAATACAAAATATTAGTGTAAGAATCTTTCAATATTTATGGAGTGCTTCCACCTTATCAGAAGGTGACCTTGATAAGTTAAAGAGCCTTTTTAATAACTCATCCTATCCATGGTATTTGAAAGCGCAATTGGTGGGAGCTCTTAATCTGGCTCTTCTTCATTCTTTCATCCCAGAGTATTTGGATTTATTAATGGATTTAGCTCTTAATGAAAATGATAGTATAAGCTCTCGTGCTGTCACAACATTAATTTTATCGTTTCTGAAATATGATGCCCGTTTACCTCTAAACCCTAAAATTCATTCACGCTTTACATTACTGGCAGAAGAAAATAAATGGATTACACTGATTGAAAGCATCATCATTCAATTAATCAGAACAAAAGAAACACAACGAATCTCACAGAAGCTTCATGATGAAATACTTCCTGAGGTAGTAAAAATGCAACCCAAGTTTAAAAACAAACTTGATCTGGAGAATATGCTAAGTGAGAATCTAACAGATGATAAGAATCCGGAATGGGAAGATTTTTTCAAAGACTCACCCAGTCTGATCTCCAAGATGGAAGAGCTTACTCAATGGCAGATGGAAGGTGCTGATGTATTTCTGTCTACCTTTAAACACCTGAAGCACTTCTCGTTCTTCAATTCTTTTGCTAACTGGCTTTTACCATTTTATCCTTCTCACCCCGAGATAAAAAAGGCATTGGATTCCGAGAGCGATCTTTTTAAAAGTTCATCATTACTTGATAATCTGGCTGAGTCGAGGTTTCTATGCAACTCTGATAAATATTCTTTAATGCTCAGTATTCCTCATATGCCTTCGATGCAAAAGGATTTAATGGGTCAGATGTTTTCGGCTGAGATGGAACAAATGGCAGAAATCAACAAAGACGAAAAAGCATTAAAGGCTAACCAGGGAAAGCTGATTGCTTCGAACCAGTTTATACAGGATTTATATCGACTGATCAAAGTTCATCCACAACGCCATCAACTCGACGACATCTTTACTCAGCCGATGGATTTTCATAATAAGTGGTTCTTTAAAAAACTTGTAACTGAGGATTCTTCATTACGAGAATTGGCTGAATATTATTTTAAAAAGGAATACTATGATGAGGCGATAGATATCTTTAACCAGATCTACGAAAAGGATCAAACAGCTGTTGATATCATTCAAAAAATTGCCTTTGGTTATCAAAAACTTAATCAGTTTGAGAAAGCTCTTGCTAAATATTTACAAGCCGATTTAATTGGTGCTGAAAGTGTATGGAATAAAAAGAAGATTGCTCTTTGTTACCGCCATTTAAAGAACCCCGAAAAAGCATTACAATATTATAAAGAGGCAGAAAATATCGATCCTGAAAACCTTTCAACACAAGCCTCTATCGGACACTGCTACCTGGAACTGGAACAATTTGAAGAAGCTTTAAAATATTATTTTAAAGTAGAATACCTTGATCCGGGAAATCATAAAGTAGGAAGAGCAATCGGATGGTGTTCGTTTGTTTTGGGTAAATTCGATCAGGCAGAAAAGTATTACAACAAGATTCTGGTTGCAGAAACCAATAAACAGGATTTAATAAATCTGGGACATACACTTTGGTGTAAAAAATTACGTAAAGAGGCCTTGGCCAGCTATCAGAAAAGTATAAAACTACCCAACCATTCGTTTAATGAATTTTTGGAAACATTTCAGGAAGACATTCCTCATTTATTAACTCATGGAATTGAAAAACCAGACATCCCGTTAATGTTGGATCAAATTCGCTACTCACTGGAAGAATAGAATGGCAAAGAAGAAAATATCACACGAATTATATAGTTACGGCATTTATAATCGCTGGGAGCGTCAGTCAAAAGACCTGCCTAAACTTTTAGAAATAACCGATCGCATTCCTATCAAAGATGATATTGAATTTGGTTATGTACTTAAAATCAAAGGAGCTAAAGGTAAAAAGTTAGTATTTAAAATTGAACATCCACCCTTTAAAAATGATAAAGGTGAAATTGAACCACCTTTTGAGGGTGAATATTATGTCAATTCTAATACGTATGAATTTTTTCTTGGAGATACTGTGTGGGAGCCGTACGAAGACAAAGCTGGCGAATGGAAGCTCTACACATGGTTGGATGGCAAACTGATAGCGGAGAAGAAATTATTTCTTTTCCTGTACTAGTTCATTAGCACCATTATTAAAAACATAACGAAGCCTAATAATGCGGCGATCAAAACTACTTCAATGATCGAATAGATGAAGATCTTCCGCTTCAATTTCAATGTTAAATCACTTTCCTTTTTCATTCTTTTCGATTCTTTCTTGGTCATAAATTAATTACAAACATAGTAGGCATTTTTCTATTTTGCACGCCCTTTAACAGTAATTAACGTTAGATTGACATTTTTTAACCGCCTTGAGTTTCAATTTGTTTTTACAAAATTTTTATACTAAAAAGGTTCCACTACTGTGAAACCTTCTAAATATATATGATTTTCAATATTATACATTAAAACGGAAGTGCATAATATCGCCATCTTGCACAACATATTCTTTTCCTTCAATGCTCATTTTTCCTTTTTCCTTACAAGCTTGTTCTGATCCCAAGGTCACAAAATCTTCATACTTTATAACCTCAGCACGAATAAAGCCTTTTTCAAAATCAGAGTGAATTACTCCGGCAGCCTGAGGAGCCAGGTACCCCTTATGAAATGTCCAGGCACGTACTTCTTTTACTCCTGCAGTAAAATAAGTTTGTAGTTCCAATAACGAATAAGCAGAACGAATAAGCTTTGATACACCTGATTCAGTCAATCCCATATCCTCCAAAAACTCCTGACGCTCTTCAAATGTCTCCAACTCAGCAATCTCAGATTCTGTTTTGGCTGCTATCATCAGTATTTCAGCATTCTCATCTTTAACTGCTTCACGAAGAGCATCAACATGTTTATTACCACTTATAACTGAATCCTCATCAACATTACAAACATACATAACCGGTTTGTTAGTCAATAGGTATAAATCTTTGCTTACTTTTTCCTCATGCTCAGTTAATTCAACAGTACGGGCCGACTTACCATTCTCCAGTGCCTCCTTAAACTTGTAAAGAACCTCAACTAATTTTTTAGCATCCTGATCTTTTGAAGCTTTGGCAGCTTTCTCAGTTTTTTGCAATCGTGCCTCAATGGTTTCCAAATCTTTAAACTGAAGCTCCATGTCAATGATTTCTTTATCACGAACCGGATTCACTGATCCATCAACATGAGTCACATTATCATCATCAAAACAACGTAATACATGAATAATCGCATCCGTTTCACGAATATTGGCAAGGAATTTATTACCCAATCCTTCACCTTTACTAGCTCCTTTTACCAAACCTGCGATATCTACAATCTCAACAGTTGTTGGTTGAACACGCTGTGGTTTCACCAACTCTTCCAACTTCACCAATCGTTCGTCAGGGACGGTAATCACTCCCACGTTCGGTTCGATTGTACAAAACGGAAAGTTTGCCGATTGGGCTTTTGCATTTGATAAGCAATTAAACAAGGTTGACTTACCCACATTCGGTAAACCAACTATTCCACACTGTAATGCCATATGATGATATTTACTTTGCTAAAATTCAGCCGCAAAAGTACTGCAATTTTCATTAGGTAAAAAACCTGAACCAGTTAAAATAAAAAAGGAATGCCCTTTATTGTGAACATTCCTTAAATTAATATCAATCTTTTCCTTATTTATTCAGCAGAATGAAACTCATCGAATCTTCCGTTTTGAAGAAAATCGACACTTTTCTGTATTTCCTTGTACATGATTTTATCTTCTTCCACAAAAGTGACATAATCACGATATTGACTTAAGAAATTTTCAAGATACTCTGATGTTCTGGCAGGACGGCGAAATTCCATTGCCTGAGAAGCATTGAATAATTCAATGGCCAAAACACGTTCTACATTATCTGCTATTTTCAATGCCTTGGTAGCTGCATTACCCCCCATACTTACATGATCTTCCTGCTCATTGGATGATGGAATGCTATCAACCGAAGAAGGCGTGGCCATTTGCTTATTCAAACTCACGATGGAAGCAGCAGAATACTGTGGTATCATAAAACCACTGTTTAGGCCCGGATTGGCAACCAAAAATTCAGGCAATCCACGTTCCCCCGATATCAATCGATAAGTACGACGCTCCGAGATACTTCCGATCTCACTCATGGCAATGCCCAGAAAGTCCATTGCCAGAGCCAGTGGTTCTCCATGAAAATTACCTCCGGAAATAATCATATCATCATCCGGAAAAACAATCGGATTATCGGTTACTGAGTTTATTTCAGTAAGCACCACACCAGCCACATAGTTTATTGCGTCTTTAATAGCGCCATGGACCTGAGGCACACAACGGAAGGAATAAGGATCCTGAACATGTTTCTTAGGCCTTGTAATTAATTCACTTCCTTCCAGGATAGCTTTGATATTACGGGCTGTTTCAATCTGTCCTTTATGAGGACGGATAGTATGCAACTGAGGAAAATATGGTTCAATACGTCCATCGAAAGTATCCAACGACAAGGCAGCAATGATATCTGCATACTTTGAAAGTCGAAAAGCTTTGAGCAAAGTATAAACTGCATGCGAACTCATAAACTGCGTTCCATTCAACAGAGCTAATCCTTCTTTTGCTCCCAGCTTAATAGGCTCCCACCCTTTTTCGTTTAATACATCAATGGCAGGACGAGTTTCTCCGTTGAAGTGAACATCACCTTCTCCAATTAATGGTAGAAACAGATGTGCCAGTGGAGCCAAATCTCCTGAAGCTCCCAATGATCCTTGTTCGAATACAATCGGATAAATATTGTTATTGAAGAAATCGATCAATCGATTCACTGTAGCCAACTGTACCCCTGAGTTACCCAAACTTAAAGCATGAATCTTCAGCATTAACATCAGCTTAACCACATCGCGTGGTACTTCCCTGCCAATTCCACAAGCATGACTCTTTACCAGATTTTCCTGTAATCGACTCAAGTCATCTTTTGAAATGGAGATACTATGCAAGGCACCGAAACCAGTGTTGATACCATAAACAGGACCATCTTCTTTGGCAATTTTATCATCCAGATACTTTTTACATACCTGAATCAATTCAATTGACTCATCTGATAATTTAAGGTGATACCCTTCTGAAAGAATGGTTTCAATATTTTCAAATGTTAATGGTTTAGGGGAGATATAAAATATTTTGTCCATAAATAAAATTCAAAACTTTGATATGACTGATTTGGATGCTTTTTTGCAAAAGCTAAATTGATCCACCTCAACGATGAATACAAAGAGTAAGATAAGAAGGAAATATCTCAAGGGCAACGGATATCGCCACCAAAAGAACTAATAATAAGTCTGCTGTTTTTTAAAATTCTACCCATAAAAAAGCGGATAAAGCAACTGTTTACTTTATCCGCAAATGTATTTAATTTCTTATTTAGATGCTGATGACTTTTATCAATTCATCAACACCCAATTTACTCTGTTCTCCTGTTTCCATATTTTTCAAAGTCACTACTCCAGCCTGACGCTCTTCTTCACCTGTCAACACCACAAATGGAATTTCTTTTTTATTGGCGTAATTCATCTGTTTTTTCATCTTTGCATCATCAGGGAATAACTCTGCATTTATTCCGGCTTTTCTCAATTGAGTAAGTATTCCCAGCGCATACAATTCATCTTCACCACCAAAATTCACAAACATAGCTCTGGTTTTTGCTCCATCGGCTTTTGGGAATAATTCCAATTGGTTCATTACATCGTAAATACGATCTGCTCCAAACGAAATTCCAACCCCTGAAACATCTTTCAAACCAAAAATTCCTGTTAAATCATCATATCTACCACCACCTGTAATACTTCCAATAGCCACATCTTTGGCTTTTACTTCAAATATTGCTCCAGTATAATAATTCAATCCTCGCGCTAAAGTAAGATCCAACTCTACTTCTAAATCGAGATTCAGAACATCCAGATAATTCAACACCACTTCCAGTTCATCAACACCTTTCAATCCAATTTCTGATGCAGCCAATACTTCACGCAACTTGGCTACTTTCTCTCTGTTTGTTCCGCTCAACATGATAATTGGTTGAATGGTTTGAATAGCCGCTTCTGATAAACCTTTTGAAGTCAATTCTTCATTTACTTTTTCCAAACCAATTTTATCGAGCTTATCAATCGCAACTGTAATATCAACAATCTTATCAGAAGCATCAATAATTTCAGCAATACCCGAAAGCACTTTACGATTGTTCAGTTTTAGTACCACGTTAATGTTTAACAGTTGGTACACTTCGTCAACAATCTGAATCAACTCCACCTCATTCAATAATGAGTTACTTCCAACCACATCGACATCGCACTGAAAAAATTCGCGATAGCGACCTTTTTGCGGACGATCAGCTCTCCAAACAGGTTGAATCTGGTAACGCTTAAATGGGAATGTAATTTCATTTTGGTGCTGCACCACAAAACGGGCAAAAGGAACTGTTAAATCATAACGAAGTCCTTTCTCACTTATTTGAGATATTACCTTATTTGATTCTTTTTCGGCCAACAAACCGGCATCAGCTTTACTAAGATAATCGCCAGAATTCAATATTTTAAATAGCAGCTTATCTCCTTCTTCGCCATATTTACCTAATAAAGTAGAAAGATTTTCCATAGCAGGTGTTTCAATCGGCAAATACCCATATTTCTGAAAAACTGATTTTACCGTATCGAAAATGTAGTTACGTTTCACCATCTCCACAGGCGAAAAATCCCTGGTACCTTTAGGTATACTTGGTTTCTGAGCCATATTATTGTTTCGTTATTATCGTAATTTATTGAGCTGCAAAGATACTAAAGCTAATCGAAACTTAATATTTAAGCTGAAAAGGTATTACGGTTTTTTTTAATCATCATGAACTATAACAAGTTCGAATACCTACTATTAGGTATTTATAATACATATACATACACATACCTTTGAGTTATGTTAATTATAATTCCATTTATTATGAACAAACTTTTTACCCTTATCGCATTATTCAGTTTGCTTTCAT
This sequence comes from Carboxylicivirga caseinilyticus, assembly GCA_025499705.1. Taxonomy (GTDB): domain Bacteria; phylum Bacteroidota; class Bacteroidia; order Bacteroidales; family Marinilabiliaceae; genus Carboxylicivirga; species Carboxylicivirga caseinilyticus. Next base: position 92,376 of record JAFMVE010000018.1, read on the forward strand.
TTGCATTTTCTGAAAAATCCACTGCCATCGAATACGCAGGCGGTGACGGCACAGAAAACAATCCATTTCAGATTGCCAATCTTGATCAATTAAAAACACTTTCCGAAACGGTTGCCGACTGGGACAAACACTTTATCTTAATCGATGACATTGACGCAAGTGCAACTTCAACATGGAATAGCAATAATGGGTTTTCACCTATTGGTAATAAAACCAATAATTTTACGGGTTCGTTCAACGGGCATAATCATTCCATTAGCGGATTGACCTGTAATGTTCAATATACAGATTACCGAGGCTTATTTGGCTATGTTATAAATGCTACAATCATTAATGTAGTGATGGAAAATTGCCTTGTGAAAGGTAAAGAATACACTGCTACTTTGGTCGGATATGCAAACAGTTCAATCATTAGTAATTGCAATGCAGTTGGCGGGTTAGTACAAGGAGCTAATGGCAATACTGTAGCAGGATTAATTGGCATGGCAACCACCTCAAGCGAAGTTACTTACTGTTATACCAACCTAGAAGTAAGAACAGGATATGGTTTTACAGGTGGTTTAATGGGTAGTTTGGTAGGCAGTTCTATCATGAAATACTGCTTTTCGTTTAACATCGTAAACAGTACAGGAGGCTACGGAGCTAAATCGTTTGGAGGATTGGCTGCCCAAAATCACACTTCAACAATTGAAGACTGCTTTAGTCATGCAACGGTGGCAGGATATGAATGGGTAGCGGCTTTTTCAGGTCGAAATTATTCGAATACAACAACAGTGGCCTCAATTAAAAACTGCTATGCGACAGGTACAGTGAGTGGAACCTATACAACGGCTGGCTTCATTGGATCAAATGAAGGAGCATCAACTGCAACAAATTGTTATTTCGATACTGAAACAACTGGAGTTTCAAATGCCATTGCTACTGACGAAAATTCACAAACACCAATTGGTTATGAGACATCAATGTTTGCCGATGCTGATAACTTTTCAGAATGGGATTTTGACAACACATGGATTATTAAAACAGTACCCGAATATGATGCGAATCCACGTCCCTATCTTCAATGGCAATTTGGTTATAATTTAAACTTTGCAACAGATGGAAATGGAAGTATTAGTGGAGAAACAAATCAAATTATTAAACGAGCCGATGATGCGGCAACTGTTGAAGCTATACCCAATGCTTCGTATCAATTTATAGAATGGCAAGCTGAAGACGGCACTTCATTTTCAACTGAAAATCCTATTACAATACAAAATATGACTTCAAACATAAATCTTACAGCTATATTTTCATTATCAACCGGAAATGAATCATCATCAGTGCCAAAAACCTTAGTCTACCCAAATCCAACAAAAGGAAAAGTTTTTATTTCAGCTGAAGGGATCAAAAAGGTTGAAGTATTAAATCTAAAAGGATCTACTATAAACATTTATAACTTCAGCAATTCTGAATCTTGTATTGATCTATCATCTTATAAAAAAGGGTATTATTTACTACGAATAACAACAGAGAAAACCTCCTTAGTTGAAAAGATAATTATTGAATAGTGATTGATAAGGAACGGGGTAAAATTCGAACCGCGTTGCACTAATTTAAGTCAACGCGGTTTATATACCTCTATTTGTCAAACACTTGAATTCATTATTCAGAATCATTACATTTGAATAAAAGGACAATCGATGAAACCAAAACCTCAAAACCACTATAAGTTTGTCCATTCATTTAAATTAAGTTCACTTTTCTTATTTAGAATAAAACTCCTATTTGCATTACTTCTGTTGCTTCCTTTATTTGTATATGCCAATAATGACGAAATTGACAGTTTACAATCGAAGTTAAAAAATTGCACAAACAAATTTGATCTAGCCAAAACCAATCTTCAGCTCTCAAAACTTTATGAGCGTATCGACTTAAATCTTGGGAGGAAACATGCTCTTAATGCTCTGCAATATAAATCAAACGATTCGATTCTTGCCGAAACATATAATCAGCTGGGTCGCAATTATTTCTATCGAACACAACTCGACTCAGCCATCTATTATTTTGAAAAAACAAAAGATCTACTAACAAAAACAGGTAATACTGATCGGGCTTCTATTGTTGACATTAGTTTGGGGGCTATTTATTTACGACAAGGAAATTACAATCAAACAATTGAAATATTAACTCAGAGTGCTGCATATTTTGAAGAAGTACAGGATGATCTGAATGCTGCCAAATGTTACAGCAATATTGCCAGCGCAATGGCAGAACTTGGGAATTACAATAAAGCTATTGAGTTTAGTAATAAGGCTTTAAATATTTTTAAGACTAATAACCTGACTCAGTATCAACTAATAACTTTGCCAAATCTTGCAGCCCAATATTTTAAAGTTGGCGATACGATTACTGCCATTAAATACAATTTGGAGGCAGAACAATTAGCCCAAAAACAAGACAATAAACGGTCTCTATCAATTATTTACAATAATTTGGGAAGTATATACTTAGATAAAGATCCTGAAAAAGCTAAATACTATCTGGACAAAACAATTGCTTTAAAAGAACAACTAAATCTGATAACGGGGCTCGAAGTTACACAAGGGAATCTGGGATATATTCACTTAAAAAACAAAGAATATACAAAAGCTCTGTTTTACTATAATCTGGTAGCACAAAAAGTGAATGGTAAACAACTGATTTTCGCTTATGACCAAATAGCTGAATGCTATAAAGGATTGAATCAGTTTTCAAAAGCATTGGATTATACCGAACGATCCCGATCTCTTAATGACAGCCTATTGAATGCTAAGAACCAGGAGATATTTAATGAGATTCAAACCAAGTACGAAACTCAAAAAGCTAAGCGCGAGCTATCTGAACTCAAAGTAACCAACCTGGAGATAAACATTGCTCGAAACCGAAATCGCATTTTACTCTTTATTGCACTTGCATTGCTGACTCTTTCTTTACTATTTGGATATATCCACCAAATATGGACTAAGCGCAAACAACTACTCATCAAACAAGAGTTAAAAATTAAGGAACAAGAAGTTGAACAAATCTTGAAACGACAAGAATTACAAGGTATAGATGCCATTATTGATGCTCAGGAAAAGGAACGTAGTCGCATTGCAAACGATCTTCATGATAATTTGGGAAGCAAAATTGCCACTCTAAAATTATATATAGAAGGAATACAAGCATTGCCTTATGAGAATATTCATAATATAAAACCTGAATTGAAGCAATTGCAAACTTTATCGGAAGATACTTATCAGGAAATCAGAAAAATTGCGCACAACAAAAATACCAATGCGTTAATTGCCAAAGGTCTGATTACAGCAACCCAAACCATATCAAATCAGATATCAGAGAGTAACCAATTGCAAATTGAAGTTATTAATGTGGATATTGATGACCATATAAATATAAACTCAACCATTGAGATTCAACTATTCAGAATAATTCAGGAATTACTAACAAACATTATAAAACATGCAAAAGCATCAGAATGTATCATTCAATTTTCAATAGATAACAATGAGTTGGTTGTGATGGTTGAAGACAATGGTATTGGATTCGATATTGATGAAATTAAAATAGGATATGGTTTGACAAATATCGAAAAGCGGATTGACAAACTTAACGGGCAATACAATATTGACTCGGCAGTGAACAATGGAACTACTATTATTCTAAAAGTACCTTTATGAGTATAAAAATAATCATCGCCGATGATCACCAATTATTTATTGACGGAATTAAATCAATTTTAGCACCCGAAAAGGAAATCTGCGTAATAGCCGAAGCAACTAATGGATTCGAATTAATTAAATGTATTGAAAACGGAATGGCACCTGATTTGATTATTACCGATATACGTATGCCAATTATTGATGGGGTTACCGCAACCAGGGCTCTTACAAAAAACTTTCCTGAAATACCGGTTTTAGCCTTATCGATGTATGATCAAAGTGCTGATGTTATTGAAATGCTTGATGCAGGCGCCAAAGGTTATATTACCAAAAATGTTGAACGAACAGAACTCCTTACCTCAATCAAAACTGTTATTTGCGGAGATTATTATTTTAGTAAAAAACTACCTATAAAAGTAGAGGACTGGAAAAAACAGAGAACAAATACTGAAACCGGTAGACTTACTAAACGAGAAAACGAAATTCTTGAATTAATAGCAAAAGGAAGGAGTACGCTGGAAATTGCTCAGCAACTTAAAATTAGCAAATTTACCATAGATACTCATCGCAAAAACATTCATAAAAAGCTTAATATTAAGTCGAATGTAGGTTTGGTTAATTATGCAATTAAAGAATCTAACCAAAACCATTCTTTTGATGTCTAATCTTCACTTTTCTATTTCTTGAATTTTTCAAGAAATTATTTAAACCTATAAGCAATAAAACTGTTAGCAAATGGATCTTATTAAATTCAATTTACAGACTTAATAAATCTAAATAACAAACGTAAATTTTAGAAAATGGATACAACACAATTAGTTCTGGATGCCATGAAAAAGGCGGCGAAACCATTAAAAGCAGGTGAAATTGCTGAGTTAAGTGGATTAGACAAAAAAGAAGTTGATAATGCAATGAAAACATTGAAAGCCGAAGAAAAAATCACTTCACCAAAACGCTGTTTTTGGGAACCGAAATAAGTATAGAGATACCTTTAAAAAAGTGCTTATGATCTTATCAAACCATAAGCACTTTATCTATTTAATTTAGAATGAATGATTTATAAAAGTTTCGTCTTCAATTCTTCATTATAGCTTAAAGCATTTTCATCTCCTTCAGCAGGAGCCCAGGAAGCAAAATTTTTATCATCTAATGGGAAATAGGGTCCGTCTTTAACTTCATAAACAACTGTATCGGGTTCAAGGGCAATGATTGAATGAAAAATTCCTGCATCAATATCATACCCGTATGCCCCTGTTGCATTGTCCAACACAGCAGAATCCAATATGCCTCCTTCATCATTAAATATTATAACCAACAATCTTCCCTTTAGAATAATAAAAGCTTCACGTTTATCCGGATTCTTATGCCTATGAGGCTGAACATAGCTGTCAGGTTGCAAAACATTCAACATTCGTTGCAATGGATCTTCCAAAACTTTATGAAAATTATAATTCTTCCTTCTCCTGTTATTGCTCCTTGATTCCTCAATAACCGGCTTTAATAATTCGTCATTAATAATCATACGTTAGTCATTGGTTACATTCTTAGACAGTAAAAATACAATGCTTCATCAAAACAAAAGCTAATTCTACAAAAGTTAAATCAACAAATCCTATATTTAAACGTAATAAAGCACAGGGGAATAATATAGATATTTGCATTAATGGGCACTAAAATTTTAATAGTAGACGACTCTGCAACAATGCTGGCAATTATAAGCGACATTGTTGAAAGGAGTATTCCTGATGCTGAGATTTTATCTGCCAATGACGGAAGGGAAGCCTGCAAACAGGCTGTGCGTCATTTGCCAGATTTGATTCTGATGGATTGGGAAATGCCTAATATGAATGGATTGGAGGCTGTTTCAAAGCTCAAACGAAATGAACTTACCTCAGACACTCCAATAATAATGCTGTCTGCATCTGACGCATCTGACAACATAAAACTGGCTTTTGAAGCCGGTGCGATGTACTATGTCAAAAAACCAGTTGAAGAAACTGAATTAATAGCCCGCATAAAATCTTCTTTAGCAATATCTTCTCAGATTAAAGATTTAAAAGCTCAACGCAATCAGTTAATGCTGTCGAATCATAAAAACGACACTATTTTGCGATCTATTTTACCTGCACCAATTTTAGCTCAAGTAAAACAATATGGCTCAATATCTCCCAAAAGGTATCGTAATACAGTTGTTTTGTTCGTCGACATGGTAGATTTTACATCTAAATCAGGTAAAATGTCTCATGGTACTTTACTACGTGAACTACAGGAAATATTCAAGGAATTTGACAGAGTAATTGAATCTCAGTTTTGTACACGCATAAAAACGATTGGTGATGCCTACATGGCCGTGTGTGGAATGTTTCACGAATTAGAAAATCCAGAACTACAAGGGGTAAAAACAGCCATAAAACTAAGAGAGGCCATCTCAAAAAGAAACCAAACAAATTCAATTCAATGGGAAATTAAAATTGGTCTCTACAGCGGTGATGTAATATGTAGTTCGGTAAGTACAACCAATCTTTCGTTTGATATATTTGGCGAAACAGTTAATATGGCAGCCAGAATGCAAAATGCCTGCGAACCAGACCAAATAAACATTTCAGAGGAGATTCAAAAGAAAGTAAAGGATTACTATCACATTGTAACGCGTACTGCAAGAAAGGTTAAAGGAAAGGGAACCATACCTATGTATTATATTCATAGAACCATAAGTAACGATATCAGTCCTAAACAAAAAGGGGCCACTTCGATAAGCAACCCCTTGTTTTTATTGAACTAATTTTTTATCAGTTTTTTATATTTGATTCTATGTGGTGTAACATCACCCAATCGCCGCTTCTTGTTTTCTTCGTATTCGGTATACGAACCTTCAAAGAAATAAATTTTTGAATCTCCTTCAAATGCCATAATGTGAGTTGCTACGCGATCCAGAAACCAACGGTCGTGAGATATAACTACAGCACATCCGGCAAAGTCATCCAATCCTTCTTCCAAAGCACGAAGTGTATTTACATCAATATCGTTGGTTGGCTCATCGAGTAATAAAACATTTCCTTCTTCCTTCAATGCCATAGCAAGGTGTAAACGATTTCGTTCACCACCCGAGAGAATTTCACATTTCTTTTGTTGGTCAGTACCTGAGAAATTAAATCGGGAAAGGTAGGCACGTGCATTTAATTCTTTACCTCCCATTTTTATTGTCTCTTCACCCTTTGAAACCACTTCATAAACAGTCTTACCGGGTACAATATCATCATGTGACTGATCAACATAACTTGTTTTAACCGTTTCGCCCACTTCAAAAGTACCTGCATCAGGAGTTTCCAATCCCATAATTAACCGGAACAAGGTTGTTTTACCTGCACCATTGGGGCCAATCACACCTACTATTCCGTTCTTTGGCAGAGTAAAATTCAGATCTTCAAATAACAAACGATCACCAAATCCCTTTGCAACACTTTGAGCATTTATAACTTTATCACCTAATCGAGGTCCGTTAGGAATGAAAATCTCAAGTTTCTGTTCCTTTTCTTTAACATCCTCATTAAGTAAATTGTCGTAAGCACCTAAACGAGCTTTGCTCTTTGCCTGACGAGCTTTTGGTGTCATTCGCACCCACTCCAATTCTCGTTCTAAAGTCTTTCTACGTTTTGAAGCCTGTTTTTCTTCATTCGCCAATCGCTTGGTTTTCTGATCTAACCATGAAGAGTAATTACCCTGCCATGGAATGCCTTCACCACGATCCAGTTCCAGTATCCAACCTGCAACATTATCAAGGAAATAACGATCGTGCGTAATCCCAATAACGGTCCCTTTATATTGTTGAAGATGTTGTTCTAACCATTGTACCGATTCAGCATCCAAATGGTTGGTTGGCTCATCCAATAACAGAATATCCGGTTCCTGCAGCAATAATCGACAAAGGGCAACCCTACGTTTTTCTCCACCAGATAGCACACTAATCTTCTGATCTTCGGGCGGGCAGCGCAAAGCATCCATTGCTCTATCCAGCTTAGTATCAAGATTCCATGCATCATGCTGATCGATCTTTTCCTGTAAAGCAGCTTGTTCATCCATCAATGCCTGCATCTTATCCGGATCTTCCAAAACTTCAGGGTCTCCGAATCGCTCATTAACGGCTTCATATGCCTTTAGAATATCCACAATCTCCTGAACACCTTCCTGTACAACTTCTTTAACAGTTTTGTTATCATCCAACTGAGGCTCCTGTTCAAGGTATCCAACAGAATAACCTGGTGAAAAAACAACGTCTCCTTCGTAATTTTTCTCAACCCCGGCAATAATCTTTAGAAGCGTTGATTTACCAGAACCGTTTAATCCAATGATTCCAATTTTAGCTCCGTAAAAAAATGAGAGATAGATATTATTCAATACCTTTTTTTGTGGCGGAAAAGTCTTACTGACTCCCACCATACTAAATATGATCTTTTTATCGTCTGACATTATTTGATTATTAATTTATCTCGAACCCATTTGCTTCAGATCACTATTTAACAAACCATCAGGTCTTTTAGAACTTACCATATGATAATCGAAATAGTAAAACCGTGAATCTGCTGCACCAACCAGTATTTTATAGCATCTGGCTTTATATTTTGTACCTTCCGGACCCACCTTATGCAGTATTACAACATTTGGATCTCTTTTCTTTAAGACTTCTTCAATATCCTCCTGTGTTACAATTTTCACATCATAAGGGTAATATTTTTGCAACTTTGACATAGAATTTACATCTGGAGACAGATCATCCTTAACCAAATAAAGTGTCTTATTCTTAAGCGATTCAATATTCTTATTGTAATACTTAAATACATTAGCCTTTATTAATTCAGGTTGAGCATTCATCAGTTTTACATGATCCTGAATAAAACGAACAAATACTTCCATTTTGTATGCATAGCTATCATCCTCGACCCTCAAGTAAGACAATGGAATGGAACACAAATCAGGTAAATCTCTGACTTCTGTTTCAGGCTTGCCCATCAACAAACTTAAGAATGTATAACGCGCTTTTGTTTTATCCATCGAAAAAGTTACGGTAGTTGATAAAAGAAACGAATAAGACGGATCTCCCACTTTTTCTTCAAATTCTTTTTGAGTAATGAATTCATAATCGGTAAGATTCCATACATCTTTCATCACCTCCTTTATTTTAAAATTAAAGTCACTCATTGGATTGGTATCCATTACAACCAATGTTTTACTTTTTAAAAAAGCTTTGTAGTCTTCTTTTGTTGGTAAGTGATCGTTCGAGGCGTTTATCTCTGCAAATACAGAGACTACTAACAAAATTAATAAAGCAGTCCTTTTCATCATCTAATTTCTTTTAGGTATAATTTGAGTGTCATCAGCAGCTTTAATTATCTTCTGTGATCTACTTATATATACACAAAGTTATCTAAAATATTGCATCCATATATAAAAACTTACCATATGAACACTTCTTTAATTTTCGAAATTTTGTTTCTTTATCTATAACAATTAAATACATTTGTTAGCTATATTAAAGTTTCCTATATCTAACCTTAATAATTTATTGGCGACTTAACTACAGCAGTTTTTTATATATTTAGGGTTAAGAAATTTATTACACTGAAAATGATATTACTAAATAAAATACTTTCGTTATTTGTTTTCGACAGAGAGGAAAAAGCTGATATTGAAGAACAAACCCCAATCATGATGCGAAATCTGATTTATTTCATACTTTTCATGGTTGTTTTTGTTGATGGGATTTTCACTTTACTAACAGATCAGACATTTTATGCAATACCACTGCTGATCTTTAGTCTTATTTTTGGATTTCATTTTCTATATCTGGGTCGTAAAGCCCATTCAATTGGCATTAGAAATTCATTTGCATTTTTTGCCATTCTCATTTTTCTTTATCTGATAGTCTTTGGAGGAAGTACAGGCTTGAGTATTATATGGATTGTTCTCTTCCCTACATTTATATTCTCACTTATAGGAAAGAATAAAGGCACCATCATTTCGCTTATATTCTTTCTCATTGTAGTTGGTTACCTTTTCGGGTTGAGTAATATTTTACCGTTGGTTCATAAGTATTCTTTACCTCAAAAAATAATGTATTCAGGGGTAATGTTTGCCATGATCATTGTTGGATATGCTGTTCATCATTCGTTTTCTGAGATTATCTTAAACAAAGAATTAAGAATGTTGAATTCTCAGAATTTCAACAAGACGCAGGAAGAACTGATATCAAAACTATCACATCAGATTCGAACTCCCCTAAGTAATATTACCGGTATAATTGACATACTTGAAAAAACTAACCTCAGCGATGATCAAAGAGATTATATCAATACAATTCATGCATCTTCAAACAATCTGGTGAATGTGGTTAACAGCATGGTTGCTGCCACCACAACCAATTTCAGTCAGATACCTGATGAAGAAATAAGTTTTAATTTATACTCAACCATCAACAATACAATCAAACTCTTTCAGGACGAAAACGACAAAAAGCAGTTTGACATTTCACTATCAGCTGACATTCCGAATAATGTTATCGGTAACAGTATAAAAATCAAACAGATATTTCTTAACCTTCTAAACAGCATTTTAAAATACAATAAATCTGAAAATAAACAGGTTACCATTGAAGTTACCCGCAAAGAAACGTTACCCAACAAACTGGTTCTTAAATTCAGAATAGTTAGCAATACTATTGTTCCGTTACCCAAAGAAGAATTGAAAGAGGAGGCTTTTTACTCGAGAGAAATCATTCGACTTAACACCAATAAATACATCAATCTTTTGGAATTAGGTATTACCCAAAAGATTATTGAAATGGATGGTAACCAACTCGATATTTACCCGGGATCGGTTAATACAGCATTTGAGTTTACGGCTTCTTTCAAAGAAAATTTAAAGAGTCAATCCATTAACTCGATTATTGAACCTACCAAACAAAGTGGCAACTACTTTAAGCCAAAAGTTGATATGGCTGATGCCAATATTTTATTGGTAGAAGATAACTTCTCAAACCAGCAAATCATTATTCTGTATATCAAAAATGAGGTGCAGAAAATTGAAGTTGCCTTTAACGGAAAAGAAGCATTGGATAAGTTCGGTAAGGCCAAATACGACCTTATTCTGATGGATGTTCAGATGCCAATTATGGATGGTTTTAAGGCAACTCAGAAAATTCGTGAAATTGAAAAGAGTACAGGAACACATACTCCTATTATTGCTGTAACTGCTAATGCATTCCCTGAAGACAAAGAAAAGTGTATGTCTGTTGGAATGGATGACTATATCAGTAAGCCTTTTCAACCGGAAGATCTAATTAAAAAGATCAAACAGCATCTAAGCTCGTAACAAAAACAAAGAGGGTGTCCAAAAAGTGATTCTGCAAATAAGGAATCTTTCAAATTGTAACTTTACTTTCATTATACCCCACCAAACCTCCCCTAAAAGGGA
>JAFMVE010000019.1 GCA_025499705.1 Carboxylicivirga caseinilyticus
GTAAGAGAGGTGCTTACGAAATACGATTACAAAAATGTCAAAGAACTTAAAAATAAACAATTAATAATCAGTGGGTTTTAAGCGCCCACCAATGGTCGACAGATTTAACCAATATTCATCAGGAATTAAAACTTTGGGATGGTAGAATTGAAAGTCAGTTTAAACTGGAAGGAGAAGAGGTAAATGTAGTAACTGCCTCTCATCCAGCAAAAGATATGATAGAAGCACAAATCTCATCTTCATTAATAATACAGCATCAATTAAAAATAAGCCTCCGTTTTCCATATGCAACCGGTAATCATGCCGATGATGCAACTGACTGGGATCATCCGGAGAAACATACAACCACTATTTATGATTCAGACAGTCATTTTTGTATTCTAAAAAGAGTACTTGATGGTGATACTTATTTTGTTAATATTCAGTGGAAAGGAGATGCAGAGGTTAAGGAAAAAGAGGCGCATTATTTTATATTAGAACCTCAGGGTGATCAGTTTAAATTTACTTGTTCTTTTTCTAAAGAGGCTCCTAAAAAAGAAAATGCAATAATGGATGATGTCATCACTCTGGCATCAGACTATTGGCAAAATTTTTGGAAAAATGGTGGAGCCATTGATTTTTCGCAATGTACAGATTCAAGAGCATCAGAATTGGAAAGAAGGATTATTCTATCACAGTATTTAATGGCAATTCAATGTGCGGGTGATCTGCCACCACAGGAAACCGGATTAACCTACAACAGTTGGTATGGTAAGTTTCATTTGGAAATGCATTGGTGGCATGCCGTTCATTTTGCCCTTTGGAATCGAACAGAATTGCTTGAAAGAAGCCTGGATTGGTACAATAAGGCTTATGACAATGCAAAATCGATAGCTAAACGACAAGGTTTTGATGGTGTGAGATGGATGAAAATGACAGATCCATCTTCAATAGAGGCTCCTTCTGGTGTTGGATCGTTTCTAATATGGCAGCAACCACACTTTATTTATTTTGCCGAGTTGGTATATCGAAGTAATCCATCTGATGAAGTGCTCAATAAATATAAGGATCTTGTGCAGGCAACAGCTGAGTTTATGTATTCATTTGCTGATTACGATAGTATCAATAACCGATATATTTTGCAGGGAATAATTCCGGCTCAGGAAACATTGCGAGCCAATGAAACGGTTAATCCACCTTTTGAACTGGCTTATTGGCACTGGGGATTAGAAGTGGCTCAAAAATGGCTGGAAAGGTCGGGAAAGGAAAGAAATAAAGAGTGGGATGAATTAATCAATAAACTCTCACCCTTAAAAGAATTGGATGGATTGTATCTTGCTTCCGAAGATGCTGTTGATACCTATAAAGACGTTCGTTTTACTTCAGATCATCCGGCAGTGCTTGGAGCTTTGGGTATTCTTCCCAAAAGCAATCTGGTTGATGATGAATTAATGAAGAATACATTAGACTGGATCTTGAAAAACTGGAACTGGGATCATACCTGGGGATGGGATTATCCGATGACAGCCATGTGTGCTGCACGTTTGGGTCAACCTGAAAAAGCCGTAGATGCTTTACTGATGAATAAACGAACCAATACTTACTTGGTTAATGGTCATAATTATCAGGATGATCGTTTACGTGTTTATTTACCAGGAAACGGTGGTTTATTAATAGCAGTTGCAATGATGTGTGCAGGCTGGGATGGAAATAAAGTTGAAATACCTGGTTTCCCAAAAGACAGCACCTGGAATGTAGTTTGGGAAGATTTAGCAGTATTGCCTTAATCGGCCTCTTTCATTGATTTAGTTTAATAAGGTAGGAATCTCATGAAGAAAAGCAATCAGTATAAAAGCCATCATTTGGGGATGGCTTTAGTCGTTTATCTTATTCTTTCAATTTAAATTCCATTACAGTAATATCATTCTTTGAAAAGGTTAACTTTTTGTCTTTCAGCTGATAATTAACCTCGCCGGTTAGTATGTTGAAAAACTCAACTTCAGGAACTCCATCACAATACATTTTGGTTGCCATTAACGGCCCGAACTCTATTGAATTATCCTTAATGCTTATACTTCCTCCAAATGAATTACAACCACTGTTTCCGCCAATTTTGTTTTCTGCTTTATTAATTGTTATTACCGGAGTCTTCATCGTGAAGCCAGCCTCATTAATGGATTGCCCTTTAAAAGAGATCATTTCCCATTTATTTCCTTCTAAAAACAGTTTCGAAGCGTTACCTGTATTCTTTTGCATTGTTTTACAACTGGTAATTATTAACAAAGATAAGGTGGCAAAAAATAAATACTTCATAATCGTTTCAATTTAGATTGTTTGGCTAAATTAGACATAAAAATCGTGCCAAAATGATGGTAAGTTAAATAAATCAAAATATGGATTCAATCGATATCAAAGTAGGAACAAGAGTAGAACATCCACGTTACGGTGAAGGTATTATTGCAAGGATAACCTTAGGTGCTTATGAGGTTTATTTTGAGCAAGGTGGTAAAATGGAAATACCTAAAACAAGCACAAATATTACGGTAATAGAAAGTCCGGAAGAGGGTAAGGGAGAAACGGTTACGGCACGTGATCTACGTAAGGCTATTGCATCAGTTTTGGATGAATATGGAACTCTTCCGGCAGAAGTAGAACTTGGAAATAAATGGATTGGAGGTAAAATTGTTATGTATCCATCAAATGAATCTCTTCAGCCAAAAGAAATTCCCATGGAGACTTTCTTTAAAAAGATTGTAATGGTGCGTGATCGTTTACGAGTATTGGAACAGAATATCAATTCTTCAGAAACACTCAATGATGAAGAAAAAGTTCATATTCAGCAGTATATAACACGAGCTTATGGTAGTTTAACCACGTTTAATGTATTGTTTGCAGATAAGGATGATTACTTTATTGGAAGTGGTAAAAAATAATAGATCAAATTTTATAATATTTTTTTAATTCAGAATCTGAGTTTAAAAGTGTAATTAACATCATTTAATACAAGTTGGATGACAACGAGAGCAATTTAGCTCTACTTTTGTAATCTAACTTAAACAAAATGAACAAATTTTTTAAACCCAAATTCTTCTCGCTATTGCAGTCGGGTTTGGTCAAACAGAATTTCTCCAAAGATGTTCTGTCTGGTATTGTTGTAGGTATTGTTGCCCTACCACTAGCCATTGCTTTTGCTGTTGCATCTGGAGTATCACCCGAAAAAGGATTAATTACGGCTGTAGTGGCTGGATTTATTATTTCACTGCTGGGAGGGAGTCGTGTTCAGATAGGAGGTCCAACAGGAGCGTTTATTGTTATTGTATATGGTATTTTAGAGCAATATGGTATTGATGGTTTGATTATTTCAACCATATTGGCAGGTGTCATTCTGGTTGCTTTTGGATTACTTAAATTAGGTTCGCTGCTTAAGTTTTTTCCACATCCTCTTATTGTTGGTTTTACCAGTGGAATAGCACTGGTTATTTTTTCAACGCAAATAAAAGATGCACTGGGATTGCCTATTGAAAAAGTTCCTTCTGTATTTCACGAAAAATGGTTAGTTTATTTTTCCGAGCTCTCAAATATTAATTGGATTGCACTTTTAATAACCATCATTACTATATTAATTACCGTATACTCCAGAAAAATTACCAATCGAATTCCAGGGTCTTTTTTGGCAATAATCATTATTACACCTCTTGTTTATTTTTTTGATTTAGAGGTTTCAACTATCGAATCATTCTTTGGTGATATACCCAACCGGATAAGTTTTAGTTTACCATCGGTGCAATTATCCGAAATTCATAATTATCTGGCTCCGGCTTTAACTATTGCATTGTTGGGAGGCATAGAGTCTCTTTTATCAGCAGTAGTCTCGGATGGTATGATCGGTGGGAAACATCGGTCAAACACCGAATTAATTGCTCAGGGGATTGCTAACATAGTAACTCCCTTTTTCGGGGGGATTCCTGCTACAGGTGCTATAGCACGTACAGCAACGAATGTAAAAAACGGTGGAAGAACGCCATTGGCCGGTATTATACATGCTGTTACCTTGCTATTGATAATGCTTTTTCTGGGACCGATGGCAAAACTGATTCCTATGTCATGTCTGGCAGGTATTCTTATTGTTGTTTCGTATAATATGAGTGAATGGAGATCATTTGTTGCTATTTTAAAAGGTAGTTATTTTGATATACTGATTTTACTTTCCACCTTTCTTATCACGGTCTTTTATGATTTAACACTGGCTATTGAAGTTGGAGTTGTACTTTCTGCTATCCTTTTTATGAAACGTATGTCGGATATCAGCGAGAAACGAATTGAAAATGTGGTTGATAATGATATTATTGATGATTATTCAACTTTGCCTGAGCAGTTAAATGTTTATGAAATTAGCGGGCCTTTGTTTTTTGCATCAGCCCGAAGATATTCTGAATTAATAGAGTCAATAGGAATGAAAGGAAAAGTGTTGATTATACGTATGCGGCATGTTTCCTTTATTGATGATACCGGATTGCATAACCTTAAAGACACTATACAAATATTAAAGAAAGAAGGAGTGAAGGTGATTCTTTCGGGTATCAATGCTGAAGTTAAAGAAGATCTGAAAAAAATGAATTTAGTTGATCTGATATCAGAAGAATATATACTTGATAATTTTAATGAGGCATTGAATACAGCCTGCACATTAATTCCTTGTAAGCATTAACCTATTTAGCAGATTTGATTTGCTTAAATAGGTGTGTTATCAAGAATTTTCCTTCTATTGTTAATAACTTCCGTCGGGCCGAATTGGCTGGGCTGTTTGTAAATTATATATTTGTTGGCGTAGAATTAAAGCAGAATGGAATATATTGTTTCAGCAAGAAAATACAGACCTGCGACTTTTAAGTCGGTTGTTGGACAGGTTAATATAACTACTACGCTAAAAAATGCTATTAAAAGCAATCATTTGGCACATGCTTACCTTTTTTGTGGTTCGCGTGGAGTAGGTAAAACAACCTGTGCCCGTATTTTTGCAAAAACAATTAACTGTTCAAATGTTAGCGAAGATTTTGAGGCATGCAACGTTTGTGAGTCTTGTAAGTCGTTTAACGAAAACCGCTCGTATAATATCCATGAGCTTGATGCTGCCAGTAACAACTCGGTTGATGATATTCGTAGCCTTATTGATAAGGTTCGTGTTCCTCCTCAGTTAGGATCTTATTCGGTTTATATCATCGACGAGGTTCATATGTTATCTCAGGCAGCTTTTAATGCATTTCTAAAAACACTGGAAGAGCCTCCTCGTCATGCAATTTTTGTGTTGGCCACAACTGAAAAACACAAAATTCTTCCTACCATTCTTTCACGATGCCAGATATTTGATTTTAACCGTATCACAATTGCTGATGCTGTGGGGCATTTAAAATATGTGGCTGATAGTGAAGGCGTGAAAGTAGAAGAAGAAGGTTTGGCTGTTATTGCACAAAAGGCAGATGGAGCCATGCGTGATGCACTTTCAATCTTCGATCAGATCGTTGCTTTTTCAGGTAAGGAGATCACATACCAACAAGTAATTGAGAATCTTAATGTTCTTGATTATGACTATTACTTTAAGTTGATTGATGCCTTTTTGGCTGAAGATTACAAGCAGGCTTTATTAATTTTCAACGATATTCTGCTCAAAGGTTTCGATGCTCAACATTTTATGTCAGGATTGAATAGTCATGTTCGTGATTTACTGATGTGTAAGGATCAATCCACTGCTACTTTGATGGAAATAGGTGAGTCGGCCAAAGAGAAGTATGTGAAGCAAGCTGCATCATGTGATGTCGATTTTCTTTATTATGCTTTAAAAGTAATTAACGAAAGTGAGCAACAATATAAGGTTGCTAAAAACAAACGACTTCATTTGGAGTTTGCTCTGATACGTCTTTCTCGTATCGAAACCGAAAAAAAAAAGAGGAATTCGTAGATGAAATTCCAATTATAACAGTAGGTAAATCAAAACCTCAGCCTCAAACGCAACAGAAATCAGTTGCAAAAGAAACACCTGGTAATATTAAAATACCTGCATCTCCCTCTACAGGTAAGCAAAGTTCAGGATTAAAATCTGTTTCGTTAAAAAATCTGGCTAAGAAGGTACAGCAGGCTCCTGCCTCAAGTTCTACTTTAAAGGTAGAAGAAGCTCAGGAAGAACCCATTGACATGACGTGGAATGAATTAATTTCGCAAGAAAGTGTTGATGAAATGTGGCGTAAATACTGTATGGCTGTTAAGGATCGAAACCCCCGTTTATACAGTATTGTTGATAACCATAAGCCCAACATGGTAGGTGAGCGTAAGTTACTTGTTAAGCTTAAAAACAAGCTTCAGGAAACAGAATTACAAAAGGAAAAGAGTGCGATGCTCAGTTTCTTAAAGCGTTCACTTAAAAATGCACGATTGGAACTAGATTTCGAAATATCATTTGATGAAAGTGAAGGTCCTAAAAGAGCTTATACAGTTGCCGATAAGTTTAAACTAATGCTGGAGAAAAATCCTGATTTAATGAAGTTTAAACAGGAATTTGGTCTGGATCTGGAGTAACCCAACTTCAAAAAGAAAATTAAAAGATCTTAAAGTCGATTCTTTTAATAATATTGAGTTAAATCACCATTACTATTGAATAGATAATGTAGATTTGGTTGAATTTTTATCAAAGAATATTGATTTATATAAATACTCTAAAACAGTAGGTGTGCTTTAAGTGTTTAACTTATCGTGCATCAAAAAAGATTAAATCGAAATGGGAACACAGAAATCAAAAATTATCTACACAAAAACTGATGAAGCACCTGCTTTGGCAACATATTCGTTGCTGCCAATAATAGAGGCATTTACAAAGTCATCAGGTGTAGAGGTAGAAACAAGGGATATTTCATTATCAGGTAGGATTATTGCTCACTTTCCTGAGTACTTGAATGAAGATCAGCGAATTGGTGATGCTTTGGCTGAGTTGGGAGAATTAGCAAAAACACCTAAAGCTAATATTATCAAGTTGCCCAATATTAGTGCATCCATCCCTCAATTGCAGGCAGCAATAAAAGAACTTCAGGCAAAAGGATATCAATTGCCAGATTATCCTGAGGAACCCAAAACAGAAGAAGAGAAAGCGGTTAGAGCGCAATATGATAAAGTAAAAGGAAGCGCAGTAAATCCAGTCTTGCGTGAAGGTAATTCAGATCGAAGGGCTCCAAAGGCTGTGAAGAATTATGCAAAAAAGCATCCGCACTCAATGGGTGCTTGGTCGGCCGATTCGAAATCTAAGGTAATGAGTATGTCTACTGGTGATTTTTACGGTAGCGAAAAATCACTGACGGTTGATCAGCCATGTGATATAAAAGTAGAACTGCATTCAGGTAATGGTACTGTTTCTGTATTAAAAGACAAAGTTTCTTTATTAGCTGGAGAGATTATTGATTCAGCTGTAATGAGTAAGAAGGCTTTACGTTCATTTTTGGTTGATGCCATTGCAGAGGCCGAAAAACTGGATGTTTTGTTCTCGGTGCACTTGAAGGCTACCATGATGAAGGTTTCAGATCCGATTATTTTTGGACAGGTAGTGGAAGTATTCTTCGAAGATGTTTTTGCAAAATACGGAGAGCAGTTTGAAAAATTAGGCATTACAGCCAATAATGGATTAGGTGATGTGTTTACAAAAATTCAGAATCTGCCTGAAGAAAAGCGAAATGAAATTGAAGCTGCAATAAAGGAAACATATGCTAAACGTCCTGATTTAGCAATGGTTAATTCAGATAAAGGAATTACAAATCTTCACGTACCAAGTGATGTGATTATTGATGCCTCCATGCCGGCAGCCATTCGTACATCAGGTAAAATGTGGGGACCGGATGGAAATCCGAAAGATACCCTTTACGTAATTCCTGATAGGTCATACGCTTCAGTATATGAGGAAGTAATTGATTTCTGTAAGGAAAATGGTGCATTTGATCCTTCAACAATGGGAAGTGTTTCCAATGTTGGTTTAATGGCTCAAAAAGCTGAAGAATATGGATCACATGATAAAACATTCCAGATTGCAGAAAATGGAGTTGTTAAAGTACTGGATGATAAAGGTGCTGTATTGATGGAACAGGTTGTGGAAGAGGGAGATATTTTCCGCATGTGTCAGGTAAAAGATTTGCCAATTCAGGACTGGGTTAAACTAGCTGTAAACAGAGCCGGGGCAACAGGAGTTCCTGCTGTTTTCTGGTTGGATGAAAATAGGGCTCATGATGTTGAATTAATTAAAAAAGTTAAGACTTATCTGGCTGATCATGATACTGCCGGATTGGAAATATTAATTAAATCACCTTTTGAGGCAACTAAATATTCTTTGATAAGAATCAAACAAGGATTGGATACGATTTCTGTTACAGGTAACGTGTTGCGAGATTACTTAACCGATTTATTTCCGATTCTTGAAGTAGGTACAAGTGCAAAGATGCTTTCTATCGTTCCGTTGATGAATGGTGGTGGTTTATTTGAAACAGGTGCAGGTGGATCTGCTCCAAAGCATGTTCAGCAGTTTGAACAGGAGAATCATTTGCGCTGGGATTCATTGGGTGAATTTCTTGCTTTAGCTGTTTCATTAGAACATTTAAGTAAGGTTAATGATAATTCTAAAGCACAGATACTTGCTGAGACTCTGGATGAAGCAACAGGGCAAGTGTTGGATAATCAAAAATCGCCATCCCGCAAAGTAAATGAGTTGGATAACCGTGGAAGTCATTTTTACCTTGCAATGTATTGGGCAGAAGCTTTGGCAAACCAAAATAAAGATGCTGAATTGAAATCTGCTTTTGCAGGTATTGCAAAAGAATTGTCGGCGAATGAAAAGACAATTGTGGATGAGTTGAATTCTGTTCAGGGAAAAACTATGGATATTGGAGGCTATTATATGCCTGTATTTGATCTGGCTTCAAAAGCAATGCGTCCGAGTGAAACGTTTAATACAATTTTAGCCAAGTTGAATTAAGAATTTAGAAATAATAAAAAAAGGCGGCTTAATTAAGTTTAAGTCGCCTTTTTTAATTGTCCTATTATTTCTGTTAAGCTAATGAGAAATCATTTAATAATGCTTAATTCATTTAAAAAGAAAAGGTGACACATGGCCACCTTTTTATTTTTCTTTTAATGATTCGGATAATAACCGATCAAAGCATTTTCTGCATATAATTCAATCTTATTCGAAGCTTCCTGCACCTGAAAATCAAATCCTGGTTGGTGCTTCGCTATGAACTGATGTAATCTTTTTACCAAAAGCGTCGTTTTATTCTTACGTTTTGAAAGATAATCATCAAGTGCAAGTAAAAAGGAAATCTGACTCTTCTTAGCAACGGGTGTAATGTACAAATTCATACGCTTCCCTTTTTTAGTTTTTAAATGTTATTTAACCTGTTATACTAACTAATTATAAATAGGTTACATATGTGCAAACAAAATTCGTTCCATTTTTTGTGTTTTTTATCATTGTTAGTGATTTATTCATTCCAATGACTCACTGTTAAATATTATATATCAAACATTTGAATAACTAATTTTTAATTTTTAATATTGATAAAGATTATTCCCAATAATTACCTGAAAGTATGAAAGTCAGTCATCTAAATTTCATTTTTGTTGTTTTTCTCTGTTTATCACTACAGTTAAAAGCTCAACCCAAAGACATTGAAATTGCCAAGCTTTTTAAAGGAACTAAAGGTTGTTTTGTGATCTCAAAATTTGATAATTCAGAGCATTACTATTTTAATAAAGATCAGGCTCAAGAAAGATTTTCACCTTGTTCTACGTTTAAAATACCCAATTCACTTATTGCTCTTCAAACGGGAGTGGCAAGCGGAATTGATTATGTGATTGAATGGGATAGCATTCGTAATCCGCATGAAGCTTGGATGAATGAAAAAGAACCATTTAAATATTGGTGTCAGAACCATACCATGAAGAGTGCATTCAAATATTCTGTTGTTTGGTATTATCAGGAGATAGCGCGAAAAATTGGAGAAATAAGAATGCAGCAGGCAATCATATCGTTGGATTATGGTAATAAGGATATATCCAGTGCTTTAGATCGTTTTTGGTTGTGTGGTTCTCTCGAAATTAGTGCAATTGAGCAGACTCAATTTCTGAGAAAACTATACAATGAGAAATTAGTTGATTTTTCTAAAGAAAATATTCAGAAGGTAAAAGCTATCATGTTATATGAAGAAGGTGATGATTATAAATTGTTCGGAAAAACCGGTGGAGGCAATTGTTCAGCAGATAAGGTAATTGGCTGGTATGTTGGATTTGTAGAAACACAAAAAGGACCCTATGTGTTTGCTATGAATATGTTAGCTGATGATTTTAAACAGTTTGATAATAACAGGAGAATTGAGACGGTAAAAGAAATACTTAAAATATTAGGCTATATATAATTGATAAGAAACTATTTGATGATAAGATTGTTTGAATCTAAAATTGGTTGTTATGAGTAAATTTAGAATTGAAATTAAGTGGGCAATAACATTTTTTGCAGTAATTATACTTTGGACTGTTTTCGAGAAGATGATAGGTTTACACGATGAGCATATTGACATCCATGCTAAAATTACAAACCTGTTTGCAATACCTGCCATATTGATTTATATTTTGGCATTACTCGAGAAAAGAAGAAAGGATTTTAATGATAAGATGACATGGCTGCAAGGTTTTGTAAGTGGTTTAATTATCACTTTTATTGTGGCATTGCTGAGCCCTTTAAGCCAGGTTCTTACACATGAATATTTGTCGCCTCAGTATTTTGATAATATCATTGCTTATTCTGTAAAAAATAACCTGTCCACTCAGGTTGAGGCGGAAGGCTATTTTAATCTTACCAGTTATATTTATATGAGTGTAGTTGGAGCGTTAATGATGGGTTTTATTACTTCAGCTGTAGTAGCATTTTTTGTAAAAAAGAAATAATCAGCTATTTACTTTGACTTTATCAACAAACACAAAACGATTCTTGTCCATTATTTTTTCACCACTGTATCTGTAAGCGGCTAGTCGTCCGCCATTGGCTACACATGCATCTACACAACAAATATTTTTTTGAGGTATCATAACTCCGCGACCAACACAATAATGTCCTACAAAAACCATTGGAGCGTCTTCAGGATAGATGTCGTATGATGATATCAACTCATTGGGTATTGTGTATTTAGGTAATGAGAATCGGTTACCGTAACTCAAGCTGTCAAAAGTATGACCGTGAGGCTCTATCCACCATTTAACTCTGAAATTAGTGCGTGTAATATTATTGGAGTCCTTAATAATTAAGTCTTTTGGTAGGTTAATTTCAATCCCTTTAATTGTTTCAAGAAAAGGAGTATATAATGTACTTTCTTTTTTAACAGCATCCTTCAGGTGTTTCTTTCTGATTCGGCCATTTTCGTACATTTTACTTACTTTTTCGATGTGCTTATCATTCCAGTATGCATGAACAATTCTTATTTCTCCTAAATCAAGAAATAGAGGAAGTGTTCTCAGCCATTTTATGTCTTTCTGAAGATCATCGTAATTATTCTTGTATTCGATAAAGAAGTTGTCTAATAACTTACGATTACTGTTACCAGGTGTTCTAATCGGGCGTCCATCACTTCGTTTTGTAAAATAAGTGATGGCATTTATTTCATGGTTACCCAAAATAGCATAACCAGAGCCGTTGTTGATCATTGAACGAATGGTTTGAATAACCTTTCGGCTATCAGAACCCCGGTTAATAAAATCGCCTACAAAAACAGCTTTTCGTTCAGGATGTTGCCAATAACCATTCTCTTTCGAGTAGCCCATCCTCTTAAAAAGCATTTGCAACTCAGAGTAATGCCCATGTACATCACCGATGATATCGTAACCATTTCGATTTGAATGATTACTTCCCGTCTGTAATTTAACTTCTATGTTTTGTCTGAAATTCACAATTCAAAAATAAATAATCTGAATAATGCACAAAATAATTATTGATCAACATTGAAAAATGATTTGTAATTTAATAATCATTTGATTTTATTTTTACTTTTTTAAAACATAATTGGCACTTTAATCATTGATAAAGTAAAATTCAGTCATGAGAAATATACGTTGGGGAATTATAGGTTGTGGAGATGTAACAGAGTTGAAAAGCGGACCAGCATTCAATAAAGTAGAAGGTAGTAAATTACAGATGGTAATGCGACGTGATTTACAGCTGGTTCAGGATTATGCACAAAGACATAATGTTCCTGAATGGACAGGCAATGCTGAGGCTTTAATTAATAATGATAAGGTTGATGCGGTTTATGTTGCCACTCCTCCGGGAAATCATGCCGAATTCGCGATTAAGGCTATGAAGGCAGGTAAGCCGGTTTATGTTGAAAAACCAATGGCTGCTACCTATGAACAGTGTCTGGATATGATAAAGGTCTCTGAAGAAACAGGTGTGCCTTTATTTGTGGCATATTACAGAAGAACCTTACCGGGTTTCTTAAAAGTAAAAGAGTTAATTGATGGTGGCGAAATTGGTAAGCCATTGTATGTTAATATCCGATTGACAAGACCTGCTTTGGATAGTGAAGTCAAAGGAGGTGATTCGTTATGGCGATTGGATAAAGAGAAAGCCGGAGGTGGTATTTTCTTTGACCTGGCATCTCATCAGCTTGATTTTTTGGATTATTTATTTGGTCCTGTTGTTGAAGCAACTGGGTTAACTGCAAACAGAGGTGGTTATTATGCTGTGGAAGATACTGTGAGTGCTTCTTTTCGTTTTGAAAACGGTGTATTGGGTAATGGTTTATGGTCGTTTGTAACAAATAATCATGTAGATGAAGACAGGATGGAAATAGTTGGTTCTGAGGGTAAGATTGTATTCTCGGGTTTTAATCATCAACCTATTATGATGTATAAAAATGGTGAGGAATTTGAATTTCCTTATCTGAATCCTGAAAATATACAGTACAATCTTATAAAACAGGTTGTTGAGCAGTTACAAGGCATGGGAGAGTGTGTAAGTACAGGAATATCAGCAGCCCGAACGAATAAAATAATGGAAATGATTACGGGGAAGTAAATCCCCGTTCAATCTTATAATACTTTATTCAGAAAATCAACCATGTATAAAACTGTTTCATCTACCCATGGATGAAACAACCAGAATGGATGTACCTTGATGTTGAATTTATGTACTTCTTGATAAACTCCCCATTCATTAAGCATACCTATTAGTTCATCCTGGCCGGCATGGAATCTTGAGTAACCGCTGTTCAGAAACAAAATGGGAACTGAGTTTTCGTTGGCCCAGTATATGGATGATGCTTCTTTCCAGATTCCAGGTTTTTCTTCAAAAGATCCACCAAACCAGGAAATGTCAGCTGAATTTGGTTTTCGCTTCAAGTTGAGGGAAGAAGGAGCAAGAAAATTTAGTACTCCATCAATATCCATAATAGCTTGTACTTCACTTGAATAATCTAATAATCCCATCTTTCCTTCGAAATGCTCAAGGCCATTAGTCATGCCAATTAAAGCAGCAAGATGTCCTCCGGCGGAACAACCCGATATAGCTATTTTATCAGGATTTATATCGTATTTTTCTGCATTGGCTCGAACCCATCTTATGGCTGCTTTAATGTTATGAACAGCTGCAGGATATTTGGCTTCTAATGATAATTGATACTCAACGGGTATGGTCACAAATCCTTCTTTGGCTATCATTTGTGCCATAGGAACCTGCATGTCTTTTGTGCCTGATCGCCAACCTCCACCATGAACCATGATTACGGCAGGATACTTTCCTTCTTTCTCAGGTTTAAAAATATCAAGATGTAAATCGCGTTTGCCAAAAGGTGTGTTTTCCAGACTAAGATAAACCTGATTTCTGTATTCAATAACACCCTTAGGTAGACTATCTTTTGCAGGAAAAGCATAAGGATATCTTTTTGCAAACTTTCGTTGTTCGCGGGGTATATTATAGCTTGAATCAACAGGAAAAGAGTTTTGTGCACTTAATGATAATCCTATTGAAAATAAGATGATTGTATTAATGTATCTGAACTTTTTCATTAAGCTTCTTTTTTAAAGATTGTTTCCTTCAAGATTAAGCTCCTTGGCTATAGTTTTCATTCCATCGATGGTGTCCTGGATAAGCTCATCTAATTCTATGCTTATGCGTTGTGCGCCATCAATGATAATATTGCGATCAACTTTTGCAGCAAAACGTTTGTCCTTCCATCGTTTTTTTACCGATTTAAGCGTAAGAGAGTATATACTTTTGTCGGGACGAACCAAAGCAGCGGTAGTAACTAAGCCAGTTAGTTCATCGGTTGCATACAAAACTTTTTCCATAATATGTATGGGTTCAACGTCAGTACAGATGCCATAAGCATGGGAGAGGACGGCTCTGATGTAATCTTCCGGCCAGCCTTCACTTTCCATTATTTCTTTGGTTTTTGAGCAGTGTTCTTCAGGGTATTTTTCGTAATCCAGATCGTGTATTAAACCAATGATACCCCATTTTTCTTCGTCTTCATCATATTTATGGGCGAAGTGTCGCATAACTGCTTCAACAGAAAGAGCATGTTTGTATAAGCTATCCGTTTCGTTGTATTTTTTAAACAGGTTTAATGCATCTCTTCTGGTTGGATTCATAATTGCATTTATTTAAGTAAACTCTTAATTAATAATCCTAAAACAATTGTAATAGTGAAGCTTAAAAGCGTGCCAACTAATATATATTCTGAAAATTGTCTTGATTTGGTTTCTTCTTTCGGGTTGAGTCTTAAAATAGATTTTGCCGCAATTAAAAATCCAATGGCCGAATACATTTCAGTAAGTATAAAAGTCAGAACTAAAATGCGTTCAAGGTATCCTATCCATTTGCCGGCGTTTGATAAACCCGATTCGTTAATGTTTTCTTTTTTAAGTTGTTTACGCCATTTGGCTGTAAATTCCCTGATGAAGATGCCACATGGCCAAATGATAATAACATAACCTAGCATGTATATCCAGAATTCAGTTCCATTTTCCCAAATAATGAGCAGGTTAGTAAATGTCCATTGGGTGAAGAAAAGCATCCAGATAATTAGTAATGATACAATATGAAAAGTCTGATCAAGAATAAAGCTTTTCACTGTTTTTTTCTGGTAGTTTTTCCAAATATCAATAATTAAATGAATAAAAAATACCAATGGAATTAACCACCATAATAGCCATTTAGCGACAAACAGATAGGATAAAACTGCAGTTAAAAATATATGAAGATAAAAATAGATGGATTTCAATCCTATGTCTTTCCTGTTCTTTACCCAGGAATCTCTTTGGATTAAGAAATCTCCTATAAAATGAGCAAGTAGTAGTTTAAGTAATACAATTATATGCATTTGGTCGGGTTTGTTATTTCAATAAATGTGTTTGAGCAAGATACTCAAAATGTTTTAATAACAGACTGATGGCATCCCAGTTTGCGGTTTGTTTACGTTGATTTACCGCCGATTGGGAGATGGAAAGGATAGGTGCAATTTCGGTTTCTTTCTTCTGTTGAAGAAGGTAAAATACAACTTCAGCTGACATGGGAGTCCATTTGTCTGTAATGGCATCCAGAAGTTTCAACTCTACTTCCAATTCTCTATTTAAAGCTTCATCGCCGGTTGTAATGATGGTTTTCTGTGATTTTTGTTTCATTTTATCCAGATTTCTGCCTGATCGATGGAGAGCCGTTCCATCGGAAAGCGAAATACTGTCTTTTAAATACTCAATGTCGCCTATACCAGCGGAAAGACGGATATCCAGATTTTTGTAGGAACGCCAGTTTTTTCTTGGCTTTGAATCTTTTACTAAACTGTTATTTTTTAAATCTGATGCCTGCATCTTAAAAATACTTTTAAACAAAAGAGTCATTTGCAGAGTTTTCCCAATTTCTTTAAAAACACATTGAAAACTATCTCCACGAAGAAATTCTGGTGGAAAAACAAATTCAGCTTCCTGACTAATTGTTGAGAAACCCTTTCTTATCTCAGAAAACACAAAATCTCTTTGATTTTTATCAAGGTCCTTTGAATTGACAATATCTCCAGTAATTGCAACGTACATAATGAGTTGAATTTTTTCAAATATAATAAAATTAAAATAAGCGCCAAAGCTTATAAAGTTAAAATATAAGTCTATGATCTTATAAAATGTAATTATTAGCTTATGCACTAATGTTATGGTGAGAAAAGGGCATAATATTGAACATCATCCAAATTCCAAATATCCTTAATTTTCCATCTTAAAATGTCTATTTTCGTGTTTTAAAAGAGAAAAATTTAGTTATGCAAGTGGATACATTAAATAAAGAGTTTGGTATTGAAGGAGTTCTTACTTTTAAGAATGAGCAGCACACCATAATGGCAGAGGTAGTGACACCTCACTCAACTGCTAAAATTTCATTGTATGGCGCACAAGTATTAAGCTTTGTTCCTAATGGACAGGATGATCTTCTTTTTGTGAGCAGTGAGACTTTATTTAAAGAAGGAAAAGCCATCAGGGGTGGAATACCTGTTTGCTGGCCCTGGTTTAATGCTCACCCAACTGATAATACCAAGCCTTCTCATGGGTTTGCCCGTATCTCAACCTGGGAGGTACTATCGACATCAAAAAATACAGATGAAGTCTACATTAATTTGGGATTGAGATCAAATGAACATACAAAGCAGTATTTTCCATTTGATTTTGAAGCAATTATTGAAGTTAGTATTGGTAAAAGATTAAATGTAGAACTGACTACAAAGAATATTGGATCGGAACCTTTTGAAGTAAGCGCTGCTTTGCACACATATTTTAATATTTCTGATATTAAAACCGTTAAATTGCAAGGTTTGCATAAAGTTCTTTACAAGGATGATGTATTAGGGCTGGAAGCAATACAGGAAGATGAAATGGTTACTTTTAATGGTCGCACCGACAGGCGTTACAGAGATACTATGGAAGATGTTGCTATTATTGATACAAACAGAACCATTACTGTTGGTAAAAAAGGTAGTAAGACTACTGTAGTATGGAATCCAGGAGATGAATTAGCTGCTCAAATGGCTGATTTAGGCGATGATGATTACATAAAAATGGTTTGTGTGGAATCAGCAAATAGTCTGGACGATACCATTACAATAATGCCCGGAGCATTGCATTGTTTGGGAACAACCATTTATTAGTTTCGATTTGTAAATCATTTTAATCATTTGTTTGTTGCTAAATAGACATAAAATTTTGAACGGGAATTAAGTTGAATATTCCTTTTTGCCAGGTGGGTTTGATTTTAGAGTGTTGGGGTAATGGTAAAGAAAATTCTACTAATGCCTTAATATTAACATACTAATGAACCAATGAGCAAAACCTGTTATCATTGCGGAAGTCCGTCCCAATCATGGGTGCAACACGATGGAAAAGATTTCTGTTGCGAAGGATGTGTAATGGTTTATGATATACTGAAAGAGAAAGAGATGGGAGCTTATTATGATATTAATAAGGCTCCTGGAATTCGTAAAAAAGCAGTTAGTGCTGAATATTACGATTATCTCGATCAGGAAGATATTAAAAAGTCTGTTCTGGACTTTTATGACGGCTCTGTTGCCCGGGTAAAACTGTATATTCCATCTATTCATTGTAGTTCGTGTATCTGGCTCATCGAAAATCTGCATCAGCTTCATAAAGGAGTTATTAACTCATCGGTTAATTTTAACAGAAGGGAAGCCAGTGTTACATTTAATGAAGAAGAACTTAAATTAAGTGAGTTGATGGTTCTTTTATCATCTATCAACTATAAACCTCATATTAAAACAGAAGAACAGAAAAAAGCTGTTAAAAAGAGCCGGAAATTAATTGTAAAGTTAGGAGTAGCCGGTTTTGTGTTCGGTAATGTAATGTTATTAAGCTTTCCTGAGTATTTATCGGCAGATGTATCACTTCACCCTGAATTAAATACATTATTTAAATGGCTAAGCTGGTTTTTGACAATACCTGTTATGGTTTATTCAGGTAATGAGTATTTTATTACAGCCTGGAAGAATCTGAGAAAAAAGCTGATATCGATTGATTTACCTATCGCCATAGGTATTTTAGCCATATTTCTCCGCAGTACATATGAAATAATTAGTTCTACCGGGCCCGGATATCTGGATTCGCTTACCGGTTTGGTGTTTTTTCTTTTAATAGGTAAGTGGTATCAGGCCCGTACCTATGAAGCACTAAGTTTTGATAATGATTATTCATCTTATTTTCCATTGGGAATTACCCGGATAAAGGATAATGTGGAAGAAATTGTACCGATCAATCAATTGGAATCAGGTGATAAAATATCAGTTCGTAACGGTGAAATAATTCCGGCTGATGCAAGTTTAATATCATTGGGAGCATCTATAGATTACAGTTTTATAACTGGCGAATCGGTTCCGGTTCGTAAACAAAAGGGCGATTTGATTTATGCCGGAGGCCGGGTAATTGGTAGTGCCCTGTTCTTAAAGGTGGAAAAGAAGGTTGAAACCGGATACCTTGCTGAGTTGTGGAAAGAAAAAGCAGATAAAGACGGTAAGGAATCGATGCTTTCTGTTACTCTAGATGCTGTTAGCAAATATTTTACCATTGCCATTTTGTTAATTGCCACCTTAACGGGTTTATTCTGGTTATGGACAGATCCTAATAAGGCACTTCTGGCATTTACTTCGGTTTTAATTATCGCATGTCCTTGTGCATTGGCCTTATCAGTTCCTTTTGCCTTTGGTCATGCCAGTAGAATAATGGGTAAGAATAATTTCTATTTAAAGTTAACTGCAGTTATCGAAGGGTTAACCAAAACAGATACCATCGTTTTTGATAAAACAGGCACTTTAACTGATCCTGATGTTTTTGAAGTGCATTTTAAAGGTGATGAACCAGGGCATTTCAATTCCTCATTAATAAAATCATTGGCTCATCAATCAAGGCATCCACTAAGTAAGGCATTGTATCAGTATCTGGAGAAAGCCAATGAATTTGAGGTAAATGAATTCAATGAAAAAGAAGGGGCCGGTGTTGAAGGCCTTATTATGGGCCATAAAGTAAAATTAGGTTCTGCTGGCTACATTGGAATCAGCAGTGATAATAAAGAAGAAGCAGCCAACGTATATGTTTCTGTAGATGGTCAGCAGTTAGGATATTTTGTGGTTCATAACTTTTATCGAACCGATTGGAAGGAAATGTTGGCAAATGTTCAACAAACTGTAGAAGTGCATGTCCTTTCAGGAGATAATGATGCCGAACGGCCTGTTTTGGAAAAAGAACTAAAAAATAAAAACAATCTGCATTTTTTTCAGACACCAAAAGATAAACAACAATACGTCGCCGAATTAAAGCAAAAAGGCAAATATGTTATGATGTTGGGGGATGGAATGAATGATGTGGCTGCTCTAAAAGAAGCTCAGGTGGGAATTGCTGTTGCAGATGATGTTTATCAATTTTCACCTTCGAGCGATGCGATAATTAATGCATCAGAGTTAGTTCATTTGCCTTTGTTTATAAAGTTTTCAAAATCAGCTAAGAAAATTGTTTATTTGGCCATTTTAATCTCTTTTTTATACAATGTTGTAGGAATGTATTTTGCCGTATCTGGGCAGTTAAGTCCTTTGTTTGCAGCTATTTTGATGCCTTTGAGTAGTGCGTCGGTTGTTGTTTTTACAAGTTTAAGTGTAATGTTTATAGCTAAAAAAAGACATTTAATCTGATATTATATAGAACAATTCCCTTTATCAGTTTGTATTTAAAGGCGAAAAACCAATGTGTAAATAAAGAAATTAAGACAATAAATTCTGAAATATTTCTATATTTACCTCAGTTTTTTAATTATCATACTAAATGATAACTGATTAGCGAATGGAAATAATTATTGTTTTAGTTATTATAAGTTTATTGGTTGCACTTTTTTTTCTGTCACTTTTTATATGGGCAGTAAAAACAGGGCAATACGAAGATGATTATTCTCCTTCAGTTCGAATTTTATTTGATCAGCAAGAAAGAAAAGAAAAAAAGTCTAACAACAAATCCAAAATCTCAAATGAAGCAAGAGACGTTTTATTACGACAATAAAATTGTCAAGTATTTTCTTTTTGCCACAGTAACCTGGGGGCTCGTTGGAATGCTCGCAGGAGTTTTAGCTGCACTTCAGCTGGCAATGCCTTTTTTCAATTTTGAATTGGAGTTTACAACATTTGGTAGGGTACGTCCAATACATACCAATGCTGCAATTTTTGCTTTTGTGGGTAATGGTATTTTTACCGGAGCCTATTATTCTTTACAACGATTACTTAAAACCCGAATGTTTAGTGATGCATTAAGTTGGTTTCACTTTTGGGGATGGCAGGCAATCATTGTATCTGCAGCCTTAACCTTAGCATTGGGTTTTACAACCGGTAAGGAATATGCTGAGCTTGAATGGCCCATAGATATAATGATTGCGGTTGTATGGCTGGCCTTTGGCTGGAATATGTTTGGTACCATTGTAAAGCGAAGAGTAAAGCACTTATATGTAGCAATCTGGTTTTATATTGCAACTTTTGTAACAGTTACGTTGCTTCATGTTGTTAACTCAGTTGAATTACCTGTTTCATTCCTGAAAAGTTATTCATGGTATGCAGGAGTTCAGGACGCATTGGTTCAATGGTGGTATGGACATAATGCAGTTGCATTTTTCCTTACAACACCTTATTTGGGGCTGATGTACTATTTTGTGCCAAAGGCATCTAATCGTCCTGTTTATTCATACAGATTATCTATTGTGCATTTCTGGTCGTTCTTGTTTGTATACATTTGGGCCGGACCGCATCATTTATTATATACCGCTTTGCCAGACTGGGCTCAGTCGTTGGGAACTGTTTTCTCAATTATGCTGATTGCTCCATCCTGGGGTGGTATGCTAAATGGATTACTTACTCTTAGGGGAGCATGGGATAAGGTGCGCGAAAGTGCTACCTTAAAGTTTTTAGTTGTTGCCGTAACGGCGTATGGAATGGCAACTTTCGAAGGTCCGATGTTATCCTTGAAGAATGTTAATGCCATCAGTCACTATACTGACTGGACACCGGCACACGTGCATGTAGGAACACTCGGTTGGAACGGGTTTTTGACATTTGGTATTTTATATTGGTTGGTTCCTCAGATATTCCGAACAAAACTATATTCACAAAAGCTTGCCAATGCTCACTTCTGGATTGGTACTTTAGGAATACTATTCTGGGTAATTCCAATGTATTGGGCCGGATTAACCCAAAGTTTGATGTGGAAAGAGTTTACAGCAGATGGATTATTGGCATATCCAAATTTCCTTGAAACAGTAACACAAATTCGTCCAATGTACTACATGAGAGCATTTGGTGGATTTATTTACCTGATGGGAGCTGTGTTGATGACCTATAATTTAATTAAAACAGCACGTTTGGGTAAATCAGTTGCCAACGAAGAAGCCACGGCCATTGATGAAACTTATACCCCTAAAAAGCCGGGTGAGAAATTCCATGGATGGCTGGAGCGTAAACCGGTTCAGTTTATGGTGCTTTCCCTGGTAGTTGTTTTGATAGGTACATTCGTTGAGTTAATACCAACATTCCTGATAAAATCAAATGTTCCGACTATCTCGAGTGTTAAACCATATACACCTTTGGAATTGCAGGGACGGGATATATACGTACGTGAAGGTTGTTATAATTGTCATTCGCAAATGGTAAGACCTTTCCGTTCAGAAACAGAACGTTACGGCGAATATTCAAAAGCTGGAGAATTTGTTTATGATCATCCATTCCAGTGGGGATCGAAACGTACAGGTCCTGATTTGGCCAGGGAAGGTGTTATGACAGGTAAAATATACAAACCAGATGCATGGCACTTTAATCACATGTTGGATCCTCAGGTGCTGAACGAAAATTCTATCATGCCAAAATATCCATGGTTAATCGAAGATGATGCCGACATTGCAAGTATCCCTGCAAAGATCAGAGCAATGCAAACATTGGGAGTACCATATGAAGAAGGATATGATGAAAAGGCTGTTGATGACTATATGGCACAGGCTGATAAGATTACAGAAGGTTTAAAAGCTGCAGGAATTGAAACTAGCAGTGAGAAAGAGATAATTGCACTTATCGCTTATTTGCAAAGACTTGGTACAGATATTTATAAAGTAGTACCAGAAGATGAAACAGCAGATTAATTGGTAGGATTATGAAATTAGTAAGACATTATCTGGAAAATATTGCTGGTATTGAGATATACCCTATTATATCGTTTATTCTTTTTTTTACCCTGTTTTTATTTATCACATGGTATGTAATAAAAATGGATAAAGGTATGATTGAGGAGGTTTCAAACTATGCCACAGATAAAGCTGACGAATTACCGGAAGAGAATCAGAATTAACTAAATCTATAAAAGACAACTTTAAAGAGTAATGTCTTTAAATATTTTCGTCTATGGAAGAGAATTTGAAAGACCAAAAAATGCCCGAGGTTGATCCGTTAACCAATGATAAATTCGTACCTGAACACGAGTTTGATGGTATTAGAGAATTGGCTAACAATCCTCCGTGGTGGCTGACATTTATATTTATTTTCAGCATTTTGTTCGCCTATGTTTATTTGGCTAAATACCATTTTTTTAGTGATGGTAAAGTGGGTCTGAATGAATACGAGGCTGAATTGTATGCTGTTCAAATGCAGGAAGAAGCCGCTGCAGGTGTTGAAGCCGTTGCGGCAGAAGGAGGCGGTGGAATTTCCATTGAAACAGTTAAGGTTGACTATAGTGTTCCTTTGACTGCCCAAACAGACATTGATAAAGGCGCTAAAGTTTTTGCCACTAATTGTGCTGTTTGTCATTTAGCAGAAGGACAAGGATTGGTTGGACCGAATTTAACGGATGAATACTGGATTCATGGAGGTAGTTTTGAAAATATAATGACAGTGATTAATAATGGTGTAATTGAAAAAGGAATGATTGCCTGGAAAGGACAAATTTCAGATGCTCAAATACATCAGGTTGCCAGTTTTATTACAACTCTGCAAGGAACCAATCCTCCAAATCCTAAAGCACCTCAAGGTGAAAAGTATGTACCGGCAGCAGAATAGTTGAAAATACATTTCTCAAATAGTAACGGGTAATGTATTTGCATTGCCCGTTTTTGTTTCCAAACAGAATTACTATTTTTAAAGATGCTCAAACTGAACTAAATCCATATTCATGACAAATGATAATAACCCGACATTTCGTGATCGAATTGTCACAATGAATGAGGAAGGCAAACGTAACTGGATATTCGCTAACCAACCCAAAGGTAAGTATTATAATGCCCGAACGATTGTTGGAATCATATTACTGACCTTTTTATTTGCAGCTCCATATATTAAAATAGATGGTGAGCCATTACTGTTGTTTGATATTATACATCGGAAGTTTGTTTTATTTGGAGTTGTTTTCTGGCCTCAGGATTTTCATTTATTTGTTATTGGCTTAATTTCTATAATCATTTCAATAGTAACATTTACTGTTGTTTATGGTAGAGTTTGGTGTGGTTGGGCTTGTCCTCAAACAATATTTATGGAACTTATTTTCCGTAGAATTGAATATTGGATTGAGGGGAGTGGAGATCAGCAACGGATTAGAAACAACGGAGAAGATACCTTTGATAAGTTCTGGCGTAATAGTCTGAAACATGCCATATTTATATTGATTTCTCTGGTTATAACACACACCATGTTATCATATTTTGTGGGTGTTGAAACGGTTCAGAAATACATAGAAGGTTCTCCTACAGAAAATTTTAGTGTGTTTGTTGCACTTATGATTTTTACTGCGGCATTTTATTTTGTTTTTGCATTTTTTCGTGAACAGGTTTGTTCTTTGGTTTGTCCGTATGGGCGATTACAAGGTGCTTTGGTGGATAATAACACATTGACTGTAATTTACGACTACAAAAGAGGTGAGAACAGAGGCCCGATGCGTAAAGATGAGGATCGTAAAGCTGTTGGTAAAGGAGATTGTGTTAATTGTCATAAATGTACAACTGTTTGTCCGACCGGAATTGACATTAGAGATGGTATTCAACTTGAATGCATCAATTGTACAGCATGTATTGATGCTTGTGATAGTGTGATGGAACGTTATAAATTACCAAAGGGATTGATCCGGATCACTTCAAAAAACAATATAGAAAATGGACAAAAGTTTCGTTGGACTCCAAGGGTTATTGCATATACCACCTTGTTGGTTGCATTAATCGGAGTTTTAGTTGTACTGTTTAATCTACGATCAGATTTTGAAACAACCATTTTGAGGGTGCAAGGATCATTATATCAAACCCTGGATGATGGACGTATTAGCAACATTTATAATTATAAGATTGTTAATAAAACCACTAAAGAAGCTGACCTGTCAATCAAATTACTTTCTCCTGAAGGAGAAGTGCAATTGGCGGGACATATGATGAAAATAAAAGAACAGGAAAAGCTTCAGGGGGCCTTTTTACTGAAATTATCAAGAGAACAATTGAACGGTGCCAGTACGAAAATTATGATTGGGATATATGATGGTGATGAATTGATTGATACAATTGAATCAACTTTTGTAGGGCCTAACTAATCATTAATAATAATATTAATATGAAATTTAATTGGGGACACGGTTTAGTGGTTGTTATTCTGTTAGGTATTACCGGATTTTTATCCTTGGTTTATATCACAACCAGAGAACGCATTGATATGGTAACCGATGAGTACTATCCAAAGGAATTGAAATATCAGAACCAGATTGAAAAACTGAAAAATTACAATGCATTGTCTGATAAAGTCAATATTAAAGTAAATGGAAATTTAGCAGTAGTATTTCCTAAGATCACAGATAAACCTGATGAAATAACCGGTAGTATTCATATTTATCGTCCATCCGATAAACGATTAGACATAGAAAAGGAAATACAATTGGATACTGCTTTTATCGCTAGTTTTGATAAAGAGAATTTCAAATCCGGTAAATACGAGGTTATCATTGAATGGGGAGCCAATAATCAGGAATATCTTACAAAACTTCCGTTATTTATAGACTAAACTAACTATCATGGGTATTTTAGAAGGATTTGTAATTGGTTTTTTTGGCAGTCTGCATTGCGTTGGAATGTGTGGTCCATTGGCATTGGCACTTCCTTTGCCTGTCAAATCAGTATGGCAAAAAGTAATTGGAGCCCTTTTGTATAATATTGGCAGAGCTATAACCTACAGTATCTTGGGTTTGATCTTTGGTTTTGTGGGAGTTGGTCTCAAGCATTCGGGAATTCAAAATATAGTTTCTATTGTTTGTGGTGTAATAATGATATTATCAGTTGTTCTTCCCGGAATAATAAAATTGCCCAAGGGAAGTAATAAAATAACCAATTCGATTTATGGTACACTGAAGAAGAAAATAGGAGATTCCCTTAACCGCAGAAAAATAGGTAATTTGTTTATCATTGGTATTCTAAATGGGTTTCTTCCTTGCGGACTGGTTTATGTTGCAATATCCAAAGCTGTTTTGTCGTTAACTCTTGCTGAAAGTGTATTATCCATGTTTTTCTTTGGATTAGGAACGCTTCCCATGATGTTCGCGGTTGCTTTTTTCTCCGATATTATAAAAAGCAGATACCTCTATCATCTTAAAAAGTTTATTCCCGTGTTCATAATCATTTTAGGTATCATCTTTATTCTTAGGGGAATGAATCTGGGTATCCCTTTTATCAGTCCGGATATGAGTAAGCCAACTTGTTGTCATTAATGATTGTTGCTATTTTTTGAGCATCACAAGAAGAAATATATTTATATGAACGGTAAGGATATAAAATCTAACTGGTTAGAAAATAATTTAGTTTCAGATACTTTAGCATAAAAAAAACCATTACTTTTGCGATCAGATTGGTTCAAAGGGTGTATATCTGCACTCTGAGATAATAGGGAATGCCGTGAAAATCGGCAACAGTACCCGCTGCTGTAAGTTCCGATCCTGAAATAATCAGGATAGTATGCTACAACCAACATAGCCACTGTTACCTTAAAAGGTTCCGAATGGGGATAAGTTTCTATCAGACAAGAAACAAAAACGGGAAGGCGGTTTGTAGTCGGAATAAGTCAGAAGACCTGCCAAATAACTTAATTTAAGCTTCGGGAGCTAGGCAATCACACAAGATAGGTTTACCTTTTCTTTTATGATACCGGCTTTTTGATAAAGTATTGGTGAATGTTTAAAACTATTGTAGTTGGTTTATTGGTGTTTTTGGCCATAATGGATACAAAAGCTGAAGGTGAGGTTAAAGATTCATTGCCAGGTTATTTACAACACTATGATATAGAGTCGGTAGATGTTGTTGTTACTAAACTTAAACAATATCAGGTTGGTTCGAAGAAGGAAACTTTTACTCCGCTACAAAAAAGCTCCGTAGAACAGGGAAGTCTTACTGAATTAATCTCAAGATATCAACCTATTTACATTAAAACTGACGCGGGAGGATTAGCCTCTTTTCGGTTCAGGGGCACATCAGACAATCATACATCAGTGCGTGTTCGCGGCATTGAATTGAATTCTCAGACTTTAGGTAGTTACAATGCAAATAATGCTCCTGTTTTTCTATTTGATCAGGTACAAATTAGTTTTGGTAGTTCTTCTGCAACCTTGGGTTCAGGCTCTATTGGGGGAAATGTAAGGCTTGAACTTCAGAATAAATTTAAAAACGGAGTGAATGGTGAAGGAAAAGTTTCACTGGGTTCTTTTGGTGAATATATGGCAGGAGCAAAAGTTTTTGCAAGTAATGGCCGGTTAGAATCAGTTACACGTCTTGTATACTACGAAAAGGAAAATGATTTCCCATTTGAAAATACAGCCTATTATAATTTTGAAACAAGATCTTATGATCGCGATAAGCAGAAAAATGCCCGAATAGAAAATGCTAATCTAATACAGCAGTTGAATTATAAATGGGACGATAACAGAATGTTATCATCTGTAATTTGGTTGACAAAAAACCGACATGAGGCACAGCCAAATATGGCTGAAAATACAAATCCTAATACCAGATATATTGAAGATCAGAATATAAGAACCTGGATTCAATATGATCAGAATTCTCATATTGGCAATTTTTATTTAGGAGGAGGTTATGTTTTTGATGATAATATTGACTACAGTAGTAAAGAACAAAAAATTACTACCCAACGATGGATAACTGAAGGAGGTTTAAAAAAGGAAAAAGACTGGTTAAGCATGCAACTGGGTTTACGATATCTATTCATAAAACCTGATGTGTATGCCTACGATGAAAGTATTTCAGAATACAGAACTTCTCTGTATGCATCTTTATTAGCAACTCCAATTGATTGGTTGAAATTGTCGTTGAACCTTAGACAGCAATTTGTAAGTCGATTTAATGCTCCTTTTACACCTGCCTTGGGGTTGGAGATGAGACTAATCAATAAAAATAATCAAACGCTTAATTTATTCGGTAATATACAAAGAGCATATCGTATACCAACGTTAAATGATCGATACTGGGGGCAGGATGGATATGAAGGAAACCGAAATATTAAACCTGAAGATGCCTTGAGTGCAGAGTTGGGGCTGGGCTACTTATTTTCAGATAATGAAACATGGACTTTTCGTTTAAATACCAATGTATTTTATATGAATGTTCATGATTGGTTATTATGGACACAAGGAAGCAGTGGTTGGTATGCCGACAATGTTATGCGTGTGATTAGTAAAGGATTGGAAACTACTATAAGAGCCTATTGTGATTTAGGTAGACAACAAATTGAAATAGGTGGAGGGTTTACTTTTAATCCTGCAGTAAGAAAGGAATCTGATCTTATTACCGACATCATTGATCAACAGCTGGAATATGTACCTAAATATATTGCAACAGGATATATTCAATATACTTTTTCAAGAGCAGGGATAATACTGGATGGTAATTATACAGGAAGAAGATATTACAATCAGGCAGGTAAATATTTATCAGCTTATCAGCTAATAAATTGCTCTGCTTTCTATCAATTTAACCTTGGAAATAACTTGTTAAGATTTGATGCTCAGGTGAATAATCTATTGAGTGAGCAATATCAGAATCAATATCAATATGCCATGCCTGAGATCAATTATAGAGTAGCAATTAATTATAAATTTTAAATAATTCATTAATCATGAAGATGAAGAAGTACTTAGTTTTGTTTCT
The DNA here is from genome assembly GCA_025499705.1 of Carboxylicivirga caseinilyticus. GTDB lineage: Bacteria > Bacteroidota > Bacteroidia > Bacteroidales > Marinilabiliaceae > Carboxylicivirga > Carboxylicivirga caseinilyticus. The sequence goes on from JAFMVE010000019.1 coordinate 28,235, forward strand.
AGCATTGCCTTTTTTATTGGCATCTTGCGAGAAAGAAGAGAATGAAACACCAGAAGCAAAAATTACCGGACATTATGTTTTAAATTATGGTAGCTATTCAAGTTCGGTTGGCTCTCTTTCATACATTGACCTTGAGAATTCAACAGTTCAAAATGAGATTTATAAAGCAGTAAATGGCGTTGATATGTCGGGTAAACCGCAATATGCATATGAGTACCAAGGTGATATTTACTTTATGGGAAATGCTGTTGATGAAATATATTTTGTTGAGGCATCTTCGTTGGAACAAACCAGTAATGGGGTGTCAACCGATATAATAAAACCACGCTTTTGTGTTGGAGAAGGCAACTATCTGTATATCTCATGCTGGGGTGGTGATGTTTGGGGCGATACTTCATTGGGATATATTGCAAAGTATAATGTTACAACCAATGAAGTTGAGAAAACAATTGATATGCCAGGTGGTCCTGAAGGATTAGTGATTGCAAATGGAACTTTGTTCTGTGCCTTAAACTATGATACTAAAATTGGTATGATTGATTTAGAAACAGAAGAAGTGAGCTTTATTGAAGGAGTTCCAGGTGTTTCTTCTTATTTCTTAAAAGATGACGAAGGTAATCTTTTTGTTAGCATACCTGATACTTATAGTATAAGTGCGACAACAGCTGGTTTAGGATACATTAATACAACAACCAAAACTTTGGAAGCAACTTATGAATTATCTAGTATTACTTCTAATTATTCTTCTATAATGTCATTTAATAAGGACAAAAGCAAAATTTATGTTGTTGGAGGTAGTTATGATTCTTTCTATAATTATAGTGGTGGAATTTATGTTTTTGATACTGAATTAAAATCTTTTGAATCAGAACCTTTGTTGACTGGAGTTAGTGGTATTAATGGTGTGTACTTTAATAAACAAACAGAGTTGGTCTATGTGATGGTTTCTCAAAGTACAACAGCAAATGGACTACTATCATTTTACAATACTAATGGCGAATTACAGGAAGAATTTAGCACAGGAATTGCACCATCATGGATTCTTGATGTTGAATAATATATGATTACTACTTGTATAGTAGTTGATAAATCTTATATAAAGGCTTGCGTTTGCAGGCCTTTGTTATTTTATATTGTTTAGCAGATTCAGAAATTCAATGGATACACCAGATAATTTAAAAAGGAAGATTATATTTGAGGTCGTTTGGCAAATAGTATGCATAAGAAAAATATAATTGATGAATAAAATGAATAAAATATTTCTGACCTTAACCCTGGGTGCTTTAGTAATCTCATCGTGTACCGAAATAGATACCTCTACAATTGAAGATTATCAAGGTGCTTTTATTTTAAATAAAGGAAACAGCGAAACAAGTACAATTAGCCGTTTCAACTTTGAAAATATGGAGGTTACCAATAACTTGTTTCAGGAAAAAAACAATGGACAGACACTTGGAGCAGGAGCAACCGCTTTTACTGTTAAAAGAAGCAGTGAATATATAAATGGACGGGGATACATCTCATTCGCTCAATCAGGAACCGTTGACATGATTAATATGGAGACTTTTCAGGTTGAAGCTAGCATCGATGGTTTATCAAATCCAAATGATATAATACTTGCAAATGAAACAACAGCATATGTAAGCTGTGGAAATGGTGTTGCAGATTCAGACAAAGATAATATTATAGCTAAGATTGATCTAGATACACATGAAGTAATTGCAACTTTACCAGTTGGCGAAGGTCCGGGTAAATTAATCAGTTCAGGTAAATTCTTATATATAGCCAACAGTGGTGGTGAAAATAAGGATGGCAATACTGTTACGGTTTATGATATGAGCAAAGATTCATTAATTGATGTGATTGATGTAGGAGTTCAGCCAGTTGATATGGTGGTTGATATTGATCGTAATATTTGGGTGTATTGTGATGGTGATGCCTCGGGTAATAACCAGAGTCTGTATAAAATCGAAAGAAAGTTTGTTACTGATGAAATAGTAACTGATAGTTTGGTGCACGAACCAAAATTAATGGTTGATTTAGGTTACAGTGAAGGAAATGGAACAAATGCTTTAGCAATATCGAAGGATAAACGTTTTATCTATTATGTACATGGAAGAACATATTACAGAAGTGTTTACAAGGATGATAATACGGAAGATCAGTTAGCAATTACTGGCACTTATAGCGATGTTGCATTAAACAGAATCGACTTTGATCATACAAAAAGTTATTTGTATGGATTACTGGAGAATGGAACAGGCAACGGAAAGTTATTGGTGTTTACACTTGATGATGATAAATATGTATTAGATTCGGAATATGAAGTAGGTATTAATCCTATTTTTACTACTTATATTTACTAAAGAAATTTTTTGTAATTTATTAAAACCCGCATATTGCGGGTTTTTTTATACCCTATGATGAAATGAATTTGCATATATTGTTTTTAGCTTTTGAGATTAAAATTTTATTAATTATACTTGTTTCACCTAAGATGAAAATATGAATAATTTAATCCATGATACTTTTTGGCGTCGTTTAATAATACATTAGGCGGACCAACTTACAATATGATTATAAAGCCGTAGGTTACCGCCTGCGGTTTTTTTATTTTAAACAAATAAGAATATGAACGATTTAAACAAAGCTCAGTTAAGCGAATCAGTGATGCCTGATAAGGATGGCTTTTTCGGTGAGTATGGAGGGCGTTTTGTACCACCAATGCTGGAGCCAATTATGCAGGAAATTGCTGATGCGTATGAAAAAATTAAGGATGATCCGGTTTTTAAAGAAGAGTTATACTACCTTCAAAAACATTACACCGGACGACCATCCCCAGTGTTCCATGCACAAAATCTTTCCAAAAAAATGGGTGGCGCCCAAATTTACCTCAAGCGCGAAGACCTTAACCATACCGGAGCTCATAAAATTAATCACTGTCTGGGTGAAGCCCTTCTGGCTAAAAGAATGGGCAAAAAGAAAATTATTGCCGAAACAGGTGCCGGACAGCATGGTGTTGCTTTAGCTACCGCTGCTGCATTGGTTGGATTAGAATGCGATATTCATATGGGAGAGGTGGATATCTATAAAGAACATCCTAATGTAGTTCGCATGAAAATATTGGGAGCCAAGGTAATTCCGGCTACTCATGGATTAAAGACATTAAAAGAGGCGGTAGATTCTGCTTTTGATGCGTATGTTCAGGACCCTGTAAATCAATTGTATGCAATCGGATCAGTGGTAGGTCCTCATCCTTTCCCGATGATGGTCCGTGATTTTCAGTCTATCATAGGTCGTGAAGCAAAAGAGCAGTTTCAGGAATTAACAGGTAAACTGCCTGATAACCTGGTAGCCTGTGTAGGCGGTGGTTCCAATGCAATGGGTTTATTCACAGCCTTTTTACAGGACGATATAAGTATTTACGGAGTAGAACCTGCAGGTACCAGCTTTAAAACCGGAGATCATGCTGCTACTCTTTCATTGGGTAAACCTGGAATGATACATGGTTTTAAATGTTATCTGTTACAGGATGAGAAAGGAGAACCAGCAGCAGTTAACACCGTTGCAAGTGGTCTGGATTATCCAGGTGTTGGACCTCAGCATTCCTATTTAAAGGATATTGAAAGGGTTAAATACGAAACTATTACAGATAAAGAAGCGATTGATGCTTTTATTGATTTAGCCAGAGAAGAAGGTATTATCCCTGCTTTGGAAAGTTCTCACGCTGTTGCTTATGCTATGAAGCTGGCTAAAACATTACCAGCTGATCAAACCATTTTAGTTAACTTATCTGGTAGAGGAGATAAGGATATTGATTATGTGGTTGAGAAATATGGCAAGGATTACGGATTGTAGACTTGAATATTAGATATTTAAAGCACCGGGTATACTATTCAATTGTGCCCGGTGTTTTGTTATTTGTGAATTATAAATCAGAATCTTCAATATCCACATCCAGAGAAACAGCAACAGCTGCCAAACCAACTAATGCAACTACACCAATGGCAGTACCGGCACCGGTAGATTTGGATAAATAAAACTTATTGCTCTCTTTAGGAAGTGAACAGTCTAGGCATTTATAAAAGCTTTGAATCCAGAACTGATGATCCACAAATTTCCATGTATCTGCCGTCTGATCCTTGTATGATAAATAACATCGCAGTTCTAAAGGGCTTGATTCTTTATCGAATTTGTATTCAGTAATTTTTTCTCCACTTGCAGAAATATATGTGTTTTGACCAATTGAATGTTCAGAAGATATAAATTGATTCCATGTATTCATACTTTGGATAGTGATGTTTGATTGAGGGGGTATAAATCCTGATCTGTCGCTGTGCCAGATTGTTCCATCGCCGGAGCCTTGTGTGTATGTATTGTATAAATACTCGCTGCTGACCTCTGAATAATCAATACTCACTTTTGACTGAGACGGATTTAATGGATATGATTGTCCGTTAATTATTACAGAAGACTCATTCCAGTTAATGTATAAAGGCGCATTTAATTTATTAAAGATATCGACATCTAATGGTGCATTAGCACCATTAAAAGTGTATTGTAGCAATATGGTGTCATTTTCATATACAAAACCATTGTTCGAAGGCTTATTTAACGAACTGTCTAATGTAATAATCTGGTAACTTGTACATGATGATAATATGGTTATAAGGAAGCACACGATAAGGCAAACGGTCAGGTTTTTCATCACAATAATTTGATTTGTTTATAATTATCGTGAATGAACATAACAAACTCTATACCAAAATATCTTTTACATGTACATTTTAGTACCGAAATGTTTCGGATGAAAAATAAAAACCCAGATTAGATTAACACCAATCCGGGTTATATAATTAAGAATACTTAGTTTGTTTGGATAGCTTACTTTATTTCTCAAACAAAGTTGGTTTAAAAGTCAACATTACCCAGGCCCAGTTATTGGATTCATTGTTCTCTGGGATGCCCTTTATAGCATATAAAGCATCAGAGGCAAATAGATGCGAATAACCAAAATCAAGCTGCACCTGACCTTTATGAGTGTATCCAAACCATAAATCCAATTCAGTACCTAATCCTTTGTTTTGATCAACAATTATACCATCGGCGCCAAAGAAATGCATAGCCCCGTTAAACTTTACCTTACCGGGTTTTACATTTCCTTTTATGTAAAGATCATTCAAACCAACATTGTTAATATGATTACCTACATAAAAATAGTCCATAAATCCGTTGAATTTATGATTGGTTCCATATAAAGGATTGAACGAGTAATTGTATTCTGTTTCAGTTTGATCAGTACCTGATAAATGTTCATATCCTCCACCAATATTTGCTTTATCACTTAAGGCAACAATACCGTCGATTGATACATTCAAAGCCGAAATACTTCTGTTTGTAACATCTTTTCCTAACTGGTAATATAGGTTACCATTTAAATCTATCCCGGCTAATTTGGTTTGTATGTGTGTACCCAATGTTTGGCTGTATCTTATTCCTTGCTCTGTTTGAATATCATTTTTCCAGTATGGAACGCCATTATTTAACAATAATATGCTTGCAGTGTAAGATTCTCCTTTACGATTCAACCATAGGAATTGCATAGCTTTATATGCATCGGGACCATTATAGATATTGTTATTTAGGCTTGAATTGTTGTATGCCAAACCGAGGTGCAGATTAAAATCCCCCGTATATTTAAACAATACAATATCATGAGAACGAGCTTGCTGAGCCCAGCCCACACTTCCTAAAATTCGTTGATCATCATATGCTAATTCCTGACGACCGGCTTTGATTGAGAAAGATTGATCAATAAACCATTCGGCCCAGGCTTGATGAAGGTAGGTAACATTATTACCATTGGTTGTTAATTGAGGTTCGCTACCCCAAAGGCGCACATCCTGCAAAACCATTCCAATCGCAAAATTTTCATTTTGAAAGGATAGATTAAGTCTGCTTCTTTGCGACGTAAGTAATGATGCCTTCTGATCTTCATAGGCAGGTGTTTTTACACCATGATTAAATTCGGTACGTGGGCGTATTTCTGCTGATATTTTACCCTGGGCATAGCTTCCAATGCTAAAAAAAGTGATGCAGATTATCGATATAATATATTTAGTATTCATAGTATATTGGTTCAGTTAACGCCGGAGAGTAGAGAATGCTCTCCGGCATAAAATATTACTGTATTGATGTTGTATAAGTAGCTTCTCGTTTAGCACCTTCTTCTTTCCATTTTGGAACTACTGTCTTAAGGAACTCGTTCTTTTCTTGCTGAAGTAAATCAACTGGTAAACCGATGTATTCCTGTGCTTTTGATTTTGTTGTGATGTCAGGATAAGGAACCTCTTCGTTGTGTCCCAAAGAGGCAAGTAAACGGCTAAGTTTTAAACGACCTTCCTGAGCAATGGCAATGCCTGTAGAAATCACTCTACCAATTTCAACTGGTGAATGGAATGATCCTCCGTGACTGGCAGCAGCATAATCCCAACGCCATTGCGAATGACGAATATCCATTAATATATCTTTCATTTGCTCTTCGGTGGCACCTAATTCCCAGGCTAATTTGGCTTCAACATGTGCCCGAACGACTAATTCTTCCAGTTTGTCACGATTTTCGATAATACGATCCTGACGTTCGTAAACATCGGCAACCAGACTGGCTGTTTCTTCACGGTGACAAACCTGGCAAGAGTTAGCAACATTATTTAATGGACTCTGAATATGGTGATCAGTAAACTTTTGGCCACCTTCGCTTTTATAAGGCATATGACAATCGGCACATGAGACACCGCGTTTGGCATGCACACCTGTAAGATATACTTCATATCCGGGATGCTGTGCTTTAAGCATAGGTGCCTTACTTAATTTATGTGTCCAGTCAGAAAACTCAATAGCATCGTAATATTCTTCCATCGCTTCAACCGACATACCATTATCCCAAGGAAATGTCAGGTATGGAGATCCTGGATGGGATTTTTTATTAAAATAATATTCTACATGGCACTGTGCACACACAAGCGAACGCATCTCCTGATGAGTGGCGGTATTAATGTCTTTACCCATTCGTTCGAAGGCCTCAACCAATGCAGGACGTGTGATTTTAAGATTCATGGTTTTTGAATCATGGCAATCGGCACAACCAATCGCATTCATTACTTCTGAGCCTTTTTCTTCCCAGGTGCCTTTATAAAAATCTGCAGGACCCATTTCTTTCATCAGGCGAGGCACATCCGGGCTTTTGCATGTCCAGCATGTATTAGGCATCGGACTTTTTTCTTCACCCATCGGAGCTCCGGTTCGTAAAGTATTATGAATATCTTCAACGGCATATAAGTGGCCACGTCCCTGATTATAATCTTTTGAAAATCCATAGCCAGCCCAAAGAACAACTAAACGAGGATCAACTTCCAGCATATCAATCATGGCTCCACCATTGTATTTGCTGGCGAAAAGAGTGTCTTTTGTTTGAAGGTAGGATTGATATTCTTTAGGGAAATTTTGTCCCCAAACGTCGTTTCGGGGTTCTGTTTGTGAATAGGTAACCTGAGGTGTATATGCAAAAACAGCCTCTGCGCGTCGTTCAATAACAGAAGAAGCCAGAAGTCCTAGGAGAAATACAACAATTATAGTGATGAAAAACAAAGCCCAACCCAGCCATGGTTTTTCTTTTATTTGATCTCGTATTGGTTTCATAATTTAAGATTTAAGTTAATTTTTACTGTTAAGGTTTTGGATCCATTCAGGTAGAGGACTTTCTGGAACGGGAACACGTGCATTGGGTACACTTGAGAGACTGTTAACTCTACCATGTGGAGTTTCTCTATGACATTCCCAGCATTTTCGATCATCAATGTTGAAGTGTACATCCGGTGCTTTGGCAAGTACTTTCTCATTGCTGATCAGGTGTTGATGGCATCTGATACAATTCTCCTGTACCACTTCTTTGCCTTCATCCTTAATAAAAATAACCTGGGGTTCGGCACGCATGGTGAATATGGATGCATGTCTCATTCCGTCTTTTGCCTTGAAATAGTATGTGTTAACTATATTGTCATGAGGAACATGACAATCGTTGCAACTGGCAACTTCACGATGAGCGCTATGATTCCAGGTTGCATACTGTGGTGCCATAATATGGCAGTTTACACATGTTTTTGGATCATCCGACAGATAGGAGTGAGCTCTGGCCACATAAAACAAGTAAAAGCCCATGCCAAAAAATATGCCTAATGCAAGTATGACAGGAACTTTCCATTGTTCTGGTGGTTTTAGAAAATCAAAAAACTTTTTTTTCATAAACCGTTGTTTTAGTAAATTTGGATTTAAAGGATTTATATAAAAATAAAAAACACTATCTGCATTTTCCATTGGAAAGTACAGATAGTGTGTAATTTATATTAAGTATGTATAACTCATATTTTTTCTAGGCAATCCAGTTTTTAATGTCATCCTCTACAGTAGAAATAGATCCGATACCAAAGGTTTCAACCAGGATTTTAGCAACATTAGGTGATAAAAAGGCTGGTAAGGTTGGACCGAGGTTGATATTTTTAACCCCAAGGTGCAATAGAGCCAGTAATACAATCACAGCTTTTTGTTCGTACCAGGCAATGTTATACACAATTGGCAGGTCGTTGATGTCTTCAAGTTCAAATACTTCTTTAAGTTTTAAAGCGGTAACAGCAAGGCTATAAGAGTCGTTACACTGTCCGGCATCCAAAACGCGTGGTATTCCACCAATATCACCCAAAGGTAACTTGTTGTATCTGTACTTCGCACAGCCAGCTGTTAGAATTATTGTATCCTTAGGCAATTCATTCGCAAAATCAGTATAGTATTGTCTGTCTTTCATTCTTCCATCACACCCTGCCATAACCACGAATTTCTTTACAGCACCTGTTTTTACGGCATCAACTACTTTATCTGCCAGTTGCAAAACCTGATTGTGAGCAAAACCACCAACAATGGTACCTGTTTCAATTTCAGTTGGGGCAGCACATTTTTTTGCATGTTCAATAATGATTGAAAAATCCTTTGGCTGTCCGTTTTGGCGATCGGCAATGTGTGTACATCCATCAAAACCTGAAGCTCCTGTTGTATAAACTCTTTCTTTGTATGAAGCTTTTGGAGGAACAATGCAGTTGGTAGTGAATAGGATTGGACCGTTAAATGTTTCAAACTCTTCCGTTTGTTTCCACCATGCACTACCGTAATTGCCAACAAAGTTTTCGTATTTCTTGAATTTAGGATAATAGTGAGCAGGTAACATCTCACTGTGGGTATAAACATCAACACCTGTTCCCTGAGTCTGTTCAAGAAGTTCTTGCAAGTCTTTTAAATCATGACCACTGATAAGAATGGCAGGATTTTTCGAAACACCAATGTTCACTGAGGTTACTTCAGGATGACCAAACGATTCAGTATTAGCTTTATCTAATAGGGCCATTACATCCACGCCATATTTTCCGCATTCCAACACTAAAGGCAATAATTCATCGGCTGCAATATTGGCTTTAGTTGTTGCAATCAGAGCTTTGCGGATGAAAGCATAAATCTCTGGATTTTCAAATCCAAGGTTCCAGGCATGCTCACCATAGGCCGCCATACCTTTCAAACCATATGTTAATAATTCTTTTAATGAACGAATGTCTTCATTTTCAATGGAAAGAATGCCGATCAGTAAACTTTTTGATTCCATTTCATTCTGATCTCTAGCACGAAAAACGGCTGAATCATGTAATTCAACAGGTGCATTGGCTTGTGCTCTTAGATCATCCTGAATTGTATAACCTTCTTTAATTTTTTCAATAATCTTATTGCTATCAAAATTAGCATTGGTGATAGTAATAAATAAGGCATCAATAATGTATTTATCCGCCTTGGCTGTATCAAGTTTACTATCAGCGCCAAGTTGACTCCAAATGGCAACCCCCTTTGTAGTATACAATAATAAATCCTGCAAATTGGCTACTTCCGGTGTTTTCCCACAAACCCCTTTTATTGAACAACCTACGCCTTTTGAAGCCTCCTGGCACTGATAACAAAACATACTCATGATTTTTTCTTTTACTTGATTATTATTTATTTAGCTTATTAGTTTCCCCGATGGCTATCGGGGGCAGAAGGCAGTTGATAAAATGCTTCAGAAAAGAGCATAGGAATCCCATTAAAGTACTTTTGCCTTTTGCCTGTTTAACTTTTAACTTGATTATTTTTCTATACCCATTCTTCAGAAAGGATTTCTCCTTCGATGGATACTACGACCTTTTTTAGAGGAATTTTGCGTGAAGCCAGATCAACAGCCTGTTTTGCCATCTGAAGTAATCCTCCACAGCATGGAACCTGCATAATGGTAACTGTCAGTGTGTTGATTTTTGCATCATCAATCAGTTTTACTAATTTATCGATGTAAACACTGTGACCATCATCCAGCTTTGGACAGGCAATACCAACACTACGGCCTTTCAGATATTTACTGTGAAAATTTCCCATGGCAAAAGCCACACAATCAGCAGCTAAAACCATATCTGATTCGATAAAGTAATTTGCCATCGGATTGATCAGATGCATTTGCACCGGCCATTGACGAAGCTCCGAAGGAGCGTCTGTATTGGTTGGCTGACTTGTAATAGCACTTGGTCTTTCAATGCTTCTGGCCTGAGATCCCGGACAACCACCACCAACATGACCTGTATGCATCACTGATATTTTTGGTTTATGTACCTGACGTGTCACATCTTCTACCTTGAAATCAAGTTTGTCTTCATTTTCTCTCAACCAACCAACAGCTTGTTTAAGAAATACGGTTTCGTTATGATCTTTTAAATGCTTCAGGTGTGCTACAACAGTGTTGATCCCTTTCTCGACCATAATCTCAATCACCTTAATTTCATCATATGGTTCAGCTTCACGCTTTTCAATAGTCATGGCGTCCTGTGGGCAATGGTTCAGGCAGGCACCTAATCCATCGCACATCAAGTCGCTTACTAATCGAGCTTTACCATCGATTATCTGAAGAGCCCCCTCGTGACATTCAGGAATGCAAACCCCACAACCATTGCATTTTTCCTCGTCGATTTTTACTACTTCCCGTATCATTGAATATATTTTTTAGTTTTTTTCTGTTATTGTATTAGCAAATGTAAGATGAGATGCATTCCAATGCTGTAACAAATGTTACAAAATCGAAATTAATTCATAATTTGGCACTTTATTACTTAAATCTATGGATCTATTATATAAATGTCCACTATTTAAAGGAGTTAATCCGGATGATTTGGATAAATATCTGGAAAGTATTCACTATCAAATTAAGAAGTATAATAAGGATCAGATAATAGCGCAGGCAGGAGAGGAATGTAATGCATTATTAATCATGTTGAAAGGTAGCGTAAAAGGAGAGATGATTGATCCTTCGGGTAAGGCAATAAAGATTGAAGACATTGAACCACCCAAACCCTTAGCGATTGCGTTTATTTTCGGTCAGAATAATTATTTTCCGGTAAATATTGTTGCTACCACAGATGTTGAGATATTTAAGCTTCCCAAAGAATCAATCATAAGGTTGATGCAGGTGAGTGCACCATTTCTTCAAAATTTTATGAATAACATTTCCAATCGCGCTCAATTCTTATCTAATAAAATTCGTTTTCTTACATTTCAGACTATCAGGGGTAAACTGGCTCATTATTTATTACAATTGGCTGGTTCTATAAACGGAGAAATCATTCTTCCTAAAAGTCAGGAAGAATTAGCTTCATTATTCGGTGTTACACGTCCTTCATTAGGCAGAGCAATTCGTGAGCTGCATAATGAGGGTATTATTTTTGCTCAGGGGAAAAGTATTAAAATACTGGATCGAAAACTGTTGTTGCAACAATTAAAAAAGGGTTAGACCTGAATGCGATAACTTTAAATGATTATTGTAAGACTATTTTATTGATGGTTTTTAAATCTTCTGTTTCAATTACTATTAGATATATACCTTTTGCAAATGATGATATATCAAGATCGACAGAATTATTAAAATCAAAGTTTCTGAAGTATAATTTTGTACCCGCCAGGTTAAACAATGATATTTCGGTCGGTATTGAAGACTGATTTACACTTGTTATTCTGATATTTCCTTTTGTAGGATTGGGAGTTATAGTAAAAGCTGTAGTTAAGTTTGTTTCTATATAAGTATTTGGGTTTTCTTCAATAAAAAGTTCATAAACTTCAGATTCATTTAAGGCCCGGTTATATATTCTGATATCATCAATCACACCTTTAAATGTTGGTGTGGAATTGTATTGTTCGCTACCTGCAATACATAGATTTTGAAGTGGATTATCCAATTCTACCAGATCCCATTCATATTCCTGATAGTTTTCTTTAGTGCCATCAATCCATATTTCAAGTTTAGCAGGTGAAGCGTGGGTAATTCCAACAATATGGTGCCATAGTCCATCATTTACTACTCTTTTAGAGTAATTAGAAAACATGTAATCGTTATGTCTCCAGTTTTCATCTCTACTGTCAAACCTCACTGTGTCGTTAAAATATAGAGTATAGCCGCAGATTGGAACATCAGTAAAATTATAGCCATACTTGGTAACCACAAATCTGTTTGCTTCAGGTTTATCTGTGGTTTTGATCCAAACGCTAATACTAACTTCGCTGGTAATGTTTCTAAACGAACTACCTGCAGCAAATATGGCTCCTTGAAAATCAATGGCACAGTCACTATTACCAAAACGGTCTTCAACAAGAAAATAGGAATCGGTCCCATGTGAACTGAGACTGCAATCTCTAATCCCCATTAAATCAGTAAAACTCCCATTGGTAAAAGGGAAATGTCCTACCAAACCTTCAGTTGTTTGTCCATTGATAGATGAGCATAATACCCATAAGCTAAAAAGTAAGTAGAAAGCCTTCATAACGTAATTATTTAAATTAATAATTAAGACGAAAGGTTTTCACATAGTAAACAGGATTTAAATCTGGGGTTAATCGCAGAATAAGGCAATATTAAAGTTAATAAAAAGGGAGTGTGAAAACAATGCTTTTAACAAAGTTTTGAATCTTCTTATGAATTCATTTTACTTGAATAAATATCATTTTATATTTGAATTCAATAGTTCATATTACTCCTGACATTTTAAAGAATATAGAGGTGGAAGTTAAACTGGTTTTAAGTTGCGAACATGCTGTAAATACTATACCGGAAAAGTTTAAAAACATGTTTCATCAAGTGGAAAATTTGCTTGAAACACATCGCGGGTATGATAGTGGAGCACTTGATTTGATGAATTGCATGAAAAACACTAAAGTGTCATATATTCAAGTTGCTACGGCTTCACGTATGGTTGTTGATGTTAACCGTTCGCTATATAGAAGAACTCTTTTTTCAGAATTTACCAAGCCTTTGGATAAGGCTGTAAAAGATGAAATATTGGAAGAGTATTATTATGGTTTTCGTCGTCCGTTTGAAGACAAAATCTATCAATATTGGCAACAAAATTGTATTGTCTTGCATCTGTCGGTTCACTCATTTACACCTGTATTAAATGGTGAAATCCGTCAAACTGATTTTGGAATTTTATATCATCCCGGTCGTAAACAGGAGAAACAATTTGCTAAAATCTGGAAGAAAGAATTACTGAAACTAATGCCTGAATTTAGGGTTAGATTTAATTATCCATACAGAGGTAAACCAGATGGTCATGTTCGTTATTTCAGAGACAGAGAGAACGAAAAATATATTGGTCTGGAGTTTGAAATGAATCAGAAGTTTGCAAAGAATAAAATTGTGCATAAGAATATTTCTTCAGCTTTTTATTCTGCCTTAGGCAACCTTTACAAATAATATTTAGGAAATTAATTAAAATTGGTTTGATAGTCAGATTAGAAATTAAAGCTTTACGTTATTTAGTGTTTAATATTTCAACAGTGTTTAATTTTTAAACAGCCATTCTAATTGCCTTAAATACAATTTGTTATCTATAGTTAGATCTGTTTTTGTATAAATTTTCAACATCCGAAGATAAATTTAGTCTATCTATAATTTTGTAAATTCCTTTTAGTCAGTGGAATGTATTGGTGTGGCATTGATCTTGATTCTGTGATTGCAGTTCACTTAATATATACCAAAACATAAAACCAGCTATCATGAAATACAAGATGTATATTGTAGGTTTAATGTTGTATTTCTTATGTAATGCAACCATAATTGCCAACATGTCCAATGATGATATTGAGCAAGAGAATCAGCCCCTGAATATTCAATATTCACCTGATTTACAGAATTTAATGCTTAATTGGATAAATGAATATCAGAAATTTAATCCGGATTTAAGTCTGAATGTTAGACAAGTATCAGAAACTCATTTTGCAAACAATACTTATCTTAGTTTTCTTTCTGGTAGATCTGAGCTAGCTAACATATCAGATCATCAATGGAAAATAGTTGTAGGCCATGACGCTGTAGTGCCAATCGTTAATTTAAATAATCCATTTTTAAAAGAAATCAAAGATCAAGGAATTACCTCTTCAAATTTAGCAGTACTTCTTTCAGGTGCAGCTAAGCCGGATTGGATCGTTTTATTAGATGGAATTCAAAGTAGCTTATTAAAATTATATGTATTAGAGGATGAATTTGTTAATAAAAGCCTTGCAGAATTTACAGGACTAGACCCAGAACTAATTATGGGTTTGAAAGCTTCCAATTTAGATCAACTGCTGCTAGCTATAGAAAAAAATCCATATGCAATTGGATTTTGCAGATTAAAAGACATCATAAAGGATAATGTAAACGAATGGGCTGACAATATTATGATCCTACCAATTGATAAGAACGCTAATAGACGAATTGATAATTTCGAGAATATATATGAAAGCCCCAATACGTTTCTAAGAGGCGTTTGGATTGGTAAGTATCCAACAAAATTAAGTGGCAATATTTATGCAATATCAACTATGCAACCAACAAATGAGGCTACAATTAAATTTTTGAATTGGATACTTTCTGATGGAAGTAAATATTTGAATAACTATGGATATAGTCAATTGGCCTCAGCTGAAAAGCAGGAATATATGGATATGATAAATCCTAATGAGCTTGCTGTGTCGCAAACTGAGTTTGTTAAGTCTACTTATAATTGGGTTTTCATCTTAATTGGCTTAACTGCCTTTTTTATTGCAGTAGTTTATCTATGGATTAAACTAAATTTGGGACGTTCAGCTTCTCCTGTCAATAAAATTCATATGGCTCCAGGTTTGAATGAAAACACAATTATGGCACCCAAGGGCTTATATTTTGATAAAACACATACCTGGACATATATGGAGAAGGAAGGTCTAGTCAAAATAGGTGTTGATGATTTTATTCAGCATGTAACAGGTAATATCACTAGGGTGATGATGAAAGAACCTGGAGAAATTGTGCAAAAAGGAGAAAAAATTCTCACTATAAGTCATTTAGGTAAGCAGATAACATTGTATTCACCAATTACGGGAATTATTAAAAAACAAAATAAGCATCTTTTAACTTCTGCAACCCTGGTAAATACTTTGCCATACACCGAAGGCTGGATTTATTTGATAGAGCCTTTAAACTGGCTACGAGAGATACATTTTATGTTTATGGCGGATACCTATAAAGATTGGTTGAAATCTGAATTGGTAAGACTAAAGCATTTTTTAGTCTATGCAGTCAAATCAAATACATCTGCTTATCAACATATTATTTTACAAGATGGGGGTGAGTTACATGATAATGTGCTGGCTGATTTGGAACCTGAGGTATGGGAAGAATTTCAGACCAAATTTATTGACACGAGTAAATAAATATAAAAGAACCTAAAAGTTCGATGGGACTGATTTAAGTATCTGTTTAATAACATATAACTGGTTTATGTAATTCTGTTTTTTATCAGTAATTTACAATAACTGAACTAAAATACTTGGATCAACCATTTATTTGAGGGCATGAAATGGCTCACTAATATAATATTTAAGAAAAGCTTGAATCATCGGCTGTTAAAAAGGCATATCAAATTCCATTCTTCCATTTATGGGAGAGTGGTTTTTGTGATTTTTATTTCAGTTGTATTTCTTTTTGTTTCTTTTAGTTTGATATTCAGGTCGTTAAATGAAGAGTATTTTAAATCCGTTCTTCATGACAAAGGTATGAATATTGGTTCCTTAGTAGAAGGTGCTTTATATCGTTCAATGCTCGAAAATGACAGAACATCACTCCAGAATACACTGGATGAAATTAACACAATGTCGGGGATTGATGATGTAAATATGTATGACAGTTTTTATAACCTTGTATATACTTCAATTTCAAATGATTCGTTGAAACATAGTGATCCTGATTGTATTAGTTGCCATGATGATTTTGCATCCATGTTTAAGGAGAAAGAAAAATCGTACAGAATAATTGATGTTGAAACAGCATGCAGTATGAATCATAACTCGGATGAAAGCAGGCATCTGATCATTAATTCTCCCATATTAAATTCTCCAACCTGCTCAACTAGTTCATGTCATGCTCATCCAGAAGAGCAGGAAGTGCTTGGTACTTTATTAATTAAATTACCAATGAAAGAATTGGATACGGCACTATCAACATCTACAACAGATTATATCATTTTGGCTTCTGCCATGTCAACTTTGCTATTTATTTTTCTAATAGTATTTACCTACAAAAAAATAGAAAATCCATTAAATGCAATTATAAAGGCCAGTGAAGCAGTTACTAAAGGAGATAAAAGTACTAGGTTAGAAATCAAAACAAATCAATTATCAGATATACGAACTGTATCAATAGCTTTCAATAACATGCTGGATAACCTTCAGGATGCTAATAATGAGTTACAGAATTGGTCGAAGCAATTGGAGTATAAAGTTCAGAAAAAAACGGAAGAATTAGGTCAGGTGCAAAATGAACTGATCAATGTGGAACGAATTGCATCATTGGGTAAGTTATCACTTTCTGTTGCTCATGAAATTAATAATCCTTTGTCTGGTATTCTTGTCTATTCCAAGTTGATTCAGAAACAAATGTTGAATAGTGTGATGGATAAGGAATATAAAGATAAAATATTGAAAAATCTTAAGTTAATTGAAAATGAAACCAAGCGCTGCGGAGAGATCGTGAAGGGATTGTT
The DNA here is from genome assembly GCA_025499705.1 of Carboxylicivirga caseinilyticus. Lineage (GTDB taxonomy): Bacteria > Bacteroidota > Bacteroidia > Bacteroidales > Marinilabiliaceae > Carboxylicivirga > Carboxylicivirga caseinilyticus. Next base: position 45,394 of record JAFMVE010000019.1, read on the forward strand.
GGATTTTTCAAGAAAGGATCAGAATAATTTTGAGGACAAGCATCTTCATGAGGTTTTGCATGAAACTTATGAATTAATGGCTCATTCAATGAAAGTGGCCGGAATTAGTTTTATCTCCGATTTTGGAGCAAAAACAGATTTAATAAGATGCAGCCCGAATCAAATTAAACAAGCTTGTATTGCTATTCTGGTAAATGCTTCAGAAGCAATTACTGATAATGGAGAAATTATTCTCAGAACGAATAATCCAGATAGTGAAACCATTCGGATTGAAGTAATTGATAATGGAATTGGTATACCCGCAAGTGTTATCCATCATGTTTTTGAGCCTTTTTTCTCAACAAAAGATAAGACAAGTGGTATTGGATTAGGGTTAGCTATTGTACATGGTATTGTTCAGAATCATAATGGAAAAACAGATATAGTTTCAGAAACGGGTAAAGGCACATCAATGATGATTACTTTACCTTTAGTAAACAATTAACGACAATGTATTATGGATACTAAAATCACAATACTAATCGTTGACGATGAGGCATCGGTAAGAGATTCTTTATATCAGTGGTTTGTTGAGGACGGTTATCAGGTTGATTCAGCAGAAAGCGCAAAAGAGGCTCTTGTCAGGCTTGAGTCAAAAGATTTCGATATAGTGCTTGCTGATATAAAGATGCCGGGAATGGATGGGTTGGAAATGCTCCGACGAATTAAATCTTTGGAAAAAAATCCCATTGTAATAATAATGACTGCTTTTGCTACAGTTGATACTGCAGTTCAGGCCTTAAAGGATGGTGCTTACGATTATATAACCAAACCGTTTGATCCGGATGAGTTATCTCATTTAATACGTAATGCCAGTAAACAAATAACATTGGCAGCCGAAAATGATCTACTAAAAGAGAAGATAGTTTCTTTGGAAAACGTGGAGGATCTGATTGGAAACAGTGAAGCTATGCGTCATTTGATGCAGGAGATAAGCAGCATAGCCCAGTCAAATTCTTCTGTCATAATAACGGGAGAGAGCGGAACTGGAAAAGAATTGATTGCCAGAGCTATTCATGCTAATTCATCTCGTAAGTTTTTTCCACTGATTATTGTGCATTGTGGTGCATTAACCGAAAGTTTACTGGAAAGTGAATTGTTTGGACATGAAAAAGGTGCTTTTACGGGCGCAGTTTATAATCGAAAGGGACGATTTGAAATGGCTGACTGTGGTACTATTTTTCTGGATGAGATAGCTACAATTCCTCCAAAGATGCAGATTGAACTGTTACGGGTATTGGAAACAAAGACCTTTATGAGAGTTGGAGGAAACAAGGAAATTAGTTCAGATTTCAGAGTGATATGTGCAACCAACAGAGATTTAAAAAGCATGGTTGATAAAGGTCTTTTCCGCGAAGATCTTTATTATCGGTTGAATGTGATTACTATTAATGTGCCACCATTGCGCGAGAGAACTGAAGATATTCCTTTGTTGGTTGAATATTTTATTAAGAAATATTGTCATTCGATGAACAAACCAACTATTACTATTGACGCAAAGGCTTTAAAACGACTGGAGGAGTTTTCATTTCCGGGAAATATCAGAGAGTTGGAAAATATGATTGAAAGAGCAATTGTTGTAGGTGATGGAAAAAAAATACGGCTTAATGATCTACCTATAGGTAAAGAATCGGAAAATAGTCCATTTGAGAGTCTCAATGATGTTGAGAAAAAGCATATTCAATTTATTCTGAATAAATACAATTGGAACATTTCAACTTCAGCCAAAGTGTTGAAAGTAGACCGGGTGACACTTTATAATAAAATTAAGAAATATCATTTAAGTCCGAATAAAAACCAGTAGCCTGTTGCATTTTGAAAAAAGCGACAAAAATGATCTGCTGATTATTAAGATGTTGAGAAATGAATCCTTGTAAAATCACTTTAATATCTTTTGGGCAAATAGAGAAACCAAATCTTGAAATAATTGCCAGGGATGTTAAAAGAGAACTGCAGGTGCAAGTGGAATATAAGGAAGGGTTTATCGACATGAGTCAGTTTTTTGATCCATCGCGCAGCCAATATGATGCCGATCAGCTTATTCATTTAATCGATACTGAATATGCATCAGATACCACCAAAACTATTGGATTATTTACAGTTGACTTATTTATCGAAATCTTAACTTTCATTTATGGACAGGCATTTTTAAATGGCCGTTCAGGAATTGCTTCTTCATTTCGGTTAAATAATGAGCGTTATGGAATGAATAGAAATGATAGATTAACGTTAAAGAGATTCAGTAAGGAAATAATTCATGAGTTGGGGCATACCTTCGGTTTAATTCATTGCCATACGCCCGGATGTGTAATGATGTCGAGTACTTATGTAGAGGATATAGATTTAAAAAGTCATCAGTTTTGTTCTAATTGCAAAAATGAGTTAGAAATGATCTTCATTAACAATGTTAAATTCTAAACAGGAAAAAGATATTTTATGGGTCTTTTAATGTCCCATTTCTTATTAAAAGTTCTTATGTATTAAAAAAGTTTTTAGGATTGCTTTCTGCAATTAACTTATAGTTATTTTCACCCAAATAGCCTCTCAAATCAATGCTAAAATTCTTTTCAGTAGTTTCGGTTTGTACCATGTAGTAATCCGAACCAAATAAAATCTTATCATTAATATTCTCATCACCCAATAATATCTTTAAAACAGGAAAGAACCTTTTGTCATTCAGTGTAAATGAAATGTCGGAATACAGGTTTTTATACTTAGGTAACATATCCTTAATAATTGTGAACCAGTTATCAGGATTACCTGGTTTGTCAAGAAATTCTTCCCAATAATATGCAGAACCAAAATGCCCCAGACTTATTTTTAAATCAGGAAAATCATTCATAACCTGTTCCCAGTTTTTTGGATGAGTAAACATTGCACAAAGTTCTTTACGCTTTTTCCCTTTGGTCTCAATAGGGGTTTGTGATTTTGATAAAAGTTTTATTAAATTCTTTTTCGTCCCTTTAAAATGCACCGGATTAAATGGACTACAGTGAGTGATGACAGGTAAGTTATTGTTTTGACAATATTCATAAACAGGATACATTCTTTCATCATATGGAAAATAACCCAGAGGTGGATAAATTTTAACTCCTGTAAAGTTCCACTCTTCAATACTTTGTTTTAGCAAATCCATAATGTATGGTCTGCGTGGATCAACATGAATAAAGGGTAAGACTTGTGGGTGAGTTATTTTTAATTCTGCTAACTCTTTTAACTGATTTTTATAATCTCGTGGCACCTTACCGGCGCCCATATAAGCCATGTCCATCGCAAGTATTGCAAACTTGGTATCTTCAGGATAAAACTTTGAACAGCGCTCAAAAATGTCTTTTTGAGATGACATGCGACCAATTTCAACAAAACGAATATATCGATCGAAGGTATCCTGATCTGAAAATGGATTAATATTGTTTAAAAGCTTTGAAACAACTCTGAAACCAGCTTTGGTAGCAAGAATACGGACTAAACCAATGGGTAAAAAGGCACGTGGAATATCGCTTTCTTTAAAAGTATGAATGTGTGAGTTGTAAATCATTACGAACTTATAAGGTTAAATTAAAAATATAAAGAGTTTTTGTAAATAATTTTAATGAAGATATAAAGTTAAACTTTTAGCTAAAAGTTTAAACAATATATATTATTACTATAATAATTGATTGTAAATTCTTAGTGATATTTGTATTTGAGCCAAATAAATTAACTGTTACATATATGTAATAGAATCTTTTTATTTCTTACTATTTGGTTGGTGCTATTTTTTTAAGAGTTTGAAATTCAGAGGTGTTTTTTAGTTTGCATCATAATTGTAATCTTTTAATTTTTATTAATTAAAACTGATTGTTATGAGTACTGAAGAAATTAAAGATTTAGAGAAAGAAGTAAATAAACTAAAATTTAAGGCCGGGTTAAAAGCAAGTGAGTTACACGATTTAGTTGAGGATCGTTTATATGCCGATTTTGAGGACTTGATTCCTTTTGCTGAAGCAACTTATGCTGCTTGTAAAGCATGGAATGATAAAATGAAAGAATTACAGAAAATAAAAGGTATGTAATTGTAATTTAATATTGAGGATTGAATGATCATTTATGATGTTGATTTATTGGTTCTTCATTAAATTCTTATAATAGAATTTTAGACTCAATTATTCTAAATTTCTTTAAATGTTGTAAATCAGACTAGTAGAGGTTGGATGGTGTGAAACTTTTAAATAAATACGTAGTATAAAGAGATTATACAGTTTAATTAAAAGGGGTAATTAATCTTTTTACAATTTTAAAATGGGGAAATTAAAATTGAATTGGGGGTACAGTGCTAAAACTGCATTGTTATTAGGTATTTGTATGGTTTTTACTAGTGCTCATGCACAGGATATAAAGCCACAGGAAGCTTTAACGCAATTAAAGCAAGGTAATGAAAGGTATGTGAATGGAGTGAGTTCACATCCGCATTTAAATCAGCATCAAAGAAATCTAACCTGGGAGAATGGACAGCATCCGTTTGCAACAATTATTGCATGTTCTGATTCACGTGTACCAGTAGAATTAGTTTTTGATGTTGGTATTGGAGATATATTTTCAATCAGGGTTGCCGGAAATGTTTGTGACGTTGATGAAGTAGGTTCAATTGAGTATGGAGTAGCACATTTACATACACCGGTTTTGGTTATTTTGGGACACTCAAGTTGTGGAGCTGTTACAGCAGTTACAAGAGGTGATAAAGTACATGGAAGCATACCTGCATTGGTTGATAATATTGCTCCGGCAGTAAAACATGCAAAACACAAGCATGGATCTGAATTTTCAGAGGAATTGCTAAATGCTGCCATTGAAAATAATGTATGGCAATCCATTGAGGATCTATTAACTCATAGTCCCGATGCCCGTGAATTAGTTGAAAAGGGAGAACTAATTGTTGAAGGAGCCATATATGATTTACATACTGGTGAAGTGATATGGCTTGGACATCACCCACAGCAAGCTTCTCTGTTGAAATCACATGGAACCTATGCTTCAAAGCATTAGAAATAAAATATAAAAGTAATTTTGGAGGAAGTATGTTGAATAAGCATGCTTCCTTTTTTTATTAATCAATTGTAGTCAGTAGTTCTTGTCATTAAATCAGATACCCTTCTTAAGTTATTAACATTTTCATTTGTTTGGCTACCTTTGCCGCTTCAAGAAATAATGCATGAATTATAGTTGGGGAAATAATAAACGATACAACGATTATAGCTCTTATATAAAGAAAACCTTTGGTGAGCGAGTTCAAAAGCTTTCTGTTAATGCCGGATTTACCTGTCCGAATAGAGATGGAACAAAAGGAGTTGGGGGCTGTGCATTTTGTAACAACAGCACTTTTAATCCGTCATATTGTGGTCCTGAAAAAACTATATCACAACAGCTTGAGCAGGGTATTTCATTTTTTCAACCCAAATATAAAACAATGCAGTATCTTGCTTATTTTCAAGCATACAGTAATACCTATGGAGATACGCAAGAGTTACTGAAATTGTATAAAGAAGCATTGGATCATCCATTGGTAAAGGGGTTGGTACTTGGTACCCGACCAGATTGTATTTCCGATGATTTATTGGAACATCTGGCAACGTGGCAAAAAGACTATTATATTGCTATTGAATTAGGAGCTGAGTCAACCCTTGAAAAGACTCTTATTGATATCAACAGGGGACATACATATGATGAAACAGTTCAAACTACTCAGCGGATTGTATCATATGATATTCCGGTTGGTTTGCACTTAATAATGGGACTTCCCGGAGAAACAAGAGATGACATATTGCTTCATGCTTCTGAAGTATCAAAATTGCCAGTTAATTTTCTAAAGTTACATCAATTACAGATTGTTAAAGGAAGTTTGTTTGCTAAAAAATTCAGGAATAATCCAGAAAGTTTTCAATTATTTTCTGCTGAAGAATACATTGAAATAGTAGTTGATTTTATTGAGCGATTGAATCCGAATGTTATTTTGGAGCGTTTTATCAGTCAGGCGCCTCATGATTTATTAATAGCTCCCAGATGGGGATTGAAGAATTTTGAGTTTGTATCTAAAGTAGAGAAGCGCCTTAAAGAACGAGATACCTGGCAGGGAAAGCTATTTGAATTTGGAAATTAGTTCTTAAAAACATTATAGCGGTATTGCATATCCTGAAGTTTAATGCAATTAACCGCTATATGATATTTTTTAAGATTCTCAATTAATAGTTGAAAACTTTGCTTTTGCCCTTTTAGAAGCTTTATGTTTTTGCCACCAAATATAAAATCCTGTTAAGGGCATAAGACTAATGACTAATCCACCTATAAATGTTATTATCTTACCCAGCAATCCCCATGATCCCATATGTAAAGTCCAAAACAGATTTTTAATTTGCTCAGTTAAAACAGCTTCATCTCCAATATCTAATTTTTCTCCGGTATATCGGTTAAATACAATAAAATCAAGCTCTGTTGTTGATTTTAAATTTACATTTTTTGTTGCTTTTACCGGGATAATACCTGATTCTCTGCTTAAAAAATAGGTGAATATTTGAAGCTGGTCTTTATCTGTAAATTGATTTAGTGTTTTTTCTATAATTTTATTAATAGGGTAGTTATCTTTTATTTCAGGTTGAAAAGAAGGATAAGTTGCTTCCCATGGTGTTTTGGAGTTACCTCCCAATAAGTCAGTAGTTGTTGCTGCTAATGGTTTGAATGCTATAATTAATCCTGTTAATCCTAATATTAAAGCCAAAGCAAGAGTGTAAAAACCAAACACACTGTGAAAATTATGGTTCAAACGTTTAAATGAAACATTCCATTTTATTGTAAACGCTCCTTTTAAATGTTTTTTTGACCATGTCTTTGGCCACCATAAAATGAGACCTGTAATAAGTAGAATGATGAAAACAATTATTGAGATATCTACAATGTATTCTCCTGGCCCGTGCCACATAAACGAACTATGAAGATGTGCTGTAACATAAAAAAAATTGATGGTTCCGTCGTCTTTTAAAATTTTACCGCTATATGGATCCACATATATCATTCGAAGTCCTTTTTGAGGATCATAACTGTTAAATCTAATGCTTCGTTCTGGTGCCCTGTAGGCAACCATATAACTTGGGATTCTTCTGTTGGGATATTCTCTTTTTAGGTTATCCAGAATTGTTTCTATTGCCACTTTTTCATCACGTACTTCTTTAACATATCGATGCTTGCCAGCTGATAATTCAATAATTTCGTCTGCAAATACAATAATTGTTCCTGTAATACAGACAAAAAACACAATTGGGAATGTGATCAATCCCATCCACAAATGAATTTTAGCAAATAAATGTTTTACTTTCATATGTATATTTTATGGTTGTTTTTGTAAGGTTGATATCTCTTTGTGTTTATCTCCTAAATCCTTCATATTATGGCGATAATAATATTCAGCAAGGGCAGAATGAGCATATGAACTGTTGGGATAATATCGCACATGCATTTTTCTGATTTCTAATTCTGCCTGGTATTGTTTCACCTTTTTACAATATTTTGCTAAATCATCCAGGAGATTTGATTCTGGTAAGAAATTGTTTCCTAATCTATTAGATAATTGCACATACGTCTCTTCAATTAAACTTGTATCGAATGGAATCTTTTTAACAGGCAAGGTAATGCCGCTAAATATGGCTCTTAATCCATTAAAAGTGGCAGGAATAGTAATTGTCCCATGATCTTCATTTCCGAAATATTCACTTTTGAAATACAATGAATTTTTTGGATGTTCATCAATGAATTGTTGAAATTTTAAAATTGATTCAGTATGGTTAAACCTATCTTTTTCTATTGTATCCTTTGCAGCAACAGAAAGGTATAGACTTGTTGTATCAAATGAAATTTTACTCCATGAATCTTCCATATTTTCAATCAGGCTTTGATTATCCCACCAAAGACTGGGATCATGAGCTAAATAAGTGCTGAAGAAGTTCGATTGATTTAGGAACGAATAAATCGTAAAAAGTCCACCGAAAGAATGACCGGAGAGTATATTAAATCCATTGGTTCGATAGTGTAGATTGATGTAATTACCCAATTCTGATTCTAAGAAATATCTGAAAGATTCAGCACCTCCACTGTTACTATGAATAGGTATATTATTGTGTAATATAGTATCGTTGGAAGGGGTTAAATCTCGAGAACGATCGGTATTTATAATACCCACAACTATCATTTCAGGTAGGTAACGATACAGTCCTTTAGACAATGCATCAACGATTGTAACTGTTTGATTAAATAACCTTTCTCCATCTAATACATATAAAACCGGGTATTGGTTGTCCTTAAAATCAATTGATAAATAACTATCTGGTAAGTGGATCAATATCTCCCTTTCTTCATTAAGATGTGTTGAATAAATCTGTATTTTTTCACCTATAGAAATAGATTGTGAATTAACATTGCTAATATATATGATTATTAAAATGATTAAGGTATAGTATTTCATTCTTCTTTAGTTTTTATATTCTCTGCCTTACAGATTTTTATTTTTCAAATGTAGACAGCAGATAAAGTCTGCACAATCGCTTAATGTTGGGATTTAAAATCAAGGAGTAGTTTTTAATGATAATGTTTTTAATTTACAGATTGTTAGATTGTTGAGTCTATTTTTAGAGCAATTCAAAGATGAAGAGTTTAGATAATTAGCAAATAATTGAAAACTAAAATTCGCTAATAGTGGGGATTGTTAAGGCTTACAAGCAAACCTAATTTTGCATCATGTTTAATAATTAGCCTTTATCTCAATGAGGAAAGCAATCCTTTGTACACTGATTTTATGTTATTCAATTATTTCTTATTGTCAAGTAGCAAGCTTGTCAGGTACAGTAATAGATAATTACGGAAAGGCGGTTGCTTTTGCCATTATTCATGAAAAGAATACAAATAATGCAACTACTACTGACGAAAATGGAAATTACCTACTAAATATTGAATTTGGACAAAAGACAATTGTATTTTCTAATGTAGGTTTTGTAAAACATGAACTTAAAGTAAATATAGACCGCAATATTGTTAATCTACCGAATGTAATATTGGAGCCCAATCCGGAGACTTCATTAACGGAAGCAACCATAATAGCAAAATCAAATGTTCGTATGGTTGAAGAGACTGGATTTAATGTGGTTGCCATTGATGCTAAACCTTTTCATAATGCAGCTATTAACCTGACCGAAGTTTTGGATCAGACACCTGGTGTGAAAATAAACCAGGAAGGTGGATTAGGATCAAAAAGCAATGTTACTATTAATGGCCTAAGTGGTCGTCATGTTCGTTTCTTTATTGATGGAATGCCTATGGATGCTATGAGTTCTGCTTTTCAACTTAATAATTTGCCGGTAAATATGTCAGAACGAATTGAGGTATACAAAGGTGTTGTACCTATTAATTTCGGTTCCGATGCTTTAGGTGGTGCTGTTAATATTGTAACTAAGAAAAATCCTGGTACTTATCTTGATGCGTCCTACTCATATGGTTCTTTTAATACCCATATGACTTTCGTAAATGCCGGACATACCTCTGATAAAGGTTTTACCATACAATTAAGTGCTTACCAGAACTATTCAGATAATAATTATTTCGTGGATGGTGTTAAAGTGCTTGATTTTGAAACTAATTTATATACAAATCCCCAACGAGTTCAGCGTTTTCATGATACATACCATAACGAAACTGCCATTCTTAAATTAGGATTAGTAAACAAACGATTTGCTGATCAGTTTTTGTTTGGTTTTACTTATGGTCAGGAATATCAGGAAGTTCAGCATCCTGCCTACATCAATATTGTATATGGCGATAAACACTATACTTCAAGTACCATAATGCCATCTATATTGTATTCAAAGGATGATATTTTTATAGAAAATTTGAATATAAATCTTGCAGCCAATTATAATTTTGGAGAAGGACATAATGTAGATACAACTTATTGGCAATACAACTGGTTGGGAGAGCGAAGACTATCTAATTCAAAAGGAGAGGTGACACCGGCTTCTGATTACCGATATAATGATAATAACGGAACTATTAATGCCAATATTGATTATGAATTCCTTCAAGGACATCGTTTTACAATAAACAATGTTAGTAACTTCTTTTCGCGAGAAGGATACAATATTTTGGATATTGACGATAAAATGAATCAGTATCCGCGTGTAAATAACAGGAATATTTTAGGTATTGGTTTAAATAATGATTTTAGCGAGAAACTAAAGACATCAATTTTTACAAAACGATATTCATATTATTCATCGGCATATATTAATCAGGTTGTAGGGGGCGTTGAAGATTATATGATGGTTTCAAAGGATGATTCAAGATGGGGCTTTGGTTTTACAACAACTTACTTCATAGCTGATATACTTCAACTAAAAGCGAATTTTGAGAATACATTTCGAATGCCAACAAGTCAGGAGCTATTCGGACAGGTTTTTCTTGAGCCCCAACAAAATCTGTCGCTCTTACCTGAAACAAGTAATAATTTCAATTTTGGTATCCATTTTAATAAACAGATAAAGCAAAAAAATTTCATAAGCACAGATTTAAATTTCTTTTATCGACACACGGAGGATTTTATAAAACGTACAGTTGATATGAAAAAAGGAGGTGAGTCGTATGAAAATATTTCCTTGGTTAAAACTCCTGGTGTTGATGCTGAAATAAGGTGTTCTAATGGGGATCGGTTTACGTGTGGAGCAAATCTGTCGTACCAAAAACCAATGAATTATGATACGGAAAACTTCAATACTTATTACAAGGCTGTCGTTCCCAATCAACCAAATTTCTTTGGTAATGCTGATGCAGGATATTTCTTTAATGATTTATGGATGATGGATAGTCGGTTAAGTATTAGATACACTTTGCAATTTATCCATGAATTTGCAAATGATTGGGGTACATATGCTTCAGCAGAAAAAATACCTACCCAATGGAGTCATAATGTAGGCGTGGTTTATTCATGGAAACAAGGTAGATATAATTTATCCATCGATTGTAAAAACCTAACTGATGCTAAGCTATACGACAATTTCAGTTTACAGAAGCCGGGACGAAGTTTCTCGGCTAAATTCAGATACTACATCAATAGTAAGAGTTAAAGTAGTTTAATATTTAAATAATTATAAAAAGTAATCTTATGAAAGTAAAAAATCAACTTTTAGGTTTGATACTATTTGCTGTTTTAGGCATGATATCATTTACCTCATGTGAAAAAGAAGATGGTGATGGTCAAGGGGAAGATAATTCAACCTCTAAATATTTGGTAATCGCTTCTTCTGGTGAAAATGATTATCTGGTAACAGGAGATGCTATTGGTACTGACTATATCTTTGATGCCACTTCAGCGAGTGCCCTTCAATCTGTTGGAAATAGTTTTTGGACATTTATTGATGATAAAGTTGCCTATGGATTTTTATACAATCAAACCGCTGCCGGGACAACAGGTTCCTATGTATTGAATGAAAATGGTGAAGTAGAGCAACGTAACGAGATTGGTCTTGAAGTTTCAATTCATACCAAAGGTGTGGTTAATGGTAAACTAGTTGTTGCCTATTCCGACAGATTAAGAGATGTAACAGTTGCAAATAAGGCTTATTTTTATGAAATCGATCCAGAAACAGATATATCTGAAGCATATACTGTTGTGACCAACGATCTACTTGAAGTGGGTGAAGCTGGATATTTAACAGATATTGCAGAATATGAGGGATATATGATTGCTGGAGCTCGTAGTATAAGTTCTTCAAATTTCTCCTCAGATTATTTTAACATCACATATGTAGTAGTTTTTAATTCTGATTACACTGTTAAACAAGTAATAAAAGATGAGGGTAGAACGGGTTTTGTGGCAGGTCAAAAATATTCGCAAGGTCTAACAGGGTTAGAAGTTGTGGAAAGTGGTGATTTATATGTGTTTTCATCCGGACAGACAAATTATGTTGTGGCTGATGAAACAATTATTCCATCGGGAATACTAAAAATTAATGCTGGTGAATTTGAATTTGATAAGGATTACTTTTTCAATATAACAGAAGCATCCGGAGGCTATAATCTCTTCAGAAGTTATTACATGGGAGGTTCAACTTTTATTTTATCTATGTATCCTGGCATTGGGAGCAATGCAACATTTGGTGTAAATGCTGATCGTTTTGCAGTAGTCGATGTTGCTGCAAAAACATTTAATTGGGTGAGTGGATTTGCAGTTGCATCAGGTATAGAAGATGATCCATTTTTGGTAGGCGAACCATTTGTTGATTCATCTAAAAATCAGTTGATTGTTCCGGTTGTTACATCAGACAATGATAATTATTTGTATACAATTAACCCTACAAATTACAGTGCATCAAAGCAATCTGAAGTAATTGCTGAGGGTGTAAGTGCGTTAGGTATTCTTACATATCAAGAATAAACATTTGTACTATAAAATTAAAAACACCTTGTTTTCAGTTGCGATTACAAGGTGTTTTTCTATAATTATTTTCCTTACAGATTGATTACTTTGTCTGCGTTAGTTTGCAAAGTGATAATATCCATCATGGTTCCTTTGATTCCTGCCTGTATTTCATCACTAATACCATAGAAATTAAGACAGGTTCCACAAGCGATGATTTTAACGCCTCTTTCTTCCAGTTTCTTCATTTGTTCTATCACAGGACTGTCTTTCGTGATCAACTTAACACCGCTATTGTATAATGCAATAAACGAAGGTAAACGACTGTCTTCATCCAGAATTCGCAAATAATTACCGATTAATTTTAAACCTAATTCTTCATCTCCTTCGCCCATTCCGTAGCGGGTAATTTGAAGTAATTCGCAAAGTGGTTTCATATTTCAAGTTAAAAGGTTAAAGGCAATAGTTAAAGTAAAATGTCAGCATAGTTTTGTCATTTTACTTATAAACATTTTGAAATGGGTTTATTTAAAAACTCTTTTTAAAATATCATTAACACGCGCAGCAGGGTCTTGTCTTATGTTCTTTTCTTCCTCTGCAATTTTAATAAATAAGCCATTAAGTGCTTTTTCAGTCAGATAATGGTCCAAATCTACATTTACAGCTTTTAATCCAGCCATTTGTCCCAGTGGATTATCCGCAATTTTATTCCACTTACTGGTAAGTGTTTCCCATGATTCATTCGTTGAAATACCTGCAGCAATTTCTTTATCCAAAGAAGATTGAATCTTAGGATTATACAACTTAAAAAGTTCCTGATATGTATTGGCTTTTAGGTATTGTGTTGCAGCATCTGTATCACCTTTTAAAATCGTGAAAGCATCCTGAATGGTCATTTTTTTTACAGCTCCCCAAAAAACTGTTCCTGCTTCTTTGGCTGCATCTTCTGCTGATCTGTTAATGCTTTTAATTACATCTTCAATCATTTTATCTCCACCCGGTATTTTAGAGATGTTTTTTACTATGATATTAGCTTCTTCAGGGAGCATGATTTTAACCAGTTCATCGCCATAATATCCATTGGTAACCCCTAATCTTGCTGAGGCAGAATCAGTGCCTACGCGCAAAGCTTCCTTCAATCCATTGGCAACTTCTTCTTCAGTTAGAGGAATGTCAAGAGGAAGATTTTGTACAATCTGAGTAAGCTCTGCACATGCTGTGAATGCGATACTAAGGAGAAGGATATAAATCTTTTTCATTTGATAATTTATTAATATACAATATGTCTGTTATCTTTTTTTTCTGAACTTTTGAGGTTTTCCCTTCTTAAACTTAGCATTTTTAGGAGGAAGATTTTTATGATCCCGTTCTTTTTCAGGGAAAAGTTTTTTAATCATATCAAAACGATTGAGTTTTTTCAATCGATCTTTTATCTGTTGCTGGTATTCTTTTTTATACCAGAATAAAAACATACGTTGTCCCAGCTTGTCTTTTTGAGAAACAGGAGTGTAGATTTTTTCTAAGGTGTAAGGATGGTATCCTGAATAATAAATAACTGTTGCTACAGTCATTGGAGTAGGAGTAAAGTCCTGTACCTGCTCTAATTTAAAATCCAGATCATGTGTTTCACAAGCCAGATTTGCCATATCAATATCTTCACTGCCCGGGTGACTGGAAATAAAGTATGGTATAATTTGCTGATTTAGCTTTTTTGCTTTGTTGATGCTGTCAAAATCGGCCTTGAACTTGTAAAACAACTTAAAGCTTGGTTTGCGCATTACATTCAATACCTGGTCTGAAGTATGTTCAGGTGCCACTTTTAATCTGCCGGAAACATGATTTGTAATCAGTTCTTCCATGTATTTTTTATGGCTTTCCTTTTCTTCCGAACTTGCCATATTGTTGTAAAGCATGTCGTATCTAACACCACTACCGACAAATGCTTTTTTTATGCCATTCATTTTACTTACCGATTGGTAAATGTCCGTCATGGCAGTATGATCGGTATTTAGATTGGTACAGATATTTGGATGAATACATGATGGTCGTGTACATCGTTGGCAAATCTTAAGGTTTTTACCTTCCATCTTGTACATGTTGGCACTTGGGCCTCCTAAATCAGAAAGGTATCCTTTAAAATCGGGCATCTCAGTGATTTGCTCCACCTCATTCATAATACTCTCCTTCGATCGGGATGCAATAAATTTACCCTGATGTGCAGAAATGGTACAGAAGCTACATCCGCCAAAACATCCTCGATGCATATTTACCGAGAATTTAATCATCTCAAATGCAGGAATCGGACCTTTTGCAATATATCGCGGATGCGGTAATCGGGTATAAGGCAGATCAAACGATGCATCCAATTCACCGGTTGACATTGGTGGATAAGGTGGATTGATCACAATCTGTTGATTACCTACTTTTTGCACCAGTCTGGCTGCATTCCATCTGTTTGATTCTTCCTCAACGTAACGGAAATTTCGGGCATATTTTAATTTATCTTCCAGGCATTCTTCATGTGATGCCAACTCAATATCTTTCCAGTGTTTATTTTTAGGTAACTCCTGATCTGTATCATTCAAAAATGCAGTTTGAGGAATTGTTTTTAGAGAATCTAATGGCACACCACGTTCTATTAATCGGATTATTTCAAGAAGTGGTTGCTCACCCATACCATAAACCATTAAATCAGCTTTGGCATCAGCTAAAATCCCGGGTTTAAGCTTATCTGACCAGTAATCGTAATGTGTTACTCTTCTCAGCGAAGCCTCAATTCCTCCAAGCAAAACAGGTACATCCGGATAAAGCTCTTTTAGGATATTACAATAGACAACAGAAGCATAGTCTGGTCGCTGACCAGCTCTTCCGTCAGGTGTATAGGCATCATTGGAGCGCAATCGTCGATTAGCAGTGTAATGATTCACCATAGAATCCATCGCACCTGCAGTAACACCAAAAAAGTAATTTGGTCGACCCAGTTTTTTGAAGTCTCGTAAATCATCCCGCCAGTTAGGTTGGGGCACAATTGCCACTTTTAAACCGTGAGATTCGAGCATTCGTCCAATTACAGCTGCACCAAATGCAGGATGATCTATGTAGGCATCACCTGTGAATAGAATTACATCCAGACTGTCCCAACCTCTCTTTTCCACCTCTTTGGCCGATGTAGGCAGCCAATCTTCTAATCTATTTCGCTTATCCAGTTTCATATCTTGCAAAAATATCTAAATTCTATTGAATTCAATTAAAACTTAATGTATCACTTCCGAATGATGCAATTTTCAGAATATTACGTTATTAACAATATAACTGCAAAAAGAGTTAAAGGTTTTTTTTTATATTTTAAAACCAATGTTAACTTTGTAAGGAAAAATTTGGTTTATGACAGATCCAAATAGCGAATTAATTGTTGAATTAAAGGACAAAATAAATAAGCTGATTGCTCGGTATAAGGGATTGGAAGCGGAAGTGAGATTGTTAGAAGAAGAGAAAACACAATTAACCGAACAATTGGAGTTGGTTAATAAAGATTATACCAACCTTGAACAACGATTCAATAATTTAAAATTAACGAAAGACTTAGTATCAGGAACAACAGAAGCTGGTGATACTAAGAAGCGGATCAACCAAATTGTGCGGGAAATTGATAAGTGTATTGCACTGTTAAACCGTTAAGCTGAATAAATGGACGATAAACTCTCAATACGAGTAAATGTAGCAGACCGTTTTTATCCTTTACGAATTGATCGTAAGGATGAAGAGCGTATTCGTCTGGCAGCTAAATTGATTAACGATAAGGTTTTACAATATAAACAACGCTACTCTGATAAAGATGTACAGGATTTCTTGGCAATGGCCTCGCTTCAGTATGTTATTAAATTATTAGAGTTGGAAAACCGACATGATGTAGATCCTATGATTGAAGCTGTTCGTGATTTAAATGATCAGTTGGAGAGCATTTTGTCTGATAAAACAGATCAGGTTTTTTAGAAAGTTTTTTGTAGCTTACAATATACCCGCATTATATGTACTAATCTGAAGTCATTCAGTCTAGTTCATTATGATGCGGCTTTTTTATATATATAAACCAATAAAGATGGGAATTGAAATAACAATTGGTATTGTTTCATTTTTGGTTGGTGGCCTTTTAACATGGCTGTTTATTTCAAAGGCACTGAAATCCAGAAGTGAAAAGATCATAAAAGAAGCGGAGGCGGAAGCTGAAGTGATCAGGAAGGATAAGATCCTTCAAGCCAAAGAGAAATTTTTACAGTTACGCTCAGAACACGAAAAGGAAATCAACAACCGAAATTCAAAAGTTGTTGTTGCCGAAAACAGAATTAAGCAAAAAGAAAGTTCTTTAGCTCAAAAATTGGAAGAAATTGCACGCAAAAGAAAAGAAGTTGATGCAATTCGTGACAATTTAACAGTTCAGTTGGAGTTAGTTGAAAAACGTGAATCCGATGTTCAGCATATGCATAAGCAACAGGTTGAACAGTTGGAGGCGATCTCTGGTATGTCAGGAGAAGAAGCCAAAGAGATGTTGATCGAAAGCATGAAGGCTGAAGCCAAAACAGAAGCAATGTCGTACATTAACGATATTATGGATGAGGCTAAGATTAACGCAAATAAAGAGGCTAAAAGAATTGTACTTCAAACAGTCCAACGTGTTTCAACTGAAACAGCTATTGAAAACTCAGTTACTGTTTTCCATATTGATTCTGATGAAATGAAAGGGCGTATCATTGGTCGTGAAGGACGAAATATACGTGCCCTGGAGGCTGCCACAGGTGTTGAAATTATTGTAGATGATACTCCTGAAGCAATTGTGCTTTCAGCTTTTGATCCAATGCGTCGTGAAATTGCCCGTTTGGCCTTGCATCAATTGGTTACTGACGGACGTATTCACCCTGCACGTATTGAGGAGGTTGTTAACAAAGTTCGTAAGCAGGTTGAGGAAGAGATAATTGAAACCGGTAAACGTACTTCAATCGATTTGGGAATTCATGGCTTACATCCTGAATTAATCAAGTTAGTAGGTAAAATGAAGTATCGTTCATCATACGGACAAAACTTATTACAACACTCACGCGAAACAGCCAATTTATGTGCTATCATGGCATCAGAACTTGGCTTGAATCCCAAACGTGCTAAACGAGCTGGTCTATTGCATGATATTGGTAAAGTTTCGGATGAAGATCCGGAATTGCCACACGCAATTTTAGGTATGAAACTGGCTGAGAAGTATAAAGAGAAGCCAGATATCTGTAATGCAATCGGTGCTCACCACGATGAAGTGGAAATGACAACCATGATTGCTCCTATTATCCAGGTTTGTGATGCTATCTCAGGTGCTCGTCCTGGTGCTCGTCGTGAGATTGTTGAGGCTTACATTAAGCGCTTGAAAGATCTTGAATCAATGGCTTTATCTTACCCTGGTGTAATGAAAACCTATGCAATACAGGCAGGTCGTGAATTACGTGTAATTGTTGGTGCTGAAAAGACGACTGACAAAGAAGCTGAAGAGTTATCATATGACATAGCCCGTAAGATCCAAACTGAAATGACTTATCCTGGGCAGGTTAAAATTACTGTTATCCGGGAGACTCGTGCTATTAGTTATGCGAAGTAACAAATATTAAATTCAATATTATAGAAAGCGGCAATTTTTGCCGCTTTTTTTACGTTCATCATCAAAATACTGAATTTTATAAAACTTATTGATTCAGAATAGGAAAGCAAAGAAATAGCTTGTTATTTTTACAGTTATTAAAACCAAATAAGACGTGAGAAAACTTGAAAATAAATCTGTGTTAGTAACGGGAGGAGCTGGCTTTATTGGTTCTAACCTGGTTGAAACATTGTTGAAGCAAGGAAATAAAGTGGTTTGTCTGGATAATTTTGCAACAGGTAAACGAATTAATATAGAACCTTTTCTTTCAAATCCTGATTTTACTTTGATTGAAGGAGATATACGAAATTTGGAAGATTGTAATAATGCTGTGGCAGGAATGGATGTTGTATTACATCAGGCTGCTTTAGGCTCTGTACCTCGTTCGATAAAAGATCCAATTACTTCCAACGATGTTAATGTTGGTGGGTTTTTAAATATGTTGGTTGCTGCACGTGATGCCGGGGTAAAACGTTTTGTTTATGCTGCCAGTTCATCTACTTATGGAGATAGCAAAAATATGCCTAAAGTTGAACATATTATTGGTAAACCCTTGTCTCCGTATGCTATTACAAAATATGTAAATGAGTTGTATGCTGATGTCTTTGCACGTTTATACAATATGCAAATCATAGGTTTACGTTATTTTAACGTGTTTGGGCGAAGACAAGATCCTGATGGTGCCTATGCGGCAGTTATACCAAAATTTGTTAAATTGCTGGTCGAAAAACAGTCACCAATCATCAACGGAGATGGTGCTTTTTCACGTGATTTTACTT
Source organism: Carboxylicivirga caseinilyticus (assembly GCA_025499705.1). Classification (GTDB taxonomy): domain Bacteria; phylum Bacteroidota; class Bacteroidia; order Bacteroidales; family Marinilabiliaceae; genus Carboxylicivirga; species Carboxylicivirga caseinilyticus. The sequence continues at coordinate 64,313 of JAFMVE010000019.1, forward strand.
ATATTGAGAATGTTATTCAGGCTAATCAATTAGCTGCAACAGTGGATAACACTGAAGCTATTAATACAGTTTATAATGTTGCCTACGGCGAACGTACAACGTTGAATGAATTGGTAAGTTGGTTAAAAGAGTTTTTATCTGACTTTGATAAAGAAATAGCTGAAGTGGAAATTGTTTATGGACCTGAAAGGGAAGGTGATATTCCTCATAGTCTTGCTTCGATTGATAAAGGAAGATTGTTATTAGGATATGATCCTCAATATAGTATAAAACAAGGTTTAAAAGAGGCCATTAACTGGTACTGGAATAATCTAAAATAACTGAGAGAATTTAATTAATTTATTATGCCCAAAGTTGCCTTAATTACAGGTGTAACAGGTCAGGATGGAGCCTACCTGTCTGAGTTTTTATTGAAAAAAGGATACATCGTTCATGGTCTTAAACGTCGTTCGAGTTTGTTTAATACCGATCGTATTGACCATTTGTATCAGGATCCTCATGTTGAAAACCGTAATTTCACATTGCATTATGGTGATCTAACTGATTCAACTAATTTAATTCGTATCATTCAGGAAGTTCAGCCGGATGAAATCTATAACTTGGCTGCAATGAGCCATGTTAAGGTAAGTTTTGATACACCTGAATATACTGCCAATGCTGATGGTATTGGAACATTAAGAATATTGGAAGCAATCAGATTATTAGGTTTGACTGAAAAAACCAGAGTTTATCAGGCTTCGACCTCAGAACTATATGGTTTAGTTCAAGAAGTTCCTCAATCGGAAAGAACACCTTTTTACCCAAGAAGTCCGTATGCTGTTGCTAAAATGTATGCCTACTGGATTACAGTAAATTACCGTGAGGCTTATAACATGTTTGCCTGTAATGGTATTTTGTTTAATCACGAAAGCCCATTGCGTGGAGAAACATTTGTAACACGTAAAATTACCAGAGCAGTTGCCAAAATAGGTTTGGGTATGCAAGACTGTTTATTTCTAGGTAATATGGATTCTAAACGTGACTGGGGACATGCAAAAGACTATATTAAGGCGATGTGGTTAATTCTACAACAAGAAAAGCCTGAAGATTATGTTATTGCTACCGGTGTTACCACTACAGTTCGTGATTTTGTTAGCATGGCTTTTGCTGAGGTAGGAATTGAACTTGAGTTTAAAGGTGAAGCTGAAAAAGAAGTAGGCTATATTAAAGCTTGTAACAATCCTGAATATCAGGTTGAGATTGGTAAGGAAGTTGTAAAGGTTGACCCACGTTATTATCGTCCGACTGAAGTTGAGTTATTAATTGGGGATCCAACTAAATCGAAAGAGAAATTGGGATGGACACCAGAGTATGATCTTGCCGGTTTGGTAAAGGATATGATGGAATCGGATGTGAAACTGATGAAAAAAGATAAATATCTTCGAGAAGGAGGATATCAAACACTTAATTACTTCGAGTAATGCATAAGAATGCAAAGATATACATAGCCGGCCATCGTGGATTGGTCGGCTCTGCTATTTTAAGGGGACTGAAAGAACAAGGTTATGATAACTTCGTGACACGCACCCGTAAAGAACTTGATTTACTTGATCAAAAAGCTGTTTTGCAATTTTTTGAAGAAGAAAAACCAGAATATGTTTTTTTGGCTGCAGCTAAAGTTGGTGGAATAATGGCCAACAATACGTATCGTGGAGCTTTTATTTACGAAAATCTTCAAATTCAGAATAATATAATTCATTCTTCCTATCAGGTTGGAGTTAAAAAGCTTTTGTTTTTAGGAAGTTCTTGTATTTATCCCAAAAATGCCCCTCAACCATTAAAAGAAGATTACCTGTTATCAGAAGAATTGGAATATACGAATGAACCATATGCTATTGCAAAAATTGCAGGTATAAAAATGTGTGAATCGTATAATCTTCAGTATGGTACTGATTATATTTCAGTGATGCCAACCAATCTGTATGGTCCAAATGATAACTATAATCTGGAAACCAGCCATGTTTTACCGGCATTAATTCGAAAAATGCATTTGGGTAAATTATTGAAAAACAACGACTGGGATGCTATTGATACAGATTTAAATACCCGACCTATTGAAGGTGTTTCAGGAGATTCTGATCAAACAGAAAAGATTGCTATTCTTGAGAAGTATGGTATTTATCAAAAAGATCAATCAGTAGTAATAACTTTATGGGGCAGTGGAACGCCAATGCGTGAATTTCTGCATTCTGATGATATGGCAGCGGCTTGTATTTATGTAATGAATAAGATTACATTTAACGATGTAGCTGAAGGTAAAACAGAAATAAGAAATACACATATTAATATTGGTTGTGGCGAAGATCTTACTATTAAAGATTTGGCTTTGACCATCAAAGATGTTGTAGGTTATGAAGGCGAATTGATGTGGGATGCTACTAAACCTGATGGCACTATGCGCAAACTAATGGATGTTTCAAAAATGGAGAAATTGGGTTGGAAAGCAACTATTTCATTAAAAGATGGTATCGCAAACGTTTACGGAAAATATTGTGAAAATTTGATCTAGTTTTAGTGGTATAAAAAACTATATTTGTTCAAAATACCGACTATATGAAGAAATTAATCAATGTTTTAACACTAAGTTTATTGGTTTCACTTTTAATAAGTTGTAAAAAAAGTGAGGATCCTAAACCAGATACAGAAGCTCCAACAATCGAGTTTGTGAAACCGGTTTCAAATGGTTCTACATCTTATTCAAGAGGCCTGCCAATGGATTTAAGTGCAACGTTTAAAGATAATAGTGCTTTATCTGAATGTGTTGTAACTATTAGTTATCATGCAACCAGTACTTCAAATGTTTTAAAGGGGATTGGATCACCGTGGGCTCCGGCTGAAACAGGAGAACAATTTGTGATCAGTTTTAACGGTGAAAAGGAGAAAGTTGTTTCAACTAATCTTTTTGAAGATGATATTGAAATAGCATGCCTGTCAGGTAATTATACTCTTACATTTGTTGTAACAGATAAATCACTGAATAAATACACAACAACTGTTGATATCACATTAGAATAATAATATATAGAACCAAATGAAAAGGGCTTAAAGCCCTTTTTTTGTACAACAGAATAATAAAGGAGTGACATGTACGATTTTGATAAAATCATTGACAGATCTGAGACAAACACATATAAGTTTGATTTAAGAAAGAAGAATTTTGGAGAAGAGGATGTGATACCTCTTTGGGTGGCAGATATGGATTTTGCGGCAGCCCCTGAAATACATGAGCAGATTCAGAAACGTGCATCACATGAAATTTTTGGGTATACAATTCGAAAAGAGGATTTTAACGAAGCAATTGTAGATTGGTGCGAATATAAACATAATTGGAAGGTAAAATCTGATTGGATTGAATATTCGCCTGGAGTTGTACCAGCACTTGCCTTTTCAATACTAGGATTAACAGAACCCGGAGATGGTGTTATTATCAATACACCTGTTTACCCTCCTTTTCATTCAGTAGTATCAGATAATGGAAGAAAGCTTATTAAGAATTCTTTGATTCAGGAAGAAGGTAGATATGTTTTTGATTTTGTGAGTTTCGAGAAAGAAGCATCCAAATCATCAACGAAGCTATTTATTCTCTGTAACCCACATAATCCTGTTGGAAGAGCATGGACGAAAGAAGAACTTATTAAGATACATGAAATTTGTGTAAAACATAATGTATTGGTTTTGGCTGATGAAATTCACTCTGATCTTGTATGGTGGGGTAAACAGCATAATGCCTTTGCTGCAATAAATGATGAAGCTGCAGCTAATTGTCTCACTTTCATGGCTCCATCCAAGACTTTTAATATTGCCGGATTTAACACCTCTTACGTAATTTCTTCTAATCCTAAATTATTATCTGCTTACAGAAAAGTTCAAAACCGACTACAGGTGCATTTAGGACATGTATTTAGTAGTTTGGCTTTAACATCAGCCTATAATTTAGGAAGGCCTTGGTTAAAAGAATTGACTTCTTATATTGAAGGTAATATCATGTTGGTTGATGAATTTTTAAAAAGCAGAATGCCTGAAGTGAAAATGCAAATTCCGGAAGCTACCTATTTGCTTTGGTTGAACTTTAGTGAATGGAATCTAAATCATAATGAGGTTAAAAATCATTTGATAAAAAAGGCTAAAGTTGGTTTAAATGATGGAATGAGTTTTGGTGTTGAAGGAGAGTATTATATGCGTTTTAATGTGGCAAGTCCACGATCAGTATTGGAAAAAGCATTAAATCAGATGGCTGAAACACAACCTCTCTAATATCAATGAAAAAGCTGGCGTTTAAATTTTGGGCTCTAAGCCTGATATTATTGTCAGGATGTAATGTTGTTAAACTAAATAATAATAGTTTTAACAGCAATCTTAATACGCTGGCTTTTTCAAATAATGATACACTAACTTTTACGACAAGCTTAAAGCATGTAATAGATTCAGTTTTAATAGATGATGATGTTTATAATGTAGGTGGTAAATTATTCTTGTTTCCATTAAACCTTAGACCTGGTGGATTGCATAAGATTAAACTGAACTTCTATTTATCTAATCGAAGGACAAAACAGGTTGAGAAAGAAATTCTCATTCTTGCCGATACTGCTCCCAAAATCATTACAATAGATAATTATATAACCATTCCACACAATACATCTTTATTTACTCAAGGTCTGGAATTCAATAATGGTGTTCTGTTTGAATCAGCAGGTAGGTATGGGGAATCATCTGTTAACAAAATAAATCACATCACAGGTGAAATTACTGCACAAATTAATGTGGATTCAAATCTCTTTGCCGAGGGGTTGACAATTATTGATGATACCATTTTTGTACTTACCTGGAAAGAAGGTTTGTTGCTTCAACTTGATTCGAACTTAAAAGAAATTGAAAAAAAGGCTTATAGTCATGAAGGCTGGGGACTTTGTAATGATGGCCACTCTTTTATTGCTTCAGACGGATCTGATAAGATCTATTTTATGGATCCACAATCATTAGAAGTTATTAACCAGGTGACGGTTTACAATCATCAGGAAACAGTTATGCTGCTCAATGAATTAGAGTGGATTGATGGATATTTACTAGCAAATGTATGGGGTAAGCAATTTATGGTTGTTTTTGATCCTGAATCGGGTAAGGTATTGTGTCAGATTGATTTTTCTGAAATAATTGAAAAATATCATTTAGAGGGTAAGGGTGTGTTAAATGGCTTAGCCTTTGATAGAGAGAGTAATAAGTTATATTTTACTGGAAAAAACTGGCCGTATTACTTTGTTAGTTATTTACCAAAAGAACTTCAAAGATAGCCTGTGATGAAAAGAATATTTGTTTGTTGCGATTCATTTAAGGGAACTATGTCTTCTTTTGAGGTTAATGAAGTAATTACCTCTGAATTAATAAATAAAGGTTATGAATGTGAATCTCTTCCGATGGCTGATGGAGGTGAAGGATCTCTGGATATCATTCAATATTCTTTAAATGCAAAAAATACTTTAGTAAATACTTATACTGCAGATTATAGCCCGATAAATGCTTCTTATTTTATTTACAAGAACGAAGCATATATTGATACTGCAAGTGCCAGTGGTTTGGTTCATATTAAACCAGATAATAAAAAGCCATTACGGTTGAGTTCTTATGGAACAGGATTGTTGTTTAAGCATGTTATTGATAATGGAATTAAGTTTATTAACTTCTTTCTTGGAGGTAGTGCAACCGTTGATGGCAGTGTAGGTTTATTATATGGTTTGGTTGGCGAACCATTACCGATAACGAATCCCTTACTAAGTTTTAATTCTGAGGTTATAAAAAGAGCCGAAAAAATATTAAAAGGAATTAGAGTCAATTTAATTACAGATGTAAGTAACCCAATTCTTGGAAAAAATGGAGCTACTAAAGTATATGGTCCACAAAAAGGTGCAACAACACAGGATGTGATTGAATTGGAAAATGCTATGCAGGACTGGGTAAAGTATCTTCAATTAAATGTTTCTTTTGACATTAAAGGAATTAATGGAGCAGGAGCAGCAGGCGGAATAGGTTTGCCATTCATAGCTTTTAATGGAAGCTATATATTAAAAGGTTATGAATATTTTAGAAATCTGCTGAATTATCCTGAGGCAATTAATCGATGTGATATTGTAATAACAGGTGAAGGTTGTATCGATCATCAAACCATGATGGGAAAAGGGCCCGGACAGCTGGCAAAAGAAGCCAATGAGAAAGGAAAATTGGTGATAGGTATTGGAGGGATGGTAAAAGAAGAACCCTCTGTTTTTAAAAAAGTCTTTTCTACTTTTAAAGGACCTTTTAACGAATTAGTTATCAATAATAATGCAAAGGAGAGGTTGCAGATAGCCATTAAAGAAGTAGAAGAATATTTAACTAATTGCTGAAAAAGGTACTTTATATTCAAACCTTATGCACATTAATACGTATTTCCAATCTTAAGAACCTGTTTGGAAATGGATATACTATAATATCTAAGTGGGGACAGATTTACAGGTTCTGAAAATGCTAAAAATAAATAGTAAAACTAATGTGAAGCGATAGATGCATTCTATAGTTTCTATGTGTATTTATGAATAGCTTGTTTATCAATTGAATAACAAAAGTATAATCAAGTATCAAAATAATTGATGCTAACATTAACCAGAAAATAAGAATCCTTCTATGAGAAAAGTAGCATTATTGTATTTTTATATGATGATTGCATTGGTGGGTTTTGCTCAGGAAAACCCAAAGATTCCTAAAGAATTATTTCTTTCTGCAACCACTGAAAATACAAAAGCTGTTGAAAAGCTATTTAGTACAGCTGAGAAATATTATCAAAAGGGTCATGATTATTATGGCGAGGCTTTAAAGTATTATGTGCGTTTGTACCAGTTGGCACCAGAATCGTCAGAACTTAATTATAAGATTGGAATCTGTTGTTTATATTCTTCAAATCCAAAAAGGGCTTTGCAATATTTCGAAAAATGTTCACCTGATGTAGCATCAGATTACCATCTTCATTTAGGTAGGGCCTATCAATACAATCTTCAGTATATAAATGCACAAAGGTCTTACGAAGTTTATTCAGCTTCATTAAGTCCATCAAAACAGAAATCCTTTTCCAAAGAATTAGAACAGCTGACTAAGGAGTGTATTTTTGGTGGGCAGGCGGTTCAGGACACATTACCTGTTTTTATAAAAAACATGGGACCAATCATTAATACCTATTACGATGAGTATGCTGCCGTTTTTTCTTCGCAGGGTGATTCAGCTATCTTTTATACATCAAGAAGACCTAAAAGAGAACCCAAAAACATTAAACCAAGAACAAAATATAACGAACGAATTTTAGTAAGTAAAAATTGTTTGTATAGCCCAGCTGATGAAGTTGGGGAGCCTAAAGTTTTTGGAAGTTCAGAAGGAGCCACATTAAGTTCAGGAAATAATATAAGCGTTTCAGGTATAATTGATGCGAAAAACAGGCTTTTATATTATAAAGGAAAAAAGAACAATGGTGACATTTATAGTGCTGCCATCATTCAGGATAGGGTTCTGGACTTTAAAAAGATAAGAGGGAAAGTTGATCATATTGCCTACCAGGAAACCAGTATGACCGCAGAACTTGATAATGGTTATTTTATTGATACAGAATCAGAAGGAAAAGGAAAGAAAGGTATTTGGCAGACAGCTTATTTTGTAAGTGACCGACCGGGCGGAGAAGGAGGTAAAGATATCTGGCAGTGTACATGGAAAAAGAAATTAAAATTTAAAAATGTACAAAATATAGGTGCTGATATTAATACACCATTTGATGAAGAAGCTGTTTATGTTACTCCTGATGGTAAAACACTTTATTTTTCTTCAAATGGTCACCAGGGAATGGGTGGTTTTGATATTTTTAAATGTGAGAAGCAAAGCGATGGTAAATGGGGTAAACCTGTTAATATGGGATATCCAATAAATACTCCGGCCAACGAATTATTTTATCATCCTACTCCTGATTCAATGTTTGCACTTCTAGCTACCACTCGCGATGGTGGTTATGGAGGTTTGGATATTTATAAAGTTGAGAAAGATCCCAGAATACCGTTCCAGTTATTTGGACAGGTGACTGATAATAAAGATAGTTCGGTTTTGAATGCTACAATCAGCATTTTTAATATCGAGGATAAGAGCTTAATCCTCTCGACAAATCAGGATACTATTGCAGGCAAATATTTAATGGATTTTGAAGATGTTGGCTTGTTTATGGCACAAGTGGAAGCTCCGGGATATAGATCTGTTAAGGATACCATTGAATGTCCGACAAAGAGACACGAAAAGGTGGAAGCCAACTATCAACTGGAGAAGTTAAAATATCCTTTTACCTTGTATGGTAACGTATATAATATAAAAACGGGTGATCCGGTTCAGGCAAAAATTGAATTAAGGTCTGAAGTTGATACCACCATTTTTTACAGTACTGTATCAAACAGCGAAACAGGAGCATACAGCCTGACAGTTGAAGATAAAATGACTTTTAAGTTGATTGTATCGTCTGATGATTATTATTCAAATGAAGAAATACTGGAACTGAAGAAGGTATCTGGAGATAAACAGCAAAAGTATATTCAACTTAAGCCTAATAAAATTCTATACTATTTAACGGGTAATATTTACGAAGAAGAAAGAAATGAGCCAATCAACGGTAGGGTTAGCTTTACCAGACCTGGAGAGGAAAAACCTTTTGCGGTTAGTGTGCTGGATTCAATTTCGAAAAAGTATACTCTAAAAGTTGAAGAAGCGGGTCCGTTTATTTTACAGGTTGATGCTGAAGGATATTTCTTTATGAATGATACACATGAATTTAAGAGTGATTCAACGCTGATTATTAAGGATTTTACTTTGAAAAAGATGAAATCTGGAGCTAAGATTGTGGTTGAAAATATATTATTTAACACTGGTAAATCCACTCTTAAATCTTCATCATTTGGTGAACTTGACAAACTAGCAAATCTGCTGATAGAGAATAAAGATGTGAAAATTGAAGTTTCAGGGCATACTGATAACGTTGGATCGGCTTCTGTGAATAAAAAAATATCTAAAGCACGGGCGTTGACAGTAAGAAATTATCTTTTATCAAAAGGTGTGGAAACAGAACGTGTAACCTACATGGGATATGGTTTTGACCAACCTATTGCTGATAATACCACAACAGAAGGTAGGGCTCAGAACAGAAGGGTAGAAATCAAAGTAATTGAATAAATGATAGATTATGAACTTAAAATATTTCAAAATACCATTTTTATCAACTCTAATCTTATTTGGAGCCTGTAAAAAGGAAACTATTGATCTGGATAAGATGCCTGATCCGGATAGAAATTACGGAGTGAGTATTCCTTTGGCGCAGGTTTATTTTACGATGGGTGCTTTAGTTGAGAAGGTTGATACATCTAATTACCTTAGTATTGAAGAGGATGGCCTGATTGTTAGAAAGTACTACGAGACCTTCGAAATGGAGTTGGAAAGTATTGTTGATCTTAATAATGTAAACTATTCCATTGCTTTGCCATATGCAAATAGTGGAACGCAAGGGTCCAACAATGTTAGTCAGACAATAATTAATAAATATGCCCTAAATGAACGACCAGAGGCTCGTTACGACAGTGTATATCTTGAAAGTGGTTTATTAAATATTGATAATTTGAATTATCCTGCAGGTTCTACTGGAACGATTTCCTTTGAAATACCGGAACTTTATGCTCCCTCAGGCAGTACTTTTAATTACACCGCAAACTTAAGTGATTTTACTCCGCAATCCTTTAACCTGGATGATTATAAAATTCAATTCAGTACAGGAGTTGATTCAAGTTATGTGACCTTAATTACGAATATTAATATTGACCTTCCAAATTCACCTGGAGCTGGAGTAATAGGAATAGATTTTGGAATGAATGATCTTATTGCTGAAGTAACCTTCGGATATTTCGGTAATTATTCCGAAACACTTTTAGACTCAATGGAATTTGACGTTTTTGATGCAAATGAAGTTTATGATGCTGTTGAGCTGGCAAATGTATATGTTGATGTTAATACTAAGAATTCTGTAGGGTGTCCGTTCAATATAGAACTGGATAGTATTGTATTTTCAAAAGATGGATCACTACCTGAGGAATTGGAATTAGCCAATAATATTTTGAGTATTGAATCTGCAACCTATGCACAACCCGTAATTTCATCAGAGCAGAAGTTTGAATATGATAAAACCAATTCAAATATTCTGAGCATAATCGATGAACTTCCAAACTGGGTAACAACTAAAATGACTGCCACAACGAATCCGGAAGGAAACACTAATACAGTAAACTTTTTTCATCACTATAATCATCTGGAAGCCGATCTGGGAATTATTTTTCCTCTTCATTTCAAAGCTGAAGATTATCAAAGAGTAGACACATTAGATCTGGATTTTAACGAAGAATTTGGGGATTCAGATTTAACAGATGCTCTGGATCATATAAACCTTTTTCTTGACGTTTATAATGGACTTCCATTTGAAATTACCCTTGAAAGTGTTGTGGCCAAAGACGGAAATGACATTGACATTGATTATTTGATTGAGACTCCGGGCGAGAAGATTGCTTCAGCTGTTCCTGATGAAAATGGGCATGTGAGTGAAACTGTGTACAGTGAAATAATTTTGACACTTGATAAAGACCAGATACAAAAATTCAAAGATCAGGATATGAAGTATCTGGTACTTAAAACAAAAGGAGTTTCATACGGGGCTGAGAATAACGGTTATATTAAAATATACGATGATAATGTTTTAAAGGTCGTTTTGTCAGCAGAAATTAATGGTAATATTCCAAATGACTAGTAAACTAATAAACAGTTTTGCACCAACCAAATTCAAATCTTGTCATTAATATGAAATCAATATTATTAAAATATACTTTTATCATTTCTCTATTTTGTGGCTCTGTATCAATGCTTGGACAAGCTCCAATGTCGTTGTATTATTTAAAGAATACACCACAAAGTGTTTTGATAAATCCGGCAAAAGAACCACGACCTAATTTTTTTATAGGCATACCTATGGTTAATTCATTAACATCGTTTCAGAGCGATATTCCATTGGTTGACTTTATTCAGCTTAATTCCGATGGAATACCTTTGTCGCCTTTGAATGATGGATATGATTACGGTAAACTTTATAATAAAATAGGAGATGGTATTAACTTAAGAGTGGATCAGCAGATAATTCCATTGATGTTTGGCTTTCGAACAAGAAATGGCTATTTCACATTTTCATATAGCGAGAAAGTTAGTATGAATTATGGTTTGCCCAAAGGATTTTTTGTGTTGTTAGAGAACGGAACTCCTGATAATACTACCATTAGTCTGAATGGATTAAATCTCGAAAATGCCATCTATCACGAATTTGCTTTTAGTTACAGCAGATCTTTAAATGATAAATTAACTGTAGCAGCCCGTATAAAACCTTTGTTTGGTGTTGCTGCTTCTAAGACAGATTTTACTGACTTTACCATACATACTTCACGTACATCATATGATTTGGTTGCTAATGCCGATATCATGACTTCAATTCCCGGAGTTGAAGAGATAGAATATGACGAAGATGGTGTTCCTTCTGACATTGAAATGCAGGATATTGATTCTGATTACTTCTTGAATAACGCCTTGTCATTTACCAATCCTGGAATTGCATTTGATTTTGGTGCAGTTTATGAGTTAGACGATAAATGGTCTTTTTCAGCTGCTTTAAACGATTTGGGAGCAATTAAGTGGAAAGATAATCTTAATTCATTATCAGCACGTGGTTCATATAGTTACCAGGGTGCATTAATTGATACCAGTGTAATTGATAATGGAAGCAAAATTTCTGAAGATATCGTAGATTCTCTGCTGGCAGGTGTAAATATTACTCATGATCCTCTTTCTTTCAGAACCGGCTTGAGTCCTGTTTTGTATATGGGAGCAGAGTATAATGTCAATCATGTATTCTCTTTAGGATTTTTATCACGAAGCATTTTTCATAAAGATTTTTTCAGACAGGATTTTAATGTGTCGGCTAATCTGAATCTTTATCATCGATTGGCTACTTCAGTAAATTATAATGTCGACATAAGAGGTAAAAGTCATGTGGGTTTTGGTCTGTCAAGTTTTATCGGACCATTACAAATTTATATGATGGTTGATAAGATACCTCTTTATTATAGAAATTACACCATTGATGGAAATGATATTCCAATATTTGGTGATATGCAGAGCGCTTCTGTTATGTTTGGGATGAACCTTGTTTTTGGTTCTAAAGGCTTTAAAGATAAGCCAATGTTATCGCTTCGCGACAGATAAGAATAATTACAAAAAAGATTGAGAGAGAATGATACCGGTTATTATTCTCTCTTTTTGTTTTGTCTTGATAATACCGGATGAATAAAAACAGCTAACAGAATTACCAGGGTGCCAATATAAAATCCGGCCGACATAAATTCACTTGATCCGAAAATAAAGAAAGCCATTAGAATGCCATAAACGGGTTCCATATTAATGGCAAGCACAACCGTATATGCCGATAGTACTTTCATCACATCAACAGCTGTAACAAAGGCATAAGCTGTGCAAACAATACCAAGAATAAGAACAAATACTACATCCCAGCCAGTAGGTTTAACCAATTGGCCATTAAATGTACCTGTAAAAGCCAAGAAGATTGTAATGCTAATAAAGCCATTGAGCATCTCATAAAAACTGATAGTTACCGGATGTTGCTCATCAATGAATACCTTGTTTAGTACTGTGAACAGACCTGCCAGAAAAGCAGCTGTTAAAGCCGTTATTATACCCTTTATATAACCTAATTCAAACTGAAATATCAGGTATAAGCCACTAATTATAATTAGCCCAATCAATACTTCAACCCATTTTATTTTTTTACGAAAAACAATGGGCTCCAGAAAGCTGGTAAAAAGGGTGGTTGAGGCCATACACCCTAATGTGACCGAAACATTCGAGATTTTTACAGCTCCGAAAAAAGTAATCCAATGAAATGCAACAACAACGCCAATACCCATAATCTTTGCAATATTCTTTTTGCCGATAGAAAATGGAATTGATTTGGCACGCATGAAAATGCCCAGTATGATTGCTGCAATAAGCATTCTGTACCAAACAAGCTGTGGTGCAGGTAAACTGATTAGTTTGCCCAAAATAGCAGTAAAACCATATAATAAAACAACGAAATGGAGTTTAAGATGGCTTTTTACAAGGTTATTCATTTATGATCTACTTTTTCGAGTGTCAAAAATAGAAATACTTTAGATTAAATTTTAATACTAACTAAAATAGCTTCGATTTAAATATTAATGCTTTTTATCTTTAATTTAATTAGCAGATATACAATGTAATACAGTTGGTGTAAGTGTTAATTAACATTTTTTATAACTATCTAAATAAGTAGATATGTAAACTTTTAGTTTCTTTGCTTCAAATACAGAAAAAATTCAATATATAGAATCATGAATAAAGTTTATGTAATTATTGGAGGAGTGGCAGGAGGAGCTACAACAGCTGCCCGCCTGCGTAGAGTTGATGAAAATGCACAAATAATTATGCTTGAAAAAGGGCCACATATCTCATATGCTAATTGTGGTTTACCTTATTATATTGGAGGTGTAATCAAGGAACGTCAGAACCTGATGGTTCAAACTCCTGAAAGCTTTAATGCCTGGTTTAATATTGATATTCGAATTTATTCAGAGGTCACAGCAATAAATGCTGAAGAAAAAAAGGTGACAGTTAATAACCTGAAGACAGGTGAAAACTATGAACTTAATTACGATAAATTGATCCTCTCACCAGGTGCATCACCAATTGTACCGCCCATTGAAGGTATCAATCATCCAAATATATTTACGCTGCGTAATGTAGAGGATACTGATAAAATCAAAGCATTTGTAGATAATACAAAACCGGCAACTGCAGTTGTGGTTGGAGCAGGTTTTATTGGCCTTGAAATGGCAGAAAATCTTCATCACAGAGGATTAAATGTTACAGTTGTTGAGGCAGCTCCTCAGGTTATGAATATGCTAGATCCTGAGATGGCGGCTATTTTACATCAGCATTTTAAGGATAATAATGTAGGTTTATATCTCGATAATGCTGTTAAAGCATTCAGAGATAATGATAAAGGAAATATTGATGTTTGCCTGGCAGACGGAGATATTCTTTCAGCTGATTTTATTATTTTATCCATTGGTGTTCGTCCGGATAGTAAACTGGCAAAAGAAGCTGGATTGAAAATTGGTCAAACGGGTGGTGTTTGGGTTAATGAATATTTACAAACATCAGATGAAAATATATATGCGGTTGGTGATAGTATTGAATTCCCTCATCAGATTTCGAAAAAGCCCAGCCTGGCATTTTTAGCTGGACCTGCAAACAAACAAGGTCGAATCCTGGCCGATAATCTAACGTTTGGTCATACAAAAAAATATAATGGTTCAATTGGTACTGCCATTGCTAAAGTTTTTGATTTAACAGCAGGTATCACTGGTCTGGCAGACAAGAGCCTGAAAGCTGCCGGAATAGATTACCAATCAACTATCGTAAATAACGGTTCGCATGCAGGTTATTATCCTGGGGCCATGCAAATGAGTACAAAAATTTCGTTTTGTCCAACAACGGGTCGATTATATGGTGCTCAGATTGTAGGTTATAAAGGAGTTGATAAACGTTTGGATATTCTGGCTACCATTATTAAGAATGAAGGAAGTATTTACGATTTGCAGGAGATAGAACATGCTTATGCACCTCCATTTAGTTCGGCTAAAGATCCGGTTAATCAGGCTGGTTTTAATGCTGAGAATATAATTCGTGGATTATTTAAACCTATGTCAGCCTATGAATTAAATAAACTTGAACTGGATGAAGTTACTTTAATTGATACACGTACAGCTGATGAATTTGCCTTAGGTGCCATTGAAGGAGCTATCAATATTCCAATAGATGCAATTCGAACTAATCTTCATAGAATACCAAAGGATAAGAAAACAGTATTGTACTGTGGTGTTGGACTTAGAGGTTATCTGGCAGCCCGTATACTTCGTCAGAACGGATACGAAGAAGTTTATAACCTGTCTGGGGGTTTAAAGGTTTATAATAATGCGATTAAACCTCAGGATAACAGAATTCAATGTGATGAGAATGCTGAAGTTATGCAGGCCCAAACCATTACAAAAATGCCAACCATTAAAACTGATATTTTAGAAGTTGATGCATGTGGTTTGCAGTGTCCGGGTCCAATCATGAAACTGAAAACCGAAATGGACAAACTTCCTACTGAAGGTCAGTTAATGATTAAGGCCAGTGATCCCGGTTTTTATAACGATGTGGCATCATGGTGCAAGGTTACAGGTAATGAATTGTTGACCCGTGAAAAGGAAAATGGTGAGATCACTGCTATTATCCGTAAAAACGATGTATTGAAAGATGGTTTTTCAGTTCAGGATAAAGGGGATAATAAAACCCTGATTGTTTTTAGTGATGATATGGATAGAACACTGGCCTCGTTTGTGATTGCAAACGGAGCAGCAGCCATGGGTAAAAGAGTGACCATATTTTTTACTTTCTGGGGGTTAAATGTCATTAAAAAACCTAATAAGCCAAAAGTGAAAAAAGGTGTGATGGATAAAATGTTTGATATCATGATGCCTAAACACAGTGGCGATTTGAAACTTTCAAATATGAATATGGGAGGTATGGGTGCCAAGATGATGAAAAAACGAATGAAAGATAAGAAAGTGGATTCACTGGAGGTGATGATTCAAAATGCGGTTTCATCGGGCATTAACCTGATAGCTTGTCAGATGAGTATGGATGTTATGGGAGTGAAGCAAGAAGAATTAATAGATGGAGTAAACATCGGAGGAGTTGCTAATTACCTCGAAGAAGCCGAAAAATCTAATGTAAACCTATTCATTTAGATAAATAAAATTCAGTAAATATTATAGAAAAAGGGTGTATATGCATTGAAACATATTCACCCTTTTTTATGTTTTGTTGAGTAATTAAATGTTTTAAATAATGTAAGATTAAATATTCTCAACTAATTTAGTGCAATATTCCTTACTAATAAATCTAACTTAATTAATGAAGAAATGATAAAACTATTAAAGAAATGGCAGGTAGTAGTAAGTTCTGTCCTTTTATTGGGTATTGTAGTTGCATGTGCTACAGTTCCTATTACCGGTCGTAAGCAATTAAACCTGGTGTCAGACTCTGAGATGATGTCAATGAGTTTTACTCAGTATGAAGAGTTTCTAAAGGAAAATAAAGTATCGACCGATGCAGAAAAAACAGCTTTAATTAAAAAGGTAGGACAGAAAATTTCTGCTGCTGTTGAGAAATATATGTCTGACAATGGTTATTCAAGTCAGATTTCCGGTTTTGAATGGGAATTTAATTTGGTTGAAGACGAAACACCTAATGCCTGGTGTATGCCAGGTGGGAAAGTGGTTTTTTATACTGGTATTTTACCTTATTGTAAGGATGAAACAGGTATTGCGGTTGTAATGGGCCACGAAATTGCCCACGCGGTTGCCAAGCATGGAAACGAAAGAATGAGTCAGCAATTGGGTGTACAATTAGGAGGAGCAGCACTTTCTGTTGCTATAAGTGAAAAACCAGAACAGACACAACAGATTGCAATGGCTGCCTTTGGTTTAGGCTCTCAGTATGGATTTATGCTACCTTTCTCGCGCACACATGAGACAGAAGCTGATAAGATGGGATTGATTTTTATGGCAATGGCAGGGTATAATCCAAATGAAGCAGTACCATTCTGGCAACGAATGTCAGAAATGGGAGGAGCTGCACCGCCAGAATGGATGAGTACTCACCCTTCTGATGAAACCCGTATCAAAGACCTGAATGCTTATATGCCGGAAGCATTAAAGTACTATAAGAAATAAACAGTAATAGAATGAGTAAAGAGGCTGTCCATTTTAGGCAGCCTCTTGCATATTTAAAATTCGATTATTGTTTTTCTGATAGCTGTTAATCTCGTCATCAAACCTTCAAGCAGATCAAGATGAAGCATATTTGCTCCATCTGATTTGGCATTGGCCGGATCGAAATGCGTTTCAATAAATAAACCATCAACACCAACTGCAATGCCGGCACGTGCAACTGTTTCAATCAATTCTGGTTTTCCTCCTGTAACACCGCTGCTTTGATTAGGTTGTTGCAGTGAGTGGGTAATATCCAATACAACAGGAACATCAAATTTTTGCATGGTTGGTATCCCGCGATAATCAACCACCAAATCCTGATAACCAAACATGTTTCCACGATCAGTTAAAATAATCTGGTTGTTACCTGAGTCTTTTACTTTATTAACCGCAAATACCATTGATTCAGCACTTAAAAACTGACCTTTTTTAATATTCACCACTTTGCCGGTTTCTGCAGCGGCAATCAATAGGTCCGTTTGACGGCACAAAAAAGCGGGTATTTGCAATACGTCAACATATTCGGCTGCCATGGCTGCTTCATTAGCTGCATGGATATCTGTAACCGTTGGAATGTTGAATGTCTCACTTACTTTTCGAAGGATCTTCAACGCCTTTTCGTCACCAATGCCACTAAATGAATCGATGCGTGAGCGATTTGCTTTTCGGTATGATCCTTTGAAGATATAAGGGATCTTTAGTTTATCGGTTATACTCACTACTTTTTCGGCAATACGTAAGGCCATTTCTTCGCCTTCAATTGCACATGGGCCAGCCAGTAAAAAGAAATTACCGCTGTCGGTGTGCTTTATGCGTGGTATTTTATTTATTTCCATTGTGATAATTATTGTGATTTTCTCAATATTTTGATTTTAATATAAAACTACATTATGGAACTTAATAAACAAAAGCTGATGGCTGTTGGGATAGCTATTAGTCATGTCCATAAAGTACTTATACTACAATACATTCCAGATAATAGTAACATTTGTTGAGTGCAGTAAATTTTCTTGATACTTATGTCTTGATACTTTGTACACATTATTTTACTACTCTTAAAACTAACCAACTTACTTATAATCTTTCCACAAAAACTTCATGCGTTCATCAATTTTAGTTTCCTGGGCATTTTTTTGAGGTTTGTATAATTGGTGACTCTTGATTTCGTCAGGCAGAAAATCCTGCGCTGCAAAGTTATTAGGATAATCGTGAGAATACTTGTATTCTTTGCCGTAATTTAATTCTTTCATCAACTTTGTTGGAGCATTTCGTAAATGCAGCGGTACAGGTAAATTACCGGTTTGTTTAACCAGTGCCTGAGCATCGTTTATTGCCATATATGCTGAGTTACTCTTTGCGCTGGTGGCCAGATAAATGGTTGTTTGCGAAAGAATGATTCTCGATTCAGGCCAACCTACTTTATTGATTGCATCAAAACAGTTAGTTGCTAATAATAAAGCGTTTGGATTAGCCAAACCAATATCTTCCGAAGCTGAGATGATGAGCCTTCTGGCTATGAACTTTGGGTCTTCGCCACCTTCGACCATACGGGCCAGCCAATAAACTGCAGCATCAGGATCACTTCCCCTGATTGACTTGATAAAAGCTGAGATGATATCGTAATGCATCTCTCCGTTTTTATCGTATTGGGCAGGGTTTTGTTGCAAATGATTTGTTACCAGTTCATCGTTTATGAGTATTTCATCCTTGTTAATCTCAGCATTGGTTACCAGTTCTATAATATTCAACATTTTACGGGCATCACCACCTGAATATCGAAGTAAGGCATTATCTTCTTCAATGGTTACCTTTTTATCTTTCAGTAAAATATCTTTGGTTAATACCCTGTTTACCAGATCCAGCAGGTCCTCTTTCTCCAATGCTTTGAGAACATATACCTGACAACGAGATAAAAGCGGCGAAATAACCTCAAACGATGGATTTTCGGTAGTTGCACCAATTAGTGTGACAACACCTTCTTCAACGGCACCAAGCAGACTATCCTGTTGTGATTTACTGAATCGGTGAATCTCATCAATAAACAAAATAGGAGAGGGCGAACTGAAAAACCTCGATTTACGAGCTTTATCAATAGCTTCACGCACATCTTTAACACCCGAATTAATAGCTGACAGTACATAAAATGGTCTTTCCAGTGTTTTGGAAATTATTCGTGCCAAAGTAGTTTTTCCAACACCCGGAGGTCCCCAAAGAATAATAGATGATATAACTTTTCTGTCTATCATCTTACGAAGAACGGCTCCATTGCCAACCAGATGTTTTTGTCCAATGTAATCATCAAGGTTTTGAGGCCTCATTCTTTCAGCCAATGGTGGATATGAAAATTTATTTAATGTCATTATATTTATATCATCATCAGAACAAAAATAGCAACAAAATAGGAACAAAATGAAAAAGGGTGTTATTTATGGTCGAGTTAGCTCAAAAGACCAAGATTATACAAGGCAAGTTACAGAATTAAAGCAATGGGCTGCCTCATTTGGTGTGACTATTGAAGAAACATTTTTAGAAAAAATTTCAGCAACTAAAACGAAAGCAGATGAAAGAAAAGAACTGCAAAAAATGCTGAAATATACCGAAAGACATAATATCAAAAATGTTTTTTGTTGGGAGTTGTCAAGGTTAGGGCGTAGAAACAAAGATGTTATTAAAATATTTGAGGATCTAACCTCAAAAAAGGTTTGTCTTTGGATTAAGAAAGATAACTTAATTACTCTTGATGATAATGGAAACAAAACAACTACAGCAACTTTAATGATTAATGTTCTTTCAGCCTTGGCCGAAATGGAAACGGAGCAATTGTCAACAAGAACAATATCTGGCAAAATGGAGAAGGCAAAAAAGGGAGGTGGTTTTAATGGCTGTTATGGCTATGATATTGTTGAAGGGAAACCAGTTGTTAACAAAGAACAGGCAAAAGATATAGCTACCATCTTTAATATGTTAGCTGAAGGTATAGGGTGCAGATCAATAGCAGCACACCTTAATGCGACAACTGCATTAAAGAGGTGGAGAAATCCAAGTATCTACACGATAGCACGAAATACAATGTATAAAGGAGAGAGAAGATATAAGGGTTTAGTACTTGAAGCTCCTTCAATTATTGATTCTGAATTATGGCAAAAAGCCAATGATAAAATTGACTTGAAAGACAAATATGTAGGCAATAAAATAGTAAATACCAACATTCTTATCGGTAAGATTTTTTGTAAGAAATGCGGAAGCCCAATGTATCAGGTTGTAAATGAAAAACAGGGTACAAATGTTTATCGGTGTAGTAGTGACGCAGAAAAGAAAAAGGAGTCAGGTACAAAATGTCGTATTTCAATAAGTCGCCCATGGCTTTATCATGTCGTTCGACATCATTTCGACAAATACGCAGAGAAAGCACTTCAAGAAGAGACAAGGAGTAAATTAGAGCGTAAAATAAGCCTAAATAATGCAGAGATAGAGAACCATGAGAAAGATCGAAAAAAGCTGGCAGATAGGCTTAAAAGAGCAAGATTATTATTTGTTGATGGGGAATTATCAGATAGTGAGTACAAAGAAATTAAAGGAGATTCGTCAGAGGAAATAAAAAACATTGATGTGAAAATATTATCACTGAAGGACGAAAACACTTCCTTTAATAAGTCTATTAGTGGCGAAGTTGGGCATTTCAGCAAAGATGATACAATCTTTAAAGAGCAAATAAAAGATATTCTGAAAGAAGTTATAGTCTGGGATAAATTCGTAGAGGTAAACATAGACGGTTGGTTTAAGGAAGTTTATTTTAAACCAACACCCGAACAGGTAAGAAAAATGAAAGCAGATAATAATTGGCAAGTTCGATGTTATGATGCATCATCGTTTTATAAGGATTTAAGCGATGATATGTCAATATAATAGTCAATGTAGTCATAGTTACAACCAAAAATCAAACATCATGGAAACAAACAATCATTACTATTTACTCATAGATGGGACAAAAATAGCTAATAGAAAGGCATTATGTGACTATCTGGAAGTCAGTAAGACAGTAGTCACTAAATTAGTTAAAAAGGGAGTAATCAAATCAGTAACAATTAGCACCCAACGGTGCGAAATAAGCAGCAAAGATGACAGATGATAAATTAAAGAGTGAATTAATCAATTACATTGAAGAGAACAAATGTGATTTTAAGGATGATCAACCCATCCCCAAAGGTGTAATATGTGATTTTGAGCTTACAAATACAGATATCATGGTTTATTTGGCCTTAGTCGGTCATTATGGTTATGGTCAACCTTTCAGTATCACATACAATGATATAATGGTTATGACTGGGATCTCAATAGTCTCAGCAAAAAGAGCGATTCAAAAATTGGCAGAAAAGAAACTTTTAAACAAAAAAAGGACTATACGAGAGAATAAGTATTTCATACGCCCTTTTAAGAATGATGTGTTTTTTCATTTTTCGGGTGATTTTTTGAGAAGTGGAAAAAAGGAGGATATAGACCTCATGAGGTGGTTATATTTATCTAATGGTAACAACTACCTACCAACTATTAAGTATTGCCAAAATAAATTTGGCTTAACTAAAAAACAAAGATCTCGGCTAAATCAGATTGTAAAAAGTATTTTTGGCGAATCCGACTGTTTAGATGTTGATATTTGGAGGACTTTAAATGATATATCAGATTAGTTTTTTTATTATAATAACAGGTTACTTTTTTGATACCCTGAGGGTACTTTTATGATACTCTGTAGGGTACTTTTATGATACTCTCTATTATAAAAGAGTTTTATTTTAGAAAAGTATTATAAAGAGGTTGCAAAAATGAATTTTGCAACTTTAATATTTATTAAAATAAAAAATAGAATTAAAAGACTTTATGAGAAAGTAATTAAATGGTAATTCCTCATAAGGTAAATAAAGTAAGATTAGCTCTTGAAAATTAATTGAATTAAGAAACTTCATTTTGTAATTGAATCAAACATACTTCATGTGTATTTATTCCTTTACTTCATTTTTATGATTTTAGATTTCAATTACCTTATGCAAAATTAAAAGTAAATTTCCCATAAGGTAAAAATACAAGTAAGTGTAATTTGAATCAATAGTCATTTTTGTATATTTTACGCCCTGTATTTTAACTTTTACCCCTTGAGTGGTATGTAGTATCCACTTGACTTGAGATAATGGCTTAAAAATGGGTTATTGTGAATATAATAAATATTCACTTTATGAGTAGATAAAAATAATATAAATTCTCATAAAGTAAAAAGTATAGATTAATTTAATTTGATTGAATACCCGTTTTTATTATAAATACGCCTATTTAAACCGCTTTTACCCCTTGAGTGGTACATGGTATCCACTCGACTTGAGATAGTGGCTTAAATGCCTTATGAATCATATAAGATAAAATATGTAAATAATATCAGTTAAGAAATGAAATATATTAATTCTCTTTTCTGGATTAAACACAAAACAACTTTTCATAAAGTACATTCATTGTTACAAAATTATTTAAATATCTATTATTCAATATTATATATGTGCTATTATTGGATGAATTAGTATAGATAAGGCTGTAAAATAACGCTTATGTGTAAAGGATTATAACAGTTTATATATGAGGTATATGAAGTGTTTTTAATGCTAATTTTTACTGATATTTCAGATTTTAATACTTTGAAAATATTTAGTGATTAAGTAATGGAATACTTATATAAAATAGCATTTTTCCTTATTTTATAAGGGTTTCATGGGAATTGTATAAATAAATGTTATAATATTTCAATTTATCATAGATAAAAAGAATAATGCCTCAAAATAATTGTATATGTATCTGTTTGTCAGTGTGTATTGATTGTGTTATACAAGATGATTATTATAACAACACTTGAAAAGTTCTTCCATTTAGTATTTTAACCCCTATTATATATGTAGGGGTGTTTGTTCTAATCACACATTCAAAACATATAAGAGTAGAGGTGTGTGTGTAATTTAATAATGATTTGGATATTCAAAACACATAAGAGTAGAGACACCTATGTGATTTATTAATGATTTGGACATTCAAAGTGATATAATAGTAGAGGGGTGTTTGTTCTAATCACACATTCAAAACCCATAATAGTAGAGGGGTGTATGTAATTTAATAGGAAAGTTATGAATTGGATAGACAGATTTCATTGGTGGTTTGCAGTAGATTTTATTGGGAGAAAGAAATGGTGTCCTTTTTCGTCTGATACTGTTTATAGTATTGTTGAAGTTCTTTTATGGATGATTCTAATTGGTTTATGTTATCTTGTTGCTTATCAATTTGCAATTGCATTAAATCAAAATTTTTAGATGTTGTTTTAATGTTCATGTAAATTGTAAACATAGCAATAAGTGTTATTATAATTTGAGTCACACTTGCAGTGAGATTATTAAAAATGTTGCTACGAACAGACATTCCTTCATTAAGTATTTCTTTTTTACCAACACTATATAGACCAATTTCGGATATATAGTATTTATTTTCTCTATCATCATAAGTTTTTTCATAAACTTCTTTTGTTCTATATAGAACATCAATTTGTTCATCAATTAGAGATTCTTTATGGTTGATTCCATCAGATATCTCTTTAATAGTAAAAGAAAAATCATCTGAGTTTGGGTATTTTGGATCAAACTTAAATCTTTCAGATCTAAGAAATACTAATATTTTATGTCTTATTGAGTATGATTTTGGGGTAAACATGGTAAGTTATTTAAGAAAAATTATTATTAAATATTAGTAATTATGGAAAGGGATAAATATAAACTGTCTAGGTCTTTTGAAACCAAAAAAAAAGTTGATGTTAAAGAAAAGAAGTCAAGCATAACACCATTTCTTATTGTTTGGTTTGTTTTTGTATTGATATATCTTTTTGTTTGGCCTTAATAACATTTAAAGAGTCATGCAGCAATTTATATTCGCGTTTTATTGAGTCAATCTGATTCATTAAATATTTATTTTGGGTTGTCAGTGTTTTAACACTATTTATTGAATAAAGGTATTCTTTACTTAACAAGTTTTTAACTTCTGGAATAATTAATAAACCAATCGCAAATAAAATTATAGTTAATCTATTTGATACTTGCAAGTTTAGCCACCATCTAACTAAGCTGGAAATTAAAAGGTAGTCATAACCAACTACTCTCCATTCATTTGGTTCAAGATTATTTAGTTGTCTTTTGCTTACAGTTTTTCTTTCGGGTGTATATGGACTACTACCAAATGAAAATGGGTAAATTTTTTCAACTATATAACGTTTAAAAAACATGTTAGATTTGATTAATAAATAAGACGTCCGTTGACTATTCAGAAAGTAACTGAAATTTAAACACTCTAATTTAATTACCAAATAAAAAATTTCACATCATTCCTCATAAAGTAAAGAGAATTAAATATTTTTTTTGCTCCTATTACTGAATTAACTATCAATAATACACGTTAAACGTAACACCATGAAACAAGAAAATTTACTAACAGTGGCCGAGGTGGCCGATATATTTCGGGTAACAGATCGGACTATATACAACTGGATTACGCTTAAAAAAATAAAAGCCCTCCATTTTGGCCGTAAATACTTGATTCAACAATCAGAGGTTAACCGAATATTAACCATGTCATAATAATTTAAAGGTGTGCAAAAACTTAATTATAACCTATTTACGTAAATTGTTAAATCGCACATCTTATCTGGGTAATTGGAATTGAAACACTAATTACCCACCATCTCAAAAATGAGAAATCACATTAAAATCTCTGTTATTTTACGATTTATACTGTTCAACAGGTATTAGTAAAACGTTACTTAACGCCTGTTTTATAATTCGCTCTTTTTTGATTTATATATACTCACACAGGTATAGACATAACGCTGTTTTACGCCTGTGTTTTTTCTTTGACTCTCTTTTATTTGATTTATACATTTCACGGGCGTTGAATACTATTTTTAACGTCCGTTTTTCACATCGACATTCAATTCGCTTTATATCTGGCAGTGCGGTGAAAGGGCACAAATACCTTTCCCGTACTTTTAAAATGATTTTTTCTTTATCAATATATTCTCAGGAGGTTATGGAAGATTATATCTTCTTCAATCTCCTTTTTTAATTACTTATTAATTAGTTACACTATGAATTTTTTTAAAAAGATGGGTAAAAAACCCACAAATCAAGACAAAGAATCGCTAACACCTCATGAAGTTAGAGAGGTAAACAGAAAACAAGTAGAACTGACAGAAAAAGAGCTGATTAGTTTTTCGAAAACTGTTGATAATTTCGGCCTTGAGAAGCATGAAAAAAGCAAAATTAGCTCAATTCTGAGCAAAAAAGGATTAAATCTAACACCCGAAAAACTTGATTTATTACTCTCAATCTATTTTTACAACCACACTTACACAAGTTTTGACACAAAAACCATTAAAAAAACACGTTTCTTTTCTATCAATAATAGGGGGCGAAGTATTGCAGCGAAATACATGGAAGAAGATAAAAAGAATCAAGCCTATGAGATTCTAAAAGAGCAATATAGTGTCTTTTTTAGAGGGCGTACTTCCATATCAATTACAGCCGATCAACTATTTAGTCAAATAAGAATTTCGAAAGGCTTTAGTTTTAAATTTGAAGATACTCCCATTCTGATACAAAGATGGTTCAATCTGGGGCTTATTACTGTTCATAAAAAAAACGATAATGTAATGAATTCACCATTAGAGAACATCGCATTAAATATTACCCCTGAAGCTATTAAATGGTTAGTCGCTAACCTTCCAGAAAATGAGTCTTTCGATAGCCTTCCAGATCAATATAGTGGTTACACTGAAAGCAGAGAAAGACTAAAACGTAA
The DNA here is from genome assembly GCA_025499705.1 of Carboxylicivirga caseinilyticus. Taxonomy (GTDB): domain Bacteria; phylum Bacteroidota; class Bacteroidia; order Bacteroidales; family Marinilabiliaceae; genus Carboxylicivirga; species Carboxylicivirga caseinilyticus. The sequence goes on from JAFMVE010000019.1 coordinate 90,211, forward strand.
AATTGAAGAAAATAACGCTGAAAAAAACAAATCATTTTTAATTAAATAATTACAACAATGGAAAAATTCAAACCATACAATAAAGAAAAAGAGACAGTTACTCAATTCATTCAGAGAGGCAAGCAATACCGAAAAGACCTTGAAAGAACAGGCGCAAAATTTAAGGAGGTTGATGACTTCCTTTTCGATTATGAAAGGCAATTGACAGCCATAGAAAGAGAGCTTGGTGTGTTAATAGGCAAAGAACACGATCAGAAATTTGAGGAATTAAAAGCAAAAAATAAAGCTGTTCTGGATGAATACACCAAAGAGACAAAGGGTAATTTTTTAGGCCAATTTAAAACAAAAGAAGAGTTCGATAAATTTCAAGAGGAAAGAAAGGAACTGAACACTCAAAGGCTTACAAAGCATTCAACCAGAACACTTGCAACGGATGAGGATATAAAGAGATCCACTAAAATAATTCATTCTCAGGCCGACTTGAAAGAAGATTAAAGAACTTTCATCTAATGTTATATATTCTTAAAGGGGTATTTAGTGAGGTTGAGGCCTCATTATTTACCTCTTTTTAATAACCAATTAATAATGAAACATTTTGTAATTAATGATATTGGAGCAAGAAGAAGATTAATGAAAGCTTCAGAGATATATTACAGTTCCGTTTATGAAAGCTTTAGAGAAAGGAAAGAGCTGCACAACAATGAGCAATCACTCATTAAGTATGAAGAAGAGTTAATATATCAAACCACAAGAAGAAAGAAATATAAATTAATAGCCTCAACACGAATAGAGAAAGAATAACAAACAGAGAAGAGAACAGAACAAATAAATTAAGAAAGGAAATAATATACTACTCTATGAGATGAGTATAACAACACACAACAACCTCACATCAAAGATTAACAATAACAAGAAACCAAACCAAACGATTTAAGATACTACCTACCATATGGTGCATAGTTATAATAACAATCATAAATCAATATTGAATGGTGGCCGGTATAGGCTGCAATGTTTACAGTATTTACACAGTGATTATCTACTATTATAATAGAGAAATACTGATGTTGTTACCTGGTTACTTACATTCTTTAACCTCATGAGTATTGATTCATACAACTACATGAGTAAAGAAATAAAATAATTCTCTGATAGATTGATGAGTGATAAGTATGTTGTTGTATATGTCTATCTATCACATGAATATAAAAAACGAATCGACCTGAATTTTAATTACCTCATGAGGTGTAAATATATAAGGTGTGGGGGGCTGATATGCAGATATTTAACATAAACGAAACCACCCGACAGCAACATTTGGATACCCATCGATAAGCGATTGAAAAATGAATTAGTCCTTTCCTGCTGGAATGCGCTTAAATAAAGAAAAGTAGGAGCTTTTTGAGGAAAATTAAGATTTTGAAAAAAAATCTCAGGAAATGCTTGATAATAAAGCGTTTTAGGCCTTTTGAATCAATAATTAAAAGTATGAAAAAAATACATTAAAAGCAATAAAAACACCCCCTTTTATACCAAATAATTTAAAAAATGAAGAGAGAAAATATCAATATCCTAAGATATAAGAATCCAAAACTAACCAATCTAAAGCACTATCTCAAGGAGCTTAACATCATGGAACCTCACATTGAGTCTTTGATAGTACAGGCAAATAATCTTAACAATCTATGCCTTTTTTATACAAATCACATCAATGATGAAGGGGTAATGATGAAAGGTGTTAGAGGCGTAAAACAAAACCCTAGTGTTACAGCCTTAGAGAAGGCAATAAGAGAGTTAAATGCCTTATTAGTGGAAATTTCAAACCTTATTTCAAACCGATAAATAAAGAAAAATGAAAAAACTAAAAATGAATCAAAAAAGTACCAAAAAATACGCCTGTGGTACACCAACGCCCAGCATGGTAAATTATTCAGGGGATTTTGATAGTACTCATCATGTGGTCAGTAGTAATAGACATTTTACGTTTTCAACACCTTGGGGAAATATGACAGCGATTCTTTGTAATTGTGGCGAACGCTTATTATTTAGTGAAAAAGAGTATTTGAAATTGGCCATTAATCCACAATCGAAAATTAAAAATTATGGTGGTTTTGTGGATATTATCGAAAACTTACCAGAAATGAAGGAGCATGAAGGCAAAGAGATAAGCCTGTATATGGAAAATAAGGATATTAACGGCAAGTACATTGACGGTGTTCAACTAATCGAATCTGATTTCTTTGATGTTGATTTTTAGGAAAAGAAATTCTAAATTAACAATAATGGAATTTTAAACTAATATTAAAGGGTTTACAGTTAGATACATGAACTATAATTTTACAAAATGAACAGATTTCTAATGATTCTATTAGTTGTGAGTATGTCTACTATATTATTTGGGCAGAAAGCTGAATATGGTAATGTCACACAAAAGGCAAAATACACCGAGTATTTAACAAAAAATGGTGATTTATTAAAGGTTGGTGATACATTAAAACTTGGAAAGGCAATATCAGATAAAGGTTTTCAATATATAACACAAGGCGGTCAACCTTGCGCGATTTGGTTAGCAGATAAGGTTGTTTTTGTTGACCATTTTAGGAGTTTTGGAACAAAATCACAAGGTTATAAGGTGTATGTTGCTTTTAAGGGGTATGGTTTAGTTCCTGTTTATATAGATTATGATTCTGCTATAGAAGTAGGTGAAGTAGTAAATAAGAACTCAAAAATGACAAGAGATGAAGCAATCAATAAACTTTCAGAAGCTAAGAAGTTATTAGATTTAGAAATTATTAGTCAGGAAGAATATGATAAACTCAAAAAAGAGTTAACGCCTATTATTGTGAATATGTAATTTATATAACCTCATTAAATAAAAGATATCAAAAAAATAATTGTTGCTTTAAGTTCATTGATTCCTAAATAAATAAAAGTTATATTTATCAGAAAATCGGGAAGCATAAATTAAAGAGGGGTAAAATGTAGTGTTTTACCCTTTTTCTATATCAGAAGATACCCTCTTTTTATTTTAGGTATTATATGTATTGTTTTACCTTAGAGAATTATAATTAATTAAATGTTTGATTTTAAGTGTTTTATATAATGAAAAAATATTTCTTAATGACAGGTTTATATTGACAATTATCTTAATTAATTCCTTAATAATCTTCATTACAGGATTTAATATAGAACCTGATATAATCAAATTTTTACGGGGGTTAGATGGGTTTATCACTATTCTGTTTGTAATTGAATTAATAGTTAAAATTAAGCACTTTGGGAAGTTATATTTTTATTCGAGTTGGAATATTCTTGATTTTGTATTAATTGTTCTCTCTATACCTGCATTTTTTACAATGTTTATTGAAAGTTCAAACTTTGATCTTAGTTATTTGCTTGTTCTTAGAGCATTGAGGGCATTTAAGGCTTTTAGGTTTATTAAGTTTGTAACTGAAATAAATGAATTAATTAAGGGTATAAATAGAGCTTTAAAGACATCTTTAGTCGTGTTAATTGGTTTTTCAGTATACCTTTTTATTATGAGTATATTTTCATTTTATCTATTTGCTGAAACTGCACCTGAATATTTTGAAAATCCGCTTTTATCTCTGTATTCCATATTTAAAATTTTTACGGTTGAGGGATGGTATGAAATTCCTGAATCAATAGTTCATTCATACAATTCAGTGCAGACCTTTTTCACATATATTTATTTTATTTTCATAGTAATGAGTGGTGGAATATTTGGATTGTCTTTAGTAAACTCAATATTTGTTGATGCGATGGTGAGTGATAATAATGATTTACTTGAGAAAAAAATTGGTAAATTAGAATCTCAAATTAACATACTAATAGAAAAAATTGACAATAATGGAGTTTCAAGCTAATCTTAAAGCATTCACAGAGAGGGTTTTGACACTGAAGCCAAATCTTCAAACCGAAGAAGCCACCAAAAATGGCTTAATTATGCCTTTTATACAATTATTAGGTTATGATGTATTTAATCCAATGGAAGTAATACCTGAGTTTGTTGCTGATATTGGAACAAAGAAGGGGGAAAAGGTTGATTATGCTATTTTACAGGATAATACACCTATAATGATTATTGAGTGTAAGCACTGGAAAGAGAATTTAAATGTTCACAATTCTCAACTACATAGATATTTTCATGTAACAAAAGCTCGCTTTGGTCTTCTTACTAACGGTGCAGAATATCGCTTTTATACAGATTTGGAAGAATCTAATAAGATGGATAATGAGCCTTTTTTGGTTATTGATTTCGAAAATTTGAAAGACCATGAGGTTAATGAGTTGAAGAAATTCCAGAAGGCCAATTTTGATATAGATAAAATCATAGATAGCGCTAGTGAATTGAAATATTCGTCAGCTATCAAAGAAATCTTAGTTAAAGAACTGAATGAGCCTTCAGAAGATTTTGTTCGTTTCTTTGGAAAACAGATCTATTCTGGTAAAATAACCGCAAAAGTATTGGAGCAACTTACAGGAATAGTAAAAAAAGCAACTAATCAATCTATCAAAGAAATTGTTAATGATAGACTTCATTCAGCATTGAAGAAGGAAGAAGAATCACATGAAGAATTTGAAGAAGTTGTTGAAGAAAGCAAAATAGAAACAACTCAGGAAGAAATTGAAGGATATCATATTGTTCGCTCTATTGTTAGAACTCAAATAGATGCTGAAAGGGTTGTATATCGTGATACTCAATCTTACTTCGGAATTTTAGTTGATGATAATAACCGTAAGCCAATATGCAGACTTCATTTGAACGGAGGTAAAAAGTATATTGGTTTGTTTGATGAGAATAAGAAAGAGGAAAGAATATTGATTGAGAAGCTTGATGATATATATAAATTCTCTGATAAGCTCCTAGAGGCAACAGTAAGATATTTGAACTAGAACATAGGGAGCAATTAAGCTCCCTTTATGCTCTAGAATGGTTTCTCAGTTAAATCCTAAATAACAATTTGACAGAATTTATAAGAACATCATTGAAATAAAATATATTAAATGATATATTCTGAAACACTTTTTAAATATGATAAGAATGTAAAAAATGCTTTCGAAAAATTACAAAAAATGGCAGAACAGAATCAAAGGAATAAGAATGATATTCTTTTGATATGTATCAATGGTTGGAGGAATATTCAATTAGAAGATTCATTACGAGCAAAAAAACTTAGTCCTTTTATGATTGGTTCTGGGGTGTTTGGACATTGCTATTTTTCTATTTATGATTTTTATGATGCCTATAGAAGAAATGTAAGATCTAAATCAGAAATAACAGATGAAGAAAGAGACTCAGAAGAGTTTAAAAGAAATGAGAAGCTTTCTATTGATCTTGAATTAATGATATATCTTAAATTTTGGGAATCCGATATAATTCTCTCTAAACTTTTAAATTTAGTGAATCTTGCCCTAGGTAAGTCTTATGATTGGGAATTACTTAATGGTAAAATTGAACATAGAAGAATAATAATAAAGGATTACGTTCAAGCACCATTAAAAGGAATATGTCCTGAGTTATATGATTTAATAGAGGAAGTTTATTCTAATCAAATTAGAAATGCGATTGCACACTCAAAATATTACCATGTAGGTAGAAATATAATTTTAGGTAATAAGCCAGATAGTAAGCATTATAAGCTTTCAAATATCACCTATGATGAATGGGAAGTACGATTTCATAAAGTCTTATTAATGTTTAATCATTTTATAAATGCTCAGAATGAGATTAATGAAAGATATATTGAGAAGGTTAGAGGTAAACATTTCGGTTTACCAATAACAATTCCTGAGAAAGATAAATTAGGATTAGATAAAATTTTTTGGATAAAATATTTTGAGGTTAGAGGGAGGTGGGACTATAAGTAATTAGTGTTTAATAGTAAGCATCCGGTAAACTCCGCCTAAAATATCCCCATGTCAGTTTTTATTTTTCGGAAAACTAAAAACGAACGACATGCTAAACGCTAAGAAATT